>SVNN01000001.1 GCA_015066905.1 Ruminococcus sp.
TCGACAGGGATCGAGTTCTCGTCCATCTGCGACAGCTTGATGATGTCGCCGACAAGGGTGATGAGCCGCTGTGCCTCGTCATAGATCTTGGTTGCAAAACGGGAGATATCCTCCTCGCGCACCATGCCGCTCTTGATGATCTCCGCAAAGCCTGAGATCGAGGTGAGCGGCGTTTTCAGCTCATGCGATACGTTCGCTGTGAATTCGCGGCGGAGCTGTTCGCGCTGTTCCTTTTCGGTTTCGTCGAGCAGCATCAGCACCGCGCCGATGACCTCTTCCTCCTGTGTGACAGGATTGGCGAACAGACGGTAATGCCGTCCGTGGTTGAGCAGGGTGATCTCGTTGTGCTTGCCGTCGAGTGCCTGGCGGACAGCACTCCGCACGGGCGCATTGCCGCGGATTGTCAGCAGATTCAGTCCGTTGATCGGCGCTTCTGCCTTGAGCAGATGGAGCGCACTGCTGTTGTAAGACAGCAGATTCCCCTGACTGTCGATGATCAGGAAGCCCTCCTGCATATTGTCGGTGATCGAGGAGAATTCCTGCTGCTTGCGCCGCAGCTCGCTGATCTGTGCGCTGATCTGGCGGTTCTGGATGGACAGCCGCGCCACCAGCGGTTTCAGTTCGGGATAGACCGAATCCTTGTTCGGCTGTTCGAGATCCAGATTGTTGACCGGGCGGACGATGTTTTCAGAGAGCGAGCCTGCGAGTGCCGCCGACATACAGACCGCAGCAAGAAACACCAGCAGAAGCGGCTGGAACATACCGAGTAGCAGAGCGAGGATGCTGATATGGCTGCGTGACAGACGGATGACAGAGTGGTCTGCCAGTTTCATCGCACAGTAGATTGTGCGCTCAGAATTTGTTTCCGAATATCGCACCGCGGTGCCGATCCCGTTTTCCGCAGCGAGGCGGAATTCCTCACGGCCGGCATGGTTTTCCAGTGCGGCGGCATCTGTTTCGCTGTCATACAGCACTGTTCCGTCGGCTTGAATCAGCGTGATTCTCGTTTCTGCATCCGTCTGACCGACCGTTTCCAGATAGCCGGTGCCGCCTGCTTCCGTGCCTGCAGCGATATAGGCAGTGTCTTCGCGCAGACGGGAAAGCTCACGGTCGGAGAAGTGCTGGTAGAGGATTGCGGTGATGACTGTGAGCGCGATTGTCAGAACGGCAACCGCAACAAAGAAGATGGAACGGAAAATTCGTTTGGTCATAAGCGTGTGAATCCTATTCTGCGGACGCGCGGTAGCCGATGCCGCGCACGGTTTCAATCAGATCGCCGCAGACACCGAGCTTCTGACGAAGAGAACGGATGTGAACATCCACCGTGCGGCTTTCCCCGTCAAAGGAATAGCCCCACACGCGGTTGAGCAGCTGATCCCGCGTCAGCACGACGCCGGCGTTTTCCAGCAATACGCACAGCAGTTCAAATTCCTTCAGCGTGAGGGTGATGTTCTCTTCGCCCACGCGGACAAGGTGCTTGGCAGGGCAGACATAAAGAGAGCGTATCGTGAAATCCTCCAGCGACTTTTTCTCGCGCTCCGCTCTGCGGAGCAGGGCGCGTACACGCGCGAGCAGCTCCATCATGCCGAACGGCTTGGGCACATAGTCGTCTGCGCCGCAGTCGAGCCCCAGCACGGTGTCATATTCGCTTCCCTTTGCGGTGAGCATCAGCACAGGCAGCTGCTTGGTGGCAGGCTGTGCGCGGAGCTTTTTCAGGATCTGAAGCCCGTCCTCCTCGGGGAGCATGATGTCCAGCAGCAGAAGATCCGGAATCTGCTGTTCCATTGCTTTCCAGAATGCAGAGGGACGGTCAAAGCCGACTGCTTCCATGTCGGAGTTGTTGAATGTATAGGTGACGAGTTCCCGGATGCTGTCGTCATCCTCCAGTAAATAGATCATGCCGATTTCTCCTTTGTCTGTCCGATTTTTCGGGCATTCCTATATAAGTATACCGCTTCTTTTTGTAAAATGCAAGCGGAAGTTGCATTTTCGCCGCCGCCGTGGTACAATAAAACAACAGACGGGGAAATGCGCCCCGAACCGAGCAAGGAGAGGACAGAATATGAATTTATTGTTTATCGGCGATGTGGTCGGCGGCGTCGGCAGTCACTATGTGGAAAAGGTGCTGCCTGCGCTCAAACGCGAGTTTGCGATCGACGTCACCGTCATCAACGGGGAGAATTCCGCGCAGGGCAACGGCATCACGCGCCATTCCGCTGACCAGCTGCTTTACGCAGGCGCGGATCTTCTGACAACGGGAAATCATGCCTTCCGCCGCCGTGATTCGGTTTCGATCTTTGAACAGGAGAATATCCTGCGTCCTGCCAATTATCCTGCGGGCTGTATCGGCCACGGCGTTTCGGTCATCGACCTCGGAAAATGCCGTGTAGCGGTGGTGAACCTGATGGGTACAGTCTATCTGGAGGCGCTGGATAATCCCTATTCCGTGATGGACGCGCTGCTGGAAGAGATCGACACACCGAATATTCTGGTGGATTTTCATGCGGAGGCGACCGCCGAGAAAAAGGCGATGGGCTACTACCTTGCGGGCAAGGTCACGGCGCTGGTCGGCACACACACCCATGTCCAGACCGCGGATGAGGAGATCATCGACGGCCACACGGGCTATATCACCGACGTGGGTATGACAGGTCCTGCGCGTTCTGTGCTGGGGGTTGCGGTACAGCCTGCGGTGGATAAGCAGCGGTTTCACTTCCCTGTGCAGTTTACCGAGGCGGATTCACCCTGTATGCTGAACGCGGTTGTAATCAGTTTTGATCCGGCGTCGGGAAGATGCACAAATATTCAGCGGATAAATAGGAAAGAATAGACGAAAATTGTAAAAATACTTGCAATTGCATGCGGATTGCGCTATAATATATAATAGATTGGGGGATTATAGCAACAAGTAACGCACCACCAAAGACACAATCTTTTTGAGGAGGCCAACCATCATGGAAGTATTGAAAGTATCCGCAAAATCCGTTCCCAATTCCGTTGCCGGTGCAATTGCCGGTGTAATCCGCGAACAGAAATCCGTTGAGGTGCAGGCGGTCGGCGCCGGCGCGTGCAATCAGGCAGTCAAAGCAATTGCCGTTGCCAGAGGCTACCTTGCCCCCATTGGCATCAACCTGATTTGTATTCCTGCTTTTGCAAATATTGAGATCGACGGGGAAGAACGCACCGCGATCAAGCTCATCTGCGAGCAGAGATAATCCGATCATTCCAAGATTTACACAAATCCGGGCGGTGCCACAGCATGCACCGCCTTTTTGCATTCTGATCAAACATCCCGGGGAGGAGTGATTCTATGACATTATACCGTCCTGTCGGCGAAGTGGAATATCGCCAGATTGTCGCATCCGGAAACCGTCGTTTTCCGCCGCGCGGCGAACAGCAGCCCATCTTTCACCTGATTCTGCAGCAGAGCTTCGCAGAAGAGATCGCGCAGGCATGGTGGGAGCAGGAGATCTGTCACATTGTCTGCTGCTATATCGACGACGCATATATCAGCGCGTTTCCTGTCCAGAATGTCGGCGACAAACACCGCCGCGAGCTGTGGCTCCCCTCAGAGGAGGTGCCGATCTTCAACGACCATATTCTCGGTGAGATCACGCTGGTCAAGACGATCCGCCCCGAAAAACGGGATCTGCATGAACAGAGCACACAACCGCGGAAAGCCGCGTTCGTATAAACTCCATCCGGAAAACGGGATGCAGGGGACACCTGTGTCCCGTTTTTCTTTTGTCTTGAAAAACGGTGCGTGTTGGTGTATAATAGATCACAGCAACAAAAGGAGGTTTTTGCCCATGACAACCCTGTTTCAGCCGATTTCCGCACTCCGCGGCGTGGGCGAAAAGCGCGCGCAGGCATATGCACGGCTCGGGATCACATCTGCGTATGATCTGCTTTACCACCTTCCGCGCACCTATCTCGACTTCCGTAATCCTGTTCCTGTTTTGCAGTCGCCGATCGACGCGCCCTGTGTGCTGTCGGGCGTGATCGTAAAGAAAATGCGCGAACAGCGGATCCGCAAGGGGCTGACGGTCTATAAAGCGGTCGCAACTGACGGCGAGGCGGATTTCACGGTCGTGATCTATAACAATTACTACGCGTTTGACGCGCTCAGAGAGGGCGTGGAATACCGCTTTTACGGCAAGGTCACAGGCAGTTTGCTGCGCCGTGAGATTGCATCGCCGCACATTCTCCGTGCGGACGCGCCTGTGCTGATGCAGCCGGTCTATCCGCTGACGACAGGTCTGACGAATGCGATGGTGATGACCAACCTCCGCGAGGCGCTTCAGATCCTCTCTCGCGAGCCATTTGAATCGCTGCCTGATTCTGTCCGTGCGCAATATCACCTGATTTCGCTCAGCGAGGCGATCTGCGAACTGCACTGTCCGACCTCGGAGGAAAATCTGTCTGCGGCAAAGCGGAGAATGGCGTTTGATGAGCTGCTGCATCTGCAGCTGGGTATGCTCATGCTCCGCGGCCGCAACCGCACCGAAACCGCGTATCAGATGAATCCGCAGACGGAGCTTGCACCGTTTCTGTCCGCTCTGCCGTTTGAGATGACGAACGCGCAGAAGCATGCGGTGGAGGAGATCGCACAGGATCTTTGCAGTGCATTGCCGATGAACCGTCTGCTGCAGGGCGATGTGGGAAGCGGTAAAACTGCCGTTGCCGCCGCTGCCTGCTATTTCTGTGCAAAGAACGGATATCAGAGTGCGCTGATGGCGCCGACGGAGATCCTTGCCGCGCAGCATCACCATACGCTGACGGGATTTCTTTCGCCGCTCGGACTCCGCGTGGAGCTGCTGACAGGCTCACTCACCGCAAAGCAGAAGCGCGTGATCAAGGAATCCCTTGCGGCAGGGGAGATTGATGTGCTGGTCGGCACACACGCGATGATTCAGAAGGATACGGTTTTTTCCGCCCTCGGACTTGTCATTACGGACGAACAGCACCGATTCGGTGTTGCACAGCGTGCTGCACTTGCAGAAAAGGGCGGCACACCGCACAAGCTGGTCATGTCCGCAACGCCGATTCCGCGCACCCTCGCGCTCATCATCTATGGTGATCTGGATGTATCGATCATCAATGAATTGCCCAAGGGCAGACTGCCGATTCAGACCTATGCGGTGACAGGAAAACTTCGCGAACGTGCGTTCGGTTTTCTGAAACAGCGGCTGGATGCCGGCGAGCAGGTGTATATCGTCTGTCCGATGATCGAGGACAGCGAGAGCGATCTCACCGCCGTGACGAGCTATGCGGAGAATCTGAAAAACGGTGCGTTTGCCGATTACACGGTCGGACTGCTGCACGGCAAGATGAAGCCTGCGGAGAAGGACGATATCATGGAAAGATTCAAAGCAAACGAGGTGCAGCTTCTTGTTTGTACGACGGTTGTGGAGGTCGGTGTGGATGTGCCGAACGCAACGGTGATGCTGATTGAAAACGCGGAGCGGTTCGGTCTTTCACAGCTCCATCAGCTGCGCGGGCGCGTCGGGCGCGGACAGACGCAGAGCCACTGTATCCTCATGACCGACAAGGTTACTGAGGAGGGCAAAAGCCGCCTGAAAATCATGAGCAGTACGACGGATGGCTTTCAAATTGCGGAGGAGGACTTAAAACTCCGCGGACCGGGCGATTTCTTCGGGCGTGCCCAGCACGGTCTGCCGCCTGTGCATCTTGCAGAGCTGTCTGGTGATATGAATCTTGTGCATGATACAGGCGTATGTGCCAAGGAGCTTCTCGCAAAGGATCCCGAACTCCGTCTGCCGATCCATCACGCACTCCGTACAGAGGTCATTCGTCTTTATGCGAAAAACGGAGAAAACGGGTTGAATTGATGTGTGATTCACATAAAATTACGATGTAATTGTTGAATTTTCAAAACTGTTTCTACAAAACGAAAAAAATTCTTGAAAAGGACTTGACTTTTTTCGAAGAATCGTGTAGAATAATATAGTCGTCGGAAGCGGCGAGGCGAAAAGCCGGTCGATGGGAGTTTAGCTCAGCTGGGAGAGCATCTGCCTTACAAGCAGAGGGTCACAGGTTCGAGCCCTGTAACTCCCACCACACTGGCCTGGTAGTTCAGTTGGTTAGAACGCCGCCCTGTCACGGCGGAGGTCGTGGGTTCGAGTCCCATCCAGGTCGCCATTTATGCCTCTGTAGCTCAGTCGGTAGAGCAGGGGACTGAAAATCCCCGTGTCATTGGTTCGATTCCGATCGGAGGCACCACCAAAGAATATGTTGAATGTCATCATTTGCTGACTGCCTGACTCCTTAGAGTCTGCTTCATATTCTTTTTATACGCGGATTTAGCTCATCTGGTAGAGCGCCACCTTGCCAAGGTGGAGGTAGCGAGTTCGAGCCTCGTAATCCGCTCCAATTTGTGTTGGGGAAATATTCTCAGCATATGAAAAAATCCTGAGGCTTCACTCAGGATTTTTTCGTTTTAAACGAAAATCAAACCGCTCCGACCGTATATCGGAGCGGTTGCGTTTTATTCATAAGGGAAAGACACATCTGAAAAGAGCGCGCTATTGGTGTTTCGGCTGACGGTCTCATAATAGCTTGTCAGCGCTGCCTGATAGGTTTCACCGTCGCGCCGGAATGAGATGATAAAAGCAAAGCGCTTTGACGAATCCCCTTGTTCGTCGGGATACGGCACGCATTTATACTCCGCTTCCGTCTCATTCGCATATTCCGTAACAATCTCACCGAAAAAGCAGGTTTCCATAAAATCCACAGGATCATCCACCGTAAAACGGAACAGATCATGCGCGTCGGGCGCGATGCTCACCTGCCAGTGCCGCTGCGGTGTCACACCGCTGAGGTCCATGTTATATTCCGTTTCGAGCGCCGCGATGTATGCTGCATCAAAATCCCGCACATCCACAGGGATCAGCGCCTTGTAATATATAAACAGCAATCCGCCGAACAAAACCAGCGGCGCCAGGACGCAGATCAGGATCTTTTTCACTTTCTTTTTTTGGAACATTTGTTCTTCTGTCGGCATAAACATCCCTCCTTTTTACTGATATATACCACCTTTTATGCGAAAAATCCTTGTTTGAACAGCGGTTCTTTCATAATCTCGTACAAATATTTCATATCATATTGCCACGCTTTGATTGAATTGCCGAAAGACGTGCAAAACGATTGACAATGCGCCCCAAATCATGGTATAATGCAGTGTAGACAGCAATGGCGCTGTGGACTGTTCATTGGGTCCACAGTGCCTTTTTGCATATAGGGAAAGGCAGGTTCAATTTATGAGCAAACAGTATATCCCGCAGGGCTATCACGCAAAGCTTTCGCTGTATAAAACACAGCTTGCAATCGGTGCAATCAAGCGCACCTTTGAGGACGCGCTGGCGGATGCGCTGAATTTACAGCGTGTGACTGCGCCGCTTTTTGTGTCCCCCACAACCGGTCTGAACGATGACCTCAACGGCGTGGAGCGTGCGGTACAGTTTGATATTCCTGAGATCGGCGGCGACGCACAGATCGTCCACTCGCTCGCAAAGTGGAAGCGTATGGCACTGTATCAGTACGGGTTCCCCGTCGGCAAGGGTCTTTACACCGATATGAACGCAGTGCGCCGCGATGAGGAGCTGGATAACCTCCACTCGGTCTATGTCGATCAGTGGGACTGGGAAAAGGTCATCACCAAGGAAGACCGCACAGAGGCATATCTGAAGGAAACGGTGCAGAAGATCGTTTCGGCAATCTGCAAGACGCTGGCGCGTATGAAGGTGCGCTACTCCGAGATCAATCTGGATCTGCGCGAGGACGTCGTCTTTGTTACCACGCAGGAGCTGGAGGATCTTTATCCCGACCTTACCCCCAAGGAGCGCGAGGATGCCTTTGTCAAGGAGCATAAGACCGTGTTCATCATGCAGATCGGTGACACGCTCCGTTCCGGCAAGAAGCATGACGGACGTGCGCCTGACTATGATGACTGGACGCTCAACGGCGACCTGATGTTCTGGAATGACATTCTTGACCGCGCAATTGAGATCTCTTCGATGGGAATCCGTGTGGATGCCGAGGCGCTGGACAGACAGCTCACCAAGGCGGGCTGCGATGACAGAAGATCCCTCCCGTTCCACAAGATGCTGCTGGACGGCACACTGCCGCTGACCATCGGCGGCGGAATCGGACAGTCCCGTCTGTGTATGCTGATCCTGCAGGCGGCGCACATCGGTGAGGTACAGACCTCCCTCTGGGACGAAGAAACCCATCGCGTATGCGGCGAAGCAGGCATCCGTCTGCTCTGATTCGCGCGGAAAGGGGAGTTTAGAGTATGAGCGAAATCAATAAGCGATTCGGCTGTATGGTCTTCAACGACGCGGTCATGGCACAGCGTCTGCCCAAGCCGATTTATAAAGCCCTCCGCAAGACCATTTCTGCAGGCACCCATCTGGAGCTGGATGTTGCAAACGTGGTTGCCAACGCGATGAAGGACTGGGCGGTTGAGCGCGGTGTTACCCATTATACCCACTGGTTCCAGCCGATGACCGGCGTGACCGCAGAAAAGCACGACAGCTTCATTACCCCCGACGGAAACGGCTCGGTGATTATGGAGTTTTCGGGCAAGGAGCTGGTCAAGGGCGAGCCAGACGCATCCTCGCTCCCGTCGGGCGGACTGCGTGCCACCTTTGAAGCAAGAGGATATACTGCGTGGGATCCGACCTCCTATGCATTCATCAAGAATAACACATTATATATCCCGACCGTATTCTGCTCCTACGGCGGCGAGGCGCTGGACAAGAAAACACCGCTTCTGCGCTCGATGGAAGCGCTGGATAAGCAGGCACTGCGCGTACTGCGCCTGTTCGGAAACCAGTCTGTCAGCCGTGTGATCACCACAGTCGGTGCAGAGCAGGAATATTTCCTGATTGACCGCGCGCTGTATGAAAAGCGCAGAGATCTGATCAACTGCGGCAGAACGCTCTTTGGCGCACGTCCGCCCAAGGGACAGGAACTGGAGGATCACTACTTCGGTGCGATCCCCGCACGCGTCAAGGCGTTTATGCGCGATCTGGACGAGGAACTGTGGCAGCTCGGCGTGATGGCGAAAACGGAGCACAACGAAACCGCGCCTGCCCAGCATGAGCTTGCGCCCGTTTTCGCAACCACAAATATTGCCGCAGATCATAATCAGCTGATGATGGAGCTGATGAAGAGCGTCGCTCAGAAGCATGATCTTGCGTGTCTGCTGCATGAAAAGCCGTTTGCAGGCATGAACGGATCGGGCAAGCACAACAACTGGTCGCTCACGACTGATACAGGACTCAATCTGCTGGAACCGGGTGAAACGCCGTTTGAAAACGCACAGTTCCTGCTGTTCCTCTGTGCTGTGATCGAGGCCGTGGACGAATATCAGCCGCTGCTCCGTATTTCTGTGGCAAGCGCGGGAAATGATCACCGTCTGGGCGCACATGAAGCGCCGCCTGCAATCATCTCCATGTTCCTCGGTGATGAGCTGAGCGAGATTCTCAATGCGGTTGAGGCAGGCACGATGTATATCGGCAAGGAACAGCTGCAGATGGAGATCGGCGCAACGGTTCTGCCGCACTTCCCCAAGGATACCACCGACCGCAACCGTACATCTCCGTTTGCATTTACGGGAAATAAATTTGAATTCAGAAGCCTCGGCTCTACCCAGTCGATCTCCGGCCCGAATACAACGCTCAACACCATCGTTGCGGAGATCCTTTCACGCTATGCCGACCGGCTCGAACAGGCGGACGATTTCAAGCACGCGCTGAAAACGCTGATCCGCGAAACGATCTCGCAGCATAAGCGGATCATCTTCAACGGCAACAACTACTCGGATGAGTGGGTGGAAGAGGCAGAGCGCAGAGGGCTTTATAACCTCCGCACCACGCCCGAAGCGCTGCAGGAATATCTCACACCGCAGCATATCGCCCTGTTTGAAAAGCACGGCGTATATACCGAAACCGAACTGCGCGCAAGATGTGCGGTACGACTTTCCAAATATACAAAGACGATTCATATCGAAGCGCTGACGATGCTGGATATGCTCAACAAGGAGATCATTCCTGCGGTCATCAGCTATGAAAACGAGCTGGCAAAGCTGATGGCGAACAAGAAAGCGATTGGAATTGAATTCTCTACCCAGCTGGAGAGCGACCTGCTGCAGAGCATCAGTCGGCTGGGTGCGACGCTTTCCATCCAGCGTGCAGCACTGTCCGACGCGCTGGAGCAGGTAGAGCAGATCAGCGATCCGCTTGCGCGTGCGTCTGCATATTACACCAAGGTGTTCTCTGCGATGACCGCGCTGCGTGATACTGCAGATCAGCTGGAATCTCTGGTTGATAAGCGGTTCTGGACGCTGCCCAGCTATGACGAAATGCTATATAGCATACAGTAAAATAGTTTCAGACTATGTAATGAGATAGAAAAATAGTGTTTGCCTATGTTCTTTTGCTGTGGTATACTGGATAAGAACCGATATTTTGGAAGAAAGCAGGAAAGAAAGATGGAAAACACAGAAATTTTCCGCGCAGGAAAATGCGCGATCTCATTTGAAGTATTCCCTCCGAAGCCCACGACGCCGCCCGAAAGCGTCTATCAGGCGATTGAGGCGATCAGCAAGCGCAACCCGGCATTCATCAGTGTAACGGCAGGCGCCGGCGGCAGTAAGAATGCCGAAAAGACGCTGGAGATCGCAAAAGCCATTCAGGACGACTACGGCGTGCCCAGCATGGCGCATATGCCTTGCATCAACCTCACCAAGGAAGATGTACTGACGCTGCTGGAGGAATTCAAACAGGCAGGAATCCGCAACATTCTTGCACTCCGCGGCGACCGTACGCCCGGCGTGATTCCCAAGACGGACTTCCAGTATGCGAGTGACCTCATCTCCTTCATCCGTGAGCATGGTGATTTCAATATCATCGGTGCATGCTATCCCGAAGGACACAGCGAGTCACAGGGACTCATCGAGGATATCTGGAATCTGAAAAAGAAGGTTGATGCAGGCACGAACGGACTGATTACACAGCTGTTTTTAAGCAACCGCTACTTCTACGCGTTCCGTGAGCGTGTAGCGATGACCGGTATCGACGTGCCGATCTCTGCCGGGATTATGCCTGTCACAAGCCTTGGACAGATCAAGAGAATGTGCGAGCTGAGCAACGCAAAGCTGCCGAAACAGCTGGTCGCAATCCTTACGAAATATGAGAAGGATCCCGTTTCGCTCAGAGCCGCAGGTATCGAATATGCCGTGAACCAGATCCGTGATCTGATCCTCCACGGCGTTGACGGCATCCACATCTACACGATGAACAACCCTGAAACCGCAGATCTCATCTGCAACGAGATTCTGGATCTGATTCCATATCTGTAAAAAAGAACCGCCTGATGGATTTCATCAGGCGGTTTTCATATTTTGTGGGGTCGTTTTTCAGGATGCGTTTGCGCGGTCGAGCCATGCAGCAGCGAGATCAAGTGCCTCATAAAGGCTTTCGCGTTCGCCCGTCTTGGAGATCGCCTCCATCGGGTTGAGCTTCTCGTCAGTGGACATCAGATAAAGCTTGACTTTCGTTGCAATATCCATTCCCTGTTCCTGCTTGGTATTCAGAATCTGCATCCATACAACATAGTCATCAGCCATGCTGCCGTAGTAGATTTCCTTCTTGTTCCGCACCAGCGGGTAATCCTTATAAGTGAAGTAGTTCATGGTATAAAGTCCCCCTTTGTTGTGTTGGTTGCGTGGTTACCAGGTGAGTACGAAGTCCTCAGCGGTATGAAACAGCGCCATATTCTTCAGCAAGGTATCCACATACGTTCTGCGGCAGCGGAATGCACACACACCATCTACGACGATGTAGCACTTTCTGCCCTCCGCCTCGTAAAATTCGACTGTCTGTTCCTTCAGACCGTCCTGACGCGTCAGCTTGATGGAGGCAAGCTTCTTGGTGGTCGGAACCGGCTCGTTGATCAGCAGATCCTCGCCCGAGGTCTTGAGCAAAAATGCATAGAACTGGCGGAACCGCTCGGTGAGGATCTCCTCGCCGTTGAGGGTTACGATATAATCCTCCTTGTTGGATCCCATGCCTTCAAAGTGCATGGTTTCGTAGCCGTCTGCTTCCACAGTCAGCGTGCCGATATCCCAGACATAGGTGATGACGATCAGTTTTGCAGCGATATCCACGGGCTGAACAGTGACCCATGCAGCCTGATCGGCGGTGAATTCGTAGATTGCATCAACACCGTCGTACATACCGTAGTAGTAGGTGACGCCGTCTTCGCCCTCAAAGCTTTTGCCGAAGGTCATCTTCTGGGTTTTGTTGTCGGAGGTTTCTACCGTGACGGTGCAGAACGGTTTGTCCAGACCGGTTTTGGTGATATCCGCTTCGGACGGATGTCCTACATAGACCTTGGATGCGGTGAGTCCGTACATGCCGTGTGTGATCGCAGCCGATTTTTCGACATTGACATTACAGGGCGTCGGGGAAGTCATGATGTGGCTTGCGGTTGTACCGCCGCTTTCCTGCTCCGCGTAGAACTTGTCATATTCTACGACGATGTCGAAGTCGATATCCTCGCGGTCGATCGTTACCTTTTCTACAATAGTTTCATCGCCCTCTGCCTGTGCTGCCGTAATCATACAGTCGAGATAGCCTGTCGTGGGCATCAGGAAGGGGGAGACCGCCGAGGTGAGCAGGGTATAGACCGTTCCGTCGATCAGAACGTACTGTTCTGTACCAAGGGGAGAAACATCGCCGACCTCAACACGAAGTACCGTACCGTCTTCGAGATAGCCCACAGCAACCGCCTGGGGCTTGTCGAGTCCGTACCGGCTCAGATCGGAGGGGTTTTCTTCAACGGTCTTCTGTGCGGTGACCGTACCGATGCGCGTTGCAACGGTACGGATCAGCGTGGTATTGATCGGGAGGGTTTCATATCCCTTTACAGTGAAGTTTGCGACATCAGAACCGTCATCCGCGGAGGTGATCTGATCCGTGCGGACGATGGTATAAGCGTCGTCGCCGTAGGTGATATCAACGTGGTCTACTTCCAGATTGTCATGACTCCAGAGGACAGTCGTGGTGCTGTCAACCGAGCTGACAGATTCGTTCGGCTCGGGATCTGGCTTGGTGACATTCAGCAGAATGAGCGTGCCGGACAGAACGCCCAGCGCGATGCCGCCGGCGATGATGCCCTTGACGGTTTTGTTCATCGGTTTCTTCTCCTTACATATACGACGATTCCAATCAGAATGACGATTGCGGGGATTACAAGGACAACGACATTGCGGAGTCCGGTGAGCTGACCCTCGGTGATTGCGATTGTGGTCTGCTCAAGTTCCTTGGGCTGGATGACCATTGTGGCTTCCTTGCCGACCATGGTGTTTACTGCGCCGACAACATATTCCGCGTTGCGGTATGCGTTGTTCTGTGCGACATAGTAGTCAACCAGCGAGCAGGAACCCATGACCATCAGTTGACTGGAGTATGATTCAGAGCCGGAGTAGAACGAGGTGGTGGATACTGCCATCAGGTTCTGTACGCCGGTCTCAGCGGTTTCCTGATTGAAGGTGGTGGTAGTGGTTTCAGCCGATTCGCCGTCTGCGAGCTGATCCTCGTCACTGGGCTTTGCAGAAGAAGTGATCGGACGGAGGAAAGCGGTCGAAGAGGACTGCAGCAGGCTTGCGGTTGCACGGTCGTTGTTTGCCTCCCAGAGGAGATTGATCGGGCGGCAGAGCGGTGCAACGATCGGGAGCTTGGAGTCGGTGAGATTTGCGTTGTACTTTTCGTTATCGGTGATCACCGCGGTGGGAATGCTGTTTGCGGTGCCGATTGCAAGCTGTACATACTGTGCGGAGGAAGCGTCGCCCTCATAGATGACGCTGTCGCCGATCTCGATGCCCCAGACTTCGAGGAAGCCTTCCAGGTTCGGCTGTTCGGGAGCCTGATAGCCGTCGGCGATATAGAGCATATTCTTGCCGTATTTGCCGTCGTTGTAGAGGAATGCTTCGATCTTCTGTACCATTGCCTCGGTGAGGTCGTTGTACGGTGCCGGGAGGACAACCAGATCATAGGTTGCAGGTGCAATCTCGTCGTTCATGATGTCCACAGCAACGACATCGTAGCCGTTCTTTTCGAGCAGCTCCTGCAGGATCTGGATCGAATACTGGTTATATTCGTAGTAGATCGCGCTGCCTGCCACGGTGGTGACGAATGCAACGGTCTTGGGATTTGCGTCGGTCACGCTCATGATTGCACTGGTGATGGACTGCTCGCCCACGAAGGTGTAATCATATACATACTGATAGGTGTTGTAGTCGATGCTCTGCTCGGTCTGGATGACATCGCCGAAGTTGATGACCTTGACGCGCTCACCGCATTTTACTACGATGTCGCCTTCCTGGATGGTGCCGCTGTAATACTTGGCGTATGCGTTGACAGCCTCCGGATTTGCGGTCATATCGTAATATTTGACGGTCAGCTCCGAAGCGGAATACTGGCGGTATTTATCCAGCACCTCGGGGATCATCTTGAGGTAGGAGCTTCCTGTCTGGAAGTAGCTTTCCTCATACATGACAGCGATTTCGATTTCCTTATCGACGGTTTTCATAAAGTCGATACTCTCCTGCGAGATCTCGTAGAGCTTGTCAGCGGTGAGGTCGAGCTTGAGCGGATAGCGGTCCATGATCGTGCTGACAACAACGTTGAGCAGGACGATTGCCGCGATGAAGATTGCGGTGATTGCGGTTGCAAGCGAACCATATTTCAGCTTTTTGCGGTTGAAATTCAGCTTTTTCTTCGGCTTTGCTTCAGCAGCAGAATCAGCCTTTGCATCGGATTTTGCCTTAGAATCTGCCTTTTTTTCATCTTTGTTCAGATTTACAGCAGACTCCTGCTTCTTGTTTTCTTCGTTCTTCATAATCGGTAATGCTCCTCCTTTCTTTATGCCCAGCGGCGGCGTTCAAAGACGCGGATCGTCAGGAAGTTGAAGATGACCGCAACGCTGATATAGAACAGAACGCTGGGGAGGTTGAACAGACCGCAGGTAAACTCGTAGTAACGGGTGTAGAAGGAAAGTGCGGTCAGGATCTTCTGGATGATCTCAACATTGACATAGCCTGCAACGACGTCGATCATATAGAGCAGCATCAGTGCAACAAAGCTGCCGACTGCCGCAACGATCTGGTTTTCTGTCAGTGCGGATACCAGCAGACCGACAGAGATGAACGCAGCGCCCAGCAAAAAGAGCGCGAGGAAGTTTGCAAAGCAGATGCCCCAGCTGATCGTGCCGAAGAAACTGAGGATCAGTCCGAAGAGCAGCGTAATGCTGATTGCGATTGTGTAAAGGGTGAGTGCAGCAAAATATTTGCCGAGGACGATGCCCGAAAGGCTGACCGGTGCGGTCAGGAGTCCCTGGTCTGTCTTTTGTTTGAGTTCCTCACTGAAGAGCTTCATCGTGAGGATCGGAATGAGAAATACAACGACCATGAACAGGCTGGAGAACATTCCGGACATATCAGTGGTCGCGCCCGCAAGACTGGAGCCGTAGAAGAACCAGCCTGCGAAGAGATAAAATACGGCAAGGAAAATATATGCCATGCTGGAGGAGAAGAACGCCCCCAGCTCACGTCTGTAAATTGCGCCCATGTTACTTGTCTCCTCCTTCCCCGGTCTGAGCCTGCTTGCTGCTCGGGACTACGATTCCTTCGCCCATGGTGATCTTCAGGAATACGTCCTCAAGCGTGAGATCGCTTGTACGCATTGCAAGGATCGGCCAGTCGTGCTCACGGAGGATCTTGTTGATATCGCGGCGGATGTCCATGCCGGCAGCCGCTTCGATCTCATATTCATATACGCCCGGCTCGCGCTCCATGTCGGCGCGGACATATTTGATGCCTTCGATATTGCGGATTGCGCGGACGATCTCCTCGCGGTCGCCTTCAATACGCATCGTCAGACGGTGGTCTGTGGTGACGTTTTTGGAGAGCACGTCGGTGGTATCATCCGCGGCGATTACGCCCTTGTTGATGATGATGATACGGTCGCAGACCGCCTGAATCTCAGACAGGATGTGCGAGGAAAGGATGACCGTGTGGTTCTTTCCGAGTTTTTTGATCAGTGTGCGGATCTCCAGGATCTGTTTCGGGTCGAGACCGACAGTCGGTTCGTCGAGAATCAGGACAGGCGGATTTCCGACCAGTGCCTGTGCAACGCCGACACGCTGACGATAACCCTTGGACAGGTGCTTGATGATTCTGTCCTGTACATCGGTGATCTTGCACAGAGAACAGACATCCTGCAGATGTGCCTTTCGGGGCAGCTTGCAGTGCTTTAAGTCATAAACAAAGTTGAGATATGCCTTTACCGTCATATCTACATACAGCGGCGGAAGCTCCGGCAGATAGCCGATGTTCTTCTTTGCCGCGATCGGATCTTCCAGAATGTCAACACCGTTGATGAGCGCCTGACCGGAAGTTGAGGAGATATATCCCGTCAGCATATTCATCGTGGTGGATTTTCCCGCACCGTTCGGGCCGAGAAAGCCGAGAATTTCACCATCCTCTACGGTAAAGCTGATGTCATTGACCGCTTTTTTGTCACCGTAGTGTTTGGTAAGGTTTCGCACCTCAATCATGTTTGTGGTTCCTCCTATCAAAGCTTATATCTGCACATTGCAACAGTTTAGCAGATAAATGTGATAATTATATGACAATCCATTGAAAGTTAACCGCCCAGCTGTGCAATACCCTTGCGAATGCGGCAGAGCGTGTCCGCTTTACCCAGAATCGCGCAGAGTTCTACACCGCCGCCGGGAGATACCTGTTTGCCCGAAACTGCGGTGCGGACAGGCCAGAGCAGCCAGCCGTTCTTGACCTCCATCTGTGCAGCAAGTCCCATCAGCGCGTCGTGGATCGTGGTGACATTCCAGTCGTCGATCGCTTCCAGCACGGGGAGTACGGCGTTCAGCGCGGTGAGAGAGGATTCCTCTGTGGTTTTCATCTTCTTGTGGCAGTACATCGCGTTGTCATATGCAGGCAGCGCGTCGATGAAGTCCACCTGGTCGATGACATCGGGCAGAACCTCGGTACGCGGCTGGAGCACCTGCGCGAGCACGCGGATATCGTAGTCGGTGCGCTGGATTGCCTGATCCAGATAGGGCTTGATCTTTTCAATATAGGCATCCAGCGGCAGATTGCGGACATAGACCGCGTTGATCGCCTTGAGCTTGACGGGATCAAAGATCGCGGGTGCCTTGGAGATGCCGTCGAGGCTGAATTCCTCGATCAGCTGCTCGAGGGTGAAGATCTCCTCCTCGCCCTTGGGTGCCCATCCGAGCAGGGCGATATAGTTGACGACCGCCTCTGCGAGATAGCCCTTGGCGATCAGATCCTCAAAAGATGCGTCGCCGTTGCGCTTGGAGAGCTTTGCGTGTGCGTCCTTCATAACGGGGGCGCAGTGGACATATTTCGGAACCTCCCAGCCGAACGCCTCATAGAGGAGGTTATATTTCGGTGCGCTGGAGAGATATTCGTTTCCGCGGACAACGTGCGTGATGCCCATCAGGTGATCGTCCACGACATTTGCGAAGTTGTAGGTCGGCATACCGTCGGTCTTGATCAGAATCTGGTCGTCGAGCGCGGCATTTTCCACAGTGATATCGCCGTAGATCTCGTCGTGGAAGGTGGTTTCTCCTGTTTTCGGCATCTTCTGGCGGATGACATAGGGTGTGCCGGCGGCAAGCTTTGCGGCAACCTCCTCCTCAGGGAGATCGCGGCAGTGGCCGTCGTACATAGCACCCAGCGCATCAGCTTCATGCAGCTTGGCAAGACGCTCCTTGTCGCAGAAGCAGTAATAAGCCTTTCCTGCCTTGACGAGCTGTTCGGCATATTCCTTGAACATACCCATACGCTCTGACTGGACATAGGGACCGAAGTCGCCGCCGACATCAGGACCTTCGTCCCAGTTCATGCCTGCAAGGCGGAGGGTTTTGTAGATGACGTCTGTTGCGCCCTCGACATACCGCTCCTGATCGGTATCCTCGATGCGGAGGATAAAGTCGCCGCCGTTTTTGCGTGCGATGAAGTAGGTATACAGCGCAGTACGCAGATTTCCGATGTGCATATAGCCGGTCGGGCTCGGCGCAAAGCGTGTGCGGACACGATTGCTCATATTGTCATTCCTCCTAGTTTATTGAAGTATTCCTGTGCAGTGATACAGTCGCGGTGCAGCTGATTTTGCAGCTCTGTTTTGGAACCGAACCGTTGTTCACTGCGGATGAAGGAACAGAGTGTTACAGTAACAGTTTCTCCGTAGAGGATCTCATTCTGGTTCATGATGTGCGTTTCCGCAATCGGAGCGGTCAGATCGCCGATCGTCGGACGGAATCCGATGTTGGTGATCGACGGGAACCATTGTCCGCGGCGGAGTGCGAGTGAAGCATATACACCGGTGCGGGGAATGCACTGACCCTCGGAAAAACGCTGATTCAGCGTGGGAAAGCCCAGTGTTCTGCCGATCTCGTTGCCGTGATGCACAACGCCTGTGAGGCGGTAGGAAGCACCGAGCAGTGTGTTTGCCTCCGCAAGATCTCCCTGCTTGAGCAGAGCGCGGATCCGGCTGGAGGAGACACGCATTCCGTTCATTTCCACCGCGGGGACAGGCTCGACCGAAAAGCCGTAGCGGTCGCCGAAGCGGATCAGGTCGCTGACGTCATACGCCGCGCCGCGTCCGAAACGGAAATCCTCGCCGCAGATGACGGCAGAGGCGTTGAGGATGTCACGGAGAATATAGGCGGCAAATGCCTCGCCGCTGTGAAAGGAATAGTCCGCGAAATCGGCGGAGAAAATGCCCTGAATTCCGCAGGCGGCAAGCAGGGCGCGTTTTTGCAGATCACTGTAGAGATAAGATACAAAGCGCGCCTGTTTCTGCTGTACAGAGGATGCGGAAAAGGTGAACACGCAGGGCAGCAGCCCGCGCTTTGCAAGTGCGGCATTGATGACCGCGCGGTGTCCGAGATGGACGCCGTCAAAGATGCCGAGTGCAACTGCGGTATGGCTGCCGCAGCGCGACTCCGGCGAGAAATTCAGCAAATCCGGGCAGCTCCTTTCAGGTGAGATTTTTGCCGACGCGCAAACAATTCTGTGCGGGATCAGGAACCGCTGTGCCGAGGAAGCCGTCCGCGCCGCAGACAGCATATACCTCCGCGCCGCAGAGTCCGTGCAGCTTGTCGAGCGACAGCTTGACACCGTTTTTGTACATCTTTGTCTGCGCCGCCGAGAGCGTGAGCTTCGGCAGGCTTTCAAATGCCCGTTCGATCGGGATCATGTACGATTCGAGCGTGCCTGCGTCGCGTGCAGCTTCCAGCATCTCAAACGTCACGCAGTCAGAGAGCGTGAATCCGCTGGAGGATTCACGCCGCAGTGCTGTCATCAGTCCGCCGCAGGAGAGCGCCGCGCCGATATCGTGGATGATGGTGCGGACATAGGTTCCCTTGGAGCAGGCGATATACAGTGTGCCTGTGCGCGCAGACGCGTCGTAGGAGCGGAGCTCCAGCGCTTCGATCGTCAGAGTACGCGGTTTGCGTTCGATTTCAATTCCCTGTCTTGCCAGTTCATACAGCCGTTTTCCGCCGACAGATACGGCAGAATACATCGGTGGGATCTGCTCGATCTCTCCGACGAAGCGTGGGAGAACAGATTCCAGCTGTTCGCGGGATACAGGCAGGTCGGATTCAGAAAGAATCGTGCCTGTGCTGTCCTGCGTATCACTGACCGCGCCGAGGCGGAAGTGAGCGAGATAGCTTTTTTCCTGACAGGGGAGGATGTCGCACGCCTTGGTGGCAGTGCCGACAAAAACAGGAAGCACGCCCGTCGCCATCGGATCAAGCGTGCCAGCGTGGCCGAGTCTGCGGAGTTTTAAGATTCCGCGGAGCTTTGCCACAACGTCAAATGACGTAAAGCCTTGCGGCTTGTCGATACAGATGATTCCGTTCATTCTGATTCCGGACGGGGTGCGTCAAGCTCCTTTGCAACAGCGGCAACAACGCTTTGCTTTACCTCATCGAGTGAAGCAGAGCGGATGGCACAGCCGGCAGCCTTGGCGTGGCCGCCGCCGCCGAGTGTCTGGCAGATGCGCGACACATTTGCGTCGCCTGCCGAGCGGAGCGAGAGCTTATAAAGTCCGTCTTCCTTTTCTTTGATTGTGATGCCGACCTCCACGCCATCGGTCTGGAGCGTGAGCGCAGTAATGCCCTCAAAGTCATCAGACGCGACGTTCAGCTCCTTCTGGAGCGCCTTTGTGATAGAGATCACGGTGCATCTTCCATCGAGATGATATTCCATCAGATCAATCGCGCGGCGTTCCAGCTGGATCCGGCTGCGGGATTTGATGTCGAACAGCTCGCGGTTATATTTTGCATACGGGAGAGCGAACTCCCGTTTGAGTGCTGCAACAATCTCGTGACAGCGCGGGGTTGCGTTTTCAAACTTGAAGCAGCCGGTATCGGTTGCGATGCCGGTGTAGATGCACGCCGCCATTTGTTCTGTCATCGGCACACCGGTTTCACGGATGATCTCATACAGCACCTCGCTTGCGGCGGAAGCGTCCGCGTCCAGACAGAGGCGGTCTGCATAATTCACATTGGAAACGTGGTGGTCGATACACAGGGCGATCTTCCCCTCAAACGCTTCGCGCAGTGCGCCGAGAAGCGAAAGATCCGCCAGATCGACCGAAAGGATGGTCTTTGCGGGAAATTCCACGTCGGGCGCGGTGATATGGTCGTAGCGGTGCGGGATCTCGTCGGGACAGACGACTCTTGCGCGTTTGCCCATCGCTTCAAGCAGATAGCGCAGGGCAAAGCCTGTGCCGACTGCGTCCCCGTCGGGACTCTGGTGGATCAGAATCCACGCGTCCTCTACGGTTTTGAGAAAGTCTGCGGCTTCTTGGTAGGATAGATTCTGCATGATTTTTGACGCACCTCCGTCTGTCAGCAGCCCAGATCCTTGAGTTTCTGGTTGATTTCGGCAGCGTGTGCAATAGAATCGTCCGCAACAAAGTGCAGAGCCGGCGCTTTGCGGATCTGCAGGCGGCGGAACAGCTCGCGGCGGATAAAGCCTTCAGCGCTGCGGAGTCCGCTGACGGATTCCTTGGCGGCGTCCATGCCGCGGAAGCTGGATACAAAAACCTTGCAGTGGGAGAGGTCGTTTGAAAGCTCAACACGCACGATGCTGAGCATCGGGTCGATACGTGGATCCTTCAGTTCACGCAGGATCGCGGTCAGTTCGCGGTGGACGTCCTCTCCGAGGCGGTCGCTCTTAAAACTAGCCATTCGTTCTTTTGCCGGACACGGCTGTGCCGCCTCCGGCGCTCCTTTCCGATCTTTGGGCGAGAGGAGGATCAGATATTGATAAACTCCTCACCGCCGGGATTATAGTAGTTTTCTGTATACTGCTGTGCCTCGAAAAAGCCTTCCTCGTCAAAGATATCCTCGGGCTCGTCTACCTTGCACTCACCCATGATGATACGCTTGACGGATTCAAAGAAATGAATATCTACGGGTCCGAGTTCTTCCCAGGCCAGCGCCTCGTTGCAGTACTGGATCATGTCTGCATTGCTCATACGGCTGATTTCCATCGTGATGCCCTCCCTGACTGTAATATTTGTGGTTGATTAATCTTCGCGGTATTCTTCCATGATGAAGGCTTCGAAAATATCGCCTTCCTTGATGTCGCTGAACTTCTCAAGGGTGATGCCGCACTCGTAGCTGGTAGCGACTTCCTTGACGTCGTCCTTGAAACGCTTGAGCGAGTCGATCTTATCCTCAGCGATGACGATGCCGTCACGCACAACGCGGATCTCGCACGCTCTTGTGACCTTGCCGTCGAGCACATAGCTTCCGGCAACCGCGCCGACGTTGGAGATCTTGTAGACCTGACGGACTTCAATTCGTCCCATGATCTTCTCGCGGAACTTCGGAGCAAGCATGCCCTTCATCGCGGTGGTGATCTCTTCGATCGCGTCGTAGATGATGCGGTAGGTTCTGATATCTACGCCGTCGCGTGCAGCGGAATCAGCCGCTGTGGGATCGGGACGGACGTTGAATCCGATGATGATTGCGTTGGACGCGCTCGCGAGCATAACGTCGCTCTCAGAGATCGCGCCGACTGCGCCGTGGATAACCTTAACGCGGACTTCCTCGTTGGAGATCTTTTCAAGCGACTGCTTGACAGCCTCCACAGAGCCCTGTACGTCCGCCTTGACGATCAGTGCAAGCTCCTTCATCTCGCCCTCTGCGATGTGAGAGAACAGGCTGTCGAGTGTGACCTTCTGGAAGGACTTGAACTGTTCCTGCTTTGCCTCGTGCTTACGCTGTTCAACCAGCTCTCTTGCCAGACGCTCATCCTCAACTGCGTTGAAGATATCGCCTGCGCTCGGTACTTCAGCCAGACCGGTGATCTCAACCGGAACAGACGGGCCTGCTGTCTTGACGACCTTGCCCTTGTGGTTGGTCATCACGCGGACTCTGCCAACTGCGGTGCCTGCGATGATGACATCGCCGGTGTGGAGTGTACCGTTCTGTACGAGGATGGTCGCGATCGGGCCTCTGCCCTTATCCAGACGCGCCTCAATTACAGTACCCTTTGCCTGACGGTTCGGGTTCGCCTTCAGTTCGCGGACTTCTGCGATCAGCTGAACGTTCTCAAGGAGATCGTCGATGCCCTCGCCGGTCTTTGCGGATACGGGGACACAGATGACGTCGCCGCCCCATTCCTCACAGACAAGCTCGTGCTCGGTGAGCTCCTGCTTGATGCGGTCAGGATCCGCGCCTTCCTTATCCATCTTGTTGATGGCAACGATGATGGATACGCCGGCTGCCTTTGCGTGGTGGATCGACTCAACTGTCTGCGGCATGATGCCGTCGTCTGCGGCAACAACGAGGATCGCGATATCGGTGATATTCGCACCTCTTGCACGCATTGCGGTGAAAGCCTCGTGTCCGGGCGTATCAAGGAAGGTCAGCTTCTTGCCGTTGTGGCGCACCTGATATGCACCGATGTGCTGGGTGATGCCGCCTGCCTCGGACGCTGCAACGTCTGCGTGACGGATGCGGTCGAGAATCGAGGTCTTACCGTGGTCAACGTGACCCATAACAACGATGACAGGGGAGCGCTCTTCGAGATCCTCAGCAGCGTCCTCCACGTCTTCAATCAGACGCTCTTCGATTGTAATGATGACTTCCTTTTCTACCTTTGCACCAAGTTCCTCAGCAACGAGGGAGGCGGTGTCAAAGTCGATCACTTCGTTGATGGTCGCCATCACGCCGAGTCCCATCAGCTTCTTGATTACCTCAGCGGAATTGACCTTCAGACGGGTTGCAAGCTCGCTGACAGTGATAGAGTCGGGGATCAGCACCTTGAGCTGCTGCTTTCTTGCACGCTCAAGCTCGAGTCTGCGGAGCTTTTCCGCCTCGGTCTCGCGCTTGCTGGAATGCTGCTGCTTTGCGCGCTGCTGCGACTTCTGGTTGATCTTCTGCTTCTTGGTGGAGTAATTCTCCTTGTGCTTGCCCTGCGGCGCGATCTGTTCATAGCGCTCGTTGTATTTATCCAGCTCGACATAAGAACCGCGGGTATCTACGGTACGCTGCTTCTTTTCGACAACTGCGTCAGCGGATGCCATCGAGCCGATTTTCTGTCCGGTCTGCGGAGCAGTTTTCGGAGCAGTCTGCTTGACAGGCTTTGCCGGCTTCTGGTCGGAGATCGCCTTTTCCTTGGCTGCCGCATAACGCGCGGTATCCGGTGCCTTTGCCTTTGCGGGCGGCGGTGTAACAGTCTTGACCGGCTTCTTTGCCGCAGTCTTTTCTGCCTTGGGTGCTTCTTCCTTCGGCTCGGGCTTTGCCTCAGCCTTGGGTTCAGCCTTCGGTGCCTCCTGCTTCGGTGCTTCAGTCTTGGGCGCTTCCTGCTTCACAGGTGCTTCCTTTCCCTCGGCGGGCTTTTCTTCTGCTTTCTTCGGCTCAGCCTTCTTTGGCTTTGCCTTGGGCGTATCAGCAGGCTTTTCCTCTGCCTTGGCAGCAGCCTTTGCAGTACGCTTTACAGGCTTAGCCTTCTCCACAGGTGCGTCATCTTCCTTCTTGGCGCGTGCGGTTTTCTGGGAACGATCCGCAAAATATGCGTCAAAGGAATCCACCTGATTGTTCTGGCTGTACTGTTCGAGCAGATAGTTTACCTCAGCGTCCGCAAGGGATGAGCCGGGCTTTCTTTTGTTATTATCCAGCTGTGCAAGCCGATCGATCAGCTCCTGAGCGGGTACATTCAGATCCTTCGCAAGATCGCTCAGCTTTAATTTTTTCGTCATAGGCGAAAACCCCCTTAATGTGGTTTAAGTGTTTGGTTCGTGCTGTATTTTCACACCTGTCCGGTGGGATTCGGTGGATGCGCGAAAGCAGAATTGATCAGCCTTCGTCGTCAGCTGCGTCCAGCAGCTCGGAAAACCGCTTTGCAAAGCCCTCGTCGCACACAGCCATCACGGCGACGCGGCGGTGAAAAAGCTGTTCGAGTGCGTCCATCGGGATATCAGTCGGACGGTTCAGTCCGCTGTCTCCGCAGAGGAATGCGGTTTCCTTGATTGTTCTGGGTGATGCGTCCTGTGCGGTGAGGATCAGCTTTGCTGTGCCGCTGAGATAAGCCTCTTTCACAGGATCAAATCCGAGGATCAGCTTACCGGCCTTCCGGCAGATCCCCAGCAGATTGCAGAGCTTCTGCGAGCGCTTGCTGCAGCTGTTCATATACATCCCCCTCTACGCGGCAGGAAAAGGATTTTTCAAGCCGGCGTGATTTCTGTGCCTTGGCGAGGCAATCCGGGTTCTTGCAGATATATGCGCCTCTGCCCGGTTTCTTTCCGGTGAAATCGAGCGAGATCTCTCCTTCGGGCGATTTCACAACGCGGATCAGTGTCTGCTTCGGCATCATTTCATTACAGCCCAGACAGAGTCGGAGCGGTACCTTTTTCGGTTTCATAGGTTTATTCCTCAGTCTCTGCGGACGGGATCTCCTGTTCGGGCTTGATGTCGATCTTGTAGCCCGTCAGCTTTGCGGCAAGCTTTGCGTTCTGACCGCGGTTGCCGATTGCCAGAGAAAGCTGGTTGTTCGGAACGATTACGGTGCAGGCACGGGTTTCGGGATCTTCGATCGTGGTGCGGATGACCTCAGCGGGTGCAAGCGCACGGGCGATGAATTCCTCAGGTACCTCGCTGTACGGGATGATGTCGATCTTCTCTCCGCCCAGCTCGCTGACGATCGTGGTGATTCTTGAACGCTTCGGACCGATGCAGGCGCCGACCGCGTCTACATTCGGGTCGTGGGAACAGACAGCCAGCTTGGTGCGGGAGCCTGCCTCGCGGGAGATGGACTTGATTTCAACGGTGCCGTCGTAGATCTCGGGAATCTCCAGCTCAAACAGACGCTTGACCAGATCGCGGTGTGCGCGGGAGATCTTGATGATCGGCTTCTTTTCCTTGTTGGTGATTCCGGTGACATAAACCTTGACGGACTGTCCTTCCTTCAGCACCTCACCGGGGATCTGCTCGTTCTTGAAGAGATAAAGCTCGGTGCCGTCGTACATGACGGTGACGGTGCCTCTGCCCGGCTCGACCTGTGTGACGGTCGCGGTGATGCACTCGAATTCCTTATCCTCAAACTTGCTGAGGATATTTGCGCGGTGGATCGAGCGGAGATCGCCGTGGATCGACTGCTTTGCAGACTGTGCAGCGGTTCTGCCGAGTGCGCGGGGACTGACTGCAACCTCAACCGTTCCGCCGACCATTGCGGTGGGGTCGATCGTGCGCGCCTGGTCGATGTTGATCTCGCTGTTGTCAAGCGCTTCGTCGTCCACGACGGTTTTGAGCAGGAACATATTGAAGGTCTTGGTCTCGGGGTCGATGTCTACGCGCATATTGTCCTCACATTCAGGATATGCACGCTTCATTGCCTTGAGCATTGCCGATTTCACCTTTTCAACCAGCAGAGATGTTTCTACGCTGTTTTCGGTGCCGAGCATCGAAAGCTCATCGAAAAAACTGTTGTCCATTTTTGCCTGATTCCTCCTAAAATTCAATCTATCTGTTTTTGCACGGTCAGTCGTCAAATTCCGTTACCCATTTGATACGGGCAACGCCTTCCAGCGGCAGGGTAACCGTTTCTTCCTCGCTGAGGGCGAGTGTGACGGATTCCTTGTCGAAAGCCGTGAGGATTCCTGTATATTCCTTTGCGCCGGATTCGTCGGGGCGGATGAGTCTTGCACGGACTTCCGCACCGATGGATGCGGCAAAGTGGCTTTCGCGTACAAGATCGCGTTCGAGTCCCGCAGAGCCTACCTCCAGGTAATAGCTCTGGGAGATGGGATCCTTTTCGTCGAGCAGGTCGCTGAGCGGGCGGCTCATCGCCTCGCAGTCGTCGATGTTGATCCCTTCCTCCTTGTCGATGAAGACGCGGAGGTACCATGCGGCACCCTCCTTCTCGAAGCGGACGTCCCAGAGGATCAGTCCGAGCGAGTCGGCGATCGGTGCGGCGAGTTCTGCAACCAGTTGTTCTGTGCTGCCGTGTTTTTTCAGTTTCATTCGAAATACTCCCTACATAAAAGAAAGATCGGATTGCTCCGATCTTCCTTTCTACTTAATACACTAGTAGTATACCATACTTTACTGGAAAATGCAAGTGTTTTTTGAAAAAAGCCCGAAAATTTGGGAGATTCTTCGAATTGTCCGTCCGTCGAATACACTTGAGTCTGAAAAACGTACAGTTTTCAGGTGGAAACCGCGCGAATATTTGTGGCGGATTCCTATTGCATTTTCAGAGCGTTTCCAATATAATGATAATATCGTGTATTACAGTATGTGAAAGAGGTTTGATTATGAGTAAGATCGTTGTAAAATTCGGCGGCAGCAGTCTGGCGGATGCTGCACAGTTTCAGAAGGTAAAAAGCATCATCACCGCAGATGCGGGCAGAAGATATGTCGTTCCCTCCGCACCGGGCAAGCGCTGTGCGGATGACATCAAGGTCACCGATATGCTCTACACCTGTCACAGACAGGCAGGCGAGGGCGTTTCGTTTGATGATACCCTCGCACAGATCAAGGCGCGCTATCAGGAGATCATCAACACCCTCGGACTTTCCCTCTCGCTGGACGACGCATTCGCAGAGATCCGGAAACAGCTTTCCACGGGTGCGAGCAAGGATTATGCCGCAAGCCGCGGTGAATATCTGAACGGTATGCTGCTTGCAGACTATCTGGGCGTTCCGTTTGTGGACGCGGCAGAGATCATCCTGTTTGACACCGACGGCAGCTTTCTTCTGGATGAAACCATCTCTGCTGTCAGAGCAAGACTGAAGGATCTCCCCAGCGCGGTCATCCCCGGATTTTACGGCGCAACCCGTTCGGGACTCGTCAAGACCTTCTCCCGCGGCGGTTCGGACGTTACCGGTTCGATCATCGCGCGTGCGGTCAAGGCGACGATCTACGAGAACTGGACAGACGTTTCCGGCTTCCTCGTAGCAGATCCGAGAATCGTGGAGAAGCCGGAGGGCATCAACACGATCACATATGAAGAACTCAGAGAGCTTTCCTACATGGGTGCGACCGTGCTGCACGAAGACGCGATCTTCCCGGTACGCACTGCGGGCATCCCGATCAACATCCGCAACACCAACGATCCCGACGCGCCCGGCACAATGATCGTTTCGGACGACAACGATGAGCCGAGCCGCTACACCATCACCGGTATTGCCGGCAAGAAGGGCTTCTGCGCGATCAACATCCAGAAAGCGATGATGAACAGCGAGCTGGGCTTCTGCCGCAAGGTGCTGGAGGTTCTGGAAAACCACGGCATCTCCTTTGAGCATATGCCGTCGGGCATCGACACGATGAGCATCATCCTCTCCAAGGCGGAGCTGGAGGGCAAGGAGCAGGCGGTATTCTCCGACATCCGCAAGGCTGTGAACCCCGACCACATTGATCTTGAGCAGGGAATTGCCCTGCTGGCGATCGTAGGACGCGGCATGCGCCGCACCCGTGGTACTGCTGCAAGAATCTTTGCGGCAATGGCGCACGCACGGATCAACGTCAAGATGATCGACCAGGGCAGCTCGGAGCTGAATGTTATCATCGGCATCAGCGAGGCGGACTTCGAAGAAGCCACCCGCAGAATCTACGATATGTTCATCGGCTCTGAGTCATAAGATTCATACAGAGGCAAAAACCGCCGCATACGGAACAATTCGTATGCGGCGGTTTTTTATTATGTATCTGCGCGGTTATGCGCTTTTGCGTTCGGATGCTTCTGCTTCCTCCAGACGGATATCCTGTCTGCGGCAGAAACCATGTTCGGGACAGACATCACAGTCGTCGCAGCAGGTTTCTTTTTCTTTCTCTGCGGAAAACAATCCGAAACAGAATGCGGTGAGCAATCCCCCGATTGCCAGCGCCGCAGCGAGAACGGCTAAAATACCGCCCATAATCAAACCCCTCCCCAATCAAGTGTTGGTTGTCAGATTTCCCTGCGTGTAAAGCCGTCCCAGGCAATCAGCAGGAATACGAACAAATGGATCAGAACGATTGCAGCTGCAAAGCCGGGTGTGTGGCCGACAAACATCGAGTTGCCCTCAACGATTGCCTGCATATCGGTGTTGGAGAAGATGAGGAATCTGCCCCAGTCCATCTGGAACATACCCAGAATGGAAACCAGTGTGTTGCCGATAAAGGTTGCGGCGATGCCTGCGCCGACTGCCAGTGCAGTGCTGCGGATCATAGAAGAGATTGCAAACGCGAAGGTTGCATTCACAACGATGTCGATGCTGCCGAAGAAGTAGGTGCGGAGCGTATAGAGGATGCCGGGAATGCGCTTGACCTCGTCGCCGGAGATGTAGTGGTAATATGCGTCGATGTTGTCAAAGCCCATCAGCATTGCGCTCATGACGACCGCTACTAAGAAAGAGATCAGGAGGATCAGATAGCCGAAGCTGATTGCGGTGAAATATTTCGCCATCAGGATCTTCCAGCGCTTGACGGGGTTGATCAGCAGGAACTTGATTGTGCCCTGCGAGAACTCCGAAGCAACGATACCGCCTGCGATGACGATGATGAGCACGCCGATAATGCCGGAGATCATATAGCTGCCGTTGAGGACGTTCCAGAAGTCGAATTTTCCGTTGTTCATCCAGCCGGTATTCTCGCTGACGTCATAATATGCCTCGTGCTGGATGCGGTAGTCGTAGAGTGCGAATGCGTCCTTTGCTGTTTTCATCGTATCAGAGGAAACGAGCTGTCCGTTCTTTTCAGAAGCTTCCAGTGTTTCAAGACGCTGACGCGCTGTATCCCAGTTTTTGACCAGCATATATGCGTCATCCGTTTCAACGGGCATAATGTCGTGATCCAGACAGTACTGATCTACGGTGGTCATATTCTTGATCTCCTGTTCAGAGAGTCCTGACTCCTTGCCTGCCGAACGGGTGAAGTCAATCTTCATCGTGAGATATGATTTCCAGTCACGGTTGTCGATCGCGCGGGTGAACTGTTCGATCTCTTTGGAATAATCCGCGTTGTTTTCGATCTCGGTCATATACAGTGTGCTGAGGAAGTTTTCTGCCGCCAGGAAGGTCCAGTGGTCATATTCCAGCACACAGTGTTCCAGCTCGAAGCTGACGATTCTGAGCCGCTGTTCAACCTGCTCAATTGCAAAATAAGTTTCGTCAACGGGATTTTCCTCAGCCTTGAGTGCCTCCAATTCTGTCTGGAGCGAGTTTTTCTCCCAGTCGAGTGATTCTTCCACGCTTCCCATATAGAAGAATTCGCTGTTCATCGTATAATCAACCAGTTTTGCGATGCCGAGATATGCTACGGTCAGCAAAACGGCAAGGATCATAATGATCAGCGTAGAGATCTTTTTCAGTTTGATATACTCGTTGGCCACGAGTTTTCCGAATTTAGCCAATCTGGTTCCCTCCCGTCTGTGTCATAGCAATAAAGACATCCTCAAGCGACTTGTTCTGCTCAGGGATACAGTTCATAATGCGGATTCCGCCGCCGACCAGCTGTTCAATCACATCTGCGATCATCTCGTCCGCTGTTTCATGCGGCACGCTGACCGCGAGAATATCGTCGCTTGTCTGCACCTGTGCGCCCTGCTGTGCAAGCAGCTCGGCAGCCTTTGCGCTGTCGCTGACGCGGAGCGTATAGCGGATCGTCTTTTCCTGTGCGTTGGAGATGAGTTCCTCCACAGTCTTGACGTCAAGCAGCTTGCCGTTTACGATGATGCCGACGCGGTCACACATCAGTTCCATCTCCGACATCAGGTGGCTGGAAACCAGAACGCCGATGCCTTCTTCATGTGCGAGATTTTTCAGAATATCACGCAGCTCCTTGATGCCCGCCGGGTCGAGACCATTGGTCGGCTCGTCGAGGATCAGAAGACGGGGACGGTGCAAAATTGCCTGTGCAACACCCAGACGCTGCCGCATACCGAGTGAATATTTGCCTACCTTGTCGTTGATCCGGTTGGAGAGTCCGACCAGCGCAACGACCTCCTGGATGCGTTTTTCATCCACACCGCCGCGCATTCTTGCATACTGGCGGAGGTTCTGCAGTCCGGTCAGATGTTTGTAAAGCTCGGGGTTTTCAACAATTCCGCCGACGCTTGCCATTGCTTTTTCAAAATTCTTCTTGACCGAAACGCCGCCGATCTCAATGTCGCCCTCATCCAGCGAGAGCAGACCGACTGCAACCTTGATTGTTGTGGTCTTTCCCGCGCCGTTCGGGCCAAGAAAGCCGAATACTTCTCCCTGATAGGTTTCAAAGGAGATGTCGTGCAGAATCTGACGCTTCCCGAAGAATTTGTTCAGATGCTGAATTTTCAGTGCTGTTTCCATATCTGATCAATACCCTCCCATCATCAGTTCTGTATCCGTTTCCATGTCATATTCAGGGAGCAGATTGCCGTTTGAATCGCTGTTTTCCGACATCAGGTTGTAGTCGAGCCAATCGACATAAGCAATGCGCCATGTGCCGTCGGTCTTTTTCATTGTCAGCTCCAGATAGACGTAGCCGCTTGCCTTCATGACCTCGTCTGTGTATTTGTGGGATTCATTTGCGTAGGAGTTGCGCAGCGGAACATCGAGTGCGGGCAGGTGGAAATACGGGTTGCCGACATATTTCGCATCAAAGTCGTACTGGACAAGCACCTTTGCCAGATCTACACCGCTTTTTGAGATATCAGGCTTGCCGCTTCTCAGATTAACGTTGACCTCGGTGACATAGCCGTAGTACTGGGGCGCTGTGTCACAGTGGATGTCCAGCAGCTCGGCCTGGTTCTTGCCGTAGTAGTAGCCGTACATCGAGGTGTTGTTCTCCACGGAATCTGCCGGTGTCATATGTTTGTTGATGACCTCCTGCATATTGGCCTTGATCTCATTGACGCAAGCGTCCGAGCAGCAGGCAGCATCCAGTGTGCGGTATGCTTCCGGTGTTACGCCTGCATCCATCAGCTCACAGACAAAGGTGTCTGCAAGATCCTTCAGCTCCGGCTTTGCCTTGCTGAAGCTGCGGGTGTCTGCGACGATGTAGATGATCAGCGCGATCAGCAGAATCGCACCGAGTACAAGGCCGCGGTTCATTCGTTTGAGAAATCGCTTCATTCCCCTCATCCTTCCTCTTTCTCATGATTCAAAGTGTTCTATTAAGAATAATACACTTCGCTATTCAGTATACTCTATTTACTAAACCATGTCAAGTATTTTTCCAAAATTCCCGATTGCGTGCAAAATCAGCAAATAAATCACCCGCTTTTCGTATATATTCAACGAAAAGCGGGTGTACAATTTGTTATACGTTAAAGCGGAAGAGGACGATGTCGCCGTCCTGCATCACATATTCCTTGCCTTCCAGACGGACAAGGCCCTTTTCCTTTGCAGCTGCCATCGTGCCGCATGCCATCAGGTCGTCGAACGAAACGACCTCGGCGCGGATGAAGCCCTTTTCAAAATCGGTATGGATTTTTCCGGCTGCCTGCGGTGCCTTTGTGCCGCGCTTGATCGTCCATGCGCGCACCTCAGGCTGTCCTGCGGTGAGGTAGGAGATCAGTCCGAGGAGCGAATATCCCTCCTGGATGATACGGCCGAGTCCCGAAACCTCCAGTCCCAGCTCGGAGAGGAACATCGCCTTGTCCTCGTCGGACATATCCGAGATCTCTGCCTCGACCTGTGCACAGATCGGCAGTACAGCAGCGTTTTCCTCCTTTGCAATGCCGCATACGGTCTGATAGTGCGGCTGGGTGGAAAGATCGCCTGCAAAATCCGCTTCAGAAAGGTTTGCGGCATAGATCACGGGCTTTGCGGAGAGGAGCGGTGTTTCCTGTAAAAATGCACGCTCGTCCTCGGTGCAGTCAAAGCCGCGCGCGGATTTTCCTTCTTCAAGATATGCCTTCAGACGCTCTAACAGCTCAACCTCAACGAGGTGCTTCTTGTCGCCCTTTGCCATCTTCTTGACGCGGTCGATTCTGCGGTCGATCAGCTCGATGTCGGAGAAGATCAGCTCCAGATTGATCGTTTCAATATCTCTTGCGGGATTGATTTCGCCGTCAACGTGGATGACGTCAATATCCTCAAAGCAGCGGACAACGTGAACGATCGCATCCACCTCTCGGATGTCAGCGAGGAACTTGTTGCCCAGACCCTCGCCCTTGGACGCGCCCTTGACCAGTCCTGCGATATCAACGAATTCGAGGGTTGCGGGTGTGAATTTTTCAGGGTTATACATCTCGCGCAGTTTGTCCAGACGGCTGTCGGGGACAGATACGATACCGATGTTCTTGTCAATGGTGCAGAACGGATAGTTTGCAGATTCCGCACCTGCATTCGTCAGTGCGTTGAACAATGTGCTTTTGCCGACATTCGGCAGTCCGACCATACCCAGTTTCATATGTATATTCTCCTTTGCTGATGTTTATGATTGCGGTACCAGTGCAAGAAGCTCGTTGACTTCTTCTTCCGTGGCAAGCCATTCGCTGAATGCTGTTGCGCTTCCTGTTGCAATGCCGAGGCGGAATGCCTCAAGATAATCCCCTGTGCGCAGAAAACCTGCGAGGAAGCCGGCAAGCATCGAGTCGCCCGCGCCGACGGAATTGACCGCTTCGCCGCCCGGCGCGCCCAGACGATGCACCGCGCCCTTTTCGGTCACAAGCAGTGCGCCGCGTTCGGCAAGGGAAATGATGACGTTTCTCGCGCCCTGGAACTGAAGCTCCTTGGCGCACGAGAGCAGTTCCTCGTCGGTATGCGCCTCGCGTCCGCAGAGTTCGATCAGCTCATGCTCGTTCGGCTTGATGAGGAACGGGCAGAATTTCAGGACACGGAGCAGCAGCTCGCCCGTTGCGTCCACCGCGACAGAGATGCCGCGTCCGTACAGACGGGAGAGGATCTGTTCGTATGTATCCGGCGGCATCGAACGCGGGATGCTGCCTGCAAGCACCAGAACATCGCCGATCTTCAGACGGTCGAGCTTCTGATACAGCTGTTCGAGATCTTCGTCGGTCGGTGCGGGGCCTTGTCCGTTGATTTCGGTTTCCAGTTCAGATTTCAGTTTGACATTGATGCGGCTTGCGCCGTGGCGGAGATTGATAAACTCCGTCGTGCAGTTCTGCTCGCGCAGGAAGGAGAGAATTGCACTTCCTGTGAATCCGGCGGTAAAGCCGAGCGCGATGCTTTCCACACCCAGACGGCGGAGCATCATCGAAACATTCAGACCTTTTCCGCCGGCATAGATCCGTTCGTCGGCGGTGCGGTTGACGATTCCTTCGCTGAAGGACGGCACCTGGATGATGTAGTCCAGCGAGGGATTAAAGGTTACGGTATAAATCACTTAAGATACCTCCGCGGAAACGTCGGGGCTGCCGGCAGTTTCCGGAATTGTTGTCGGTTCAGCAGCGTCCCCTGCGGGTCTGAGGTGGACGAGCTGATGCGTATAAATGCGGCGTAGGAAGAAGATGCACAGCACAACGGTGATTACCTCGGCGCAGGGGAATGCAAGCCAGATGCGGTCTACATTGCCGGTGCGGGAGAAGAGGAATGCCAGCGGAATTAAAAATACGAGCTGGCGCGTTGCGGAGATGATCAGACTGGTTACGCCGTGACCCAGTGCCTGCATGCTGGAGATGGAGATGATGCACAGACCTGCGAACAGGAAGCTGATGCTGATCAGACGAAGGGCGGGAACGCCGATCGCGAGCATCTGCGCGTCTGCGTCGAACATACGCAGGAGAGCCTGCGGTGCAAGCTGAAAGACGGAAAAGCCGATGACCATCAAAGAGACGGCATAGACCATTGCCAGCTTAATTGCTTTCATGATACGGGGTGTGTTGCCTGCGCCGAAGTTGAATGCGATGATCGGAACCACGCCGTTGTTGAGTCCGAATACGGGCATAAACACAAAGCTCTGAAGCTTGAAGTATACGCCGAACACGTTGATTGCGACCTCACCGAAGGCACGGAGCATCGTGTTCATGCAGAAGGTCATCACGGATGACAGGGAAGCGAGGAGAATCGAAGGAATGCCCACGGCGTAGATCTTTCCGATGGTCGGCAGATGCGGACGCATCGCTTTCAGTGAGAAGGTCAGCTCGTGGTTTACCTTCAGGTTAAAGAAGATGCCCATACAGCATGCCACAGACTGACCGATGACGGTTGCCGCTGCGGCGCCTGAAACGCCCATTTCGGGGAGACCGAATTTGCCGAAGATCAGACAGTAGTCGAGGATGATGTTGATCACCGCACCTGTGCCCTGGATGAACATGGTGTAGATCGTTTTTCCGGTTGCCTGCAGCAGCCGCTCTGTGGCGATCTGACCGAACACGCCGAGCGAAAAGACGGTGCAGATGCGGAGATAGTCGGTGCCATATTCAATTACGGTCGGGTTATCCGACTGTGCGCGAAAAAAGAGTCCGGGGAAGAACAGACCGAATATCAGGAACAGAACTGCGCTGAATACCGCGAGAAGCAGACCGTTGTGTGCGGCGCGGTTGGCGGTGTCGTAATTTTTCTCGCCCAGACTGCGCGACAGCAGTGCATTGATACCGACGCCGGTGCCTGTACCGATCGCAATCATCAGATTCTGGATCGGGAAGGCGAGTGAGACGGCGGTCAGTGCTGTGTCGCTGACCTTTGCGACAAAAATGCTGTCTACAATATTATAAAGCGCCTGTACCAGCATCGAAAGCATGATCGGGAGTGACATCGTGATGATCAGTTTGCTGATCGGCAGGACGCCCATCTTGTTTTGTTTTGTCAGTGTCTCTGACATTTCTATTCATCTTCTTTCCGTTCAATTAGATACACATACTTTTTGATTATAGCATATCTCACGGAAAAACGCAAGGAATTTTTGTTTATTGCTGCAGAAAAAGCGCGTCTACATGGCGCTTGTCTACACGGACGAGTCCGTCCTCACGCATTTTTTTCAGTTCGCGGAGCATTGCACTGCGGTCTACGCAGAGATAATCGGCAAGCTCTGCGCCTGTGAACGGCATCGAAAAGCTGGCGGTTCCGTTTCGTCTGGAGCTGAGCTGGAAGTAGCTCAGCAGCCGGTCGCGGATGCTCCGCTGGCTCAGTACCTCAATCCGTTCGCTGAGTCCGAGCGCCTTGTCGGAGATCAGACGGAACATATTTTCCGTTACCTGCGTGTGACAGGCGCAGGCATTCGAGCAGCGCTTTGAGATCTCGTCATAGGTGATGAATACCACGGTGCAGGCAGTGTCTGCGATCACGGATACTGCATCGGGCAGACTGGCAAAGGCAAGACACTCGCCGAAGATGCCGCCTTCCTCAACCTGTTCGAGAATCGTGCGGTTGCCCTGTTCGTCGGTACGGACAAGATGGACTCTGCCCTCGGTCACGATCCCGATCCGTCCGCCTGTGGTTTCATAGTCGCACACCAGCTCTTCTTTTGTGAATCTTCGTTCGTCGGCATGAAAGCAGGTCATCATTCTGCCGCAGTCATAGTCGGATACACCGCGGAATAATGCAATATTCTGAATGTCCATAAAAATTTTCGTCCTTTTTTTCAATTGTTGCAAATGCAACAGATTTTCTGCAATTCTTATGATAAACTAAGGTCATGGAAAAGTCAAGGGCTTTTCCGTCGAAAAGAATGATAAGATTCAAAATCATGTCATGTATGGAGGATTACAATTATGAAAAAATATGTTTGCGCGATCTGCGGTTATGTACACGAGGGAGATTCTGCACCGGAGAACTGCCCGCAGTGCAAGGCACCTGCATCCAAGTTCAGCGAGATGAAGGAAGAGGGAACTGCATGGGCTGACCAGCACGTTGTCGGCGTTGCAAAGGGCGTTTCCGAGGAGATCATTGAAGGACTCCGTCAGAACTTTACCGGCGAATGCACCGAGGTTGGTATGTATCTTGCAATGGCACGCGTGGCACATCGCGAGGGCTATCCTGAGATCGGTCTTTACTGGGAGAAGGCTGCATGGGAAGAAGCAGAGCACGCCGCGAAGTTTGCTGAGCTGCTCGGTGAGGTCGTAACCGATTCCACCAAGAAGAATCTTGAGCTGCGTGTGGCTGCTGAGAGCGGCGCTTGCCTCGGCAAGAAAGAGCTTGCTGCAAAGGCAAAGGAGCTCAATCTGGACGCGATCCACGACACCGTGCATGAAATGGCAAAGGATGAAGCAAGACACGGCTGTGCATTTGAAGGCCTGCTGAAGCGCTATTTTGGTTAATTGAAAGGAGGATGCATGATGGAAAAATACACCTGCCCCTGCGGTTATGTTTATGATCCTGCAGTCGGCGATCCTGACGGCGGCATCGCACCCGGCACCAAGTGGGAAGACATCCCGGAAGACTGGGTCTGTCCTGTATGCGGTCTCGGTAAGGACGCATTTACTGCAGAGTAAGGAATCAAATCTGAAAAAGCCCCCGTCACAGTTGCTGTGACGGGGGCTTTCCAGTTTCTTTTGGCGAAGTGGCGCGAATTTTGTAGAATTCACTAGTGACAACAGCAGGGAAAGTGTGGTATAATGCAGGTATACATATTTATATCACAAAAAGAAAGTCAGGTTTGCTTATGCAGAATGAATATGATGTGATTATTGTCGGCAGCGGCGCGGCTGGCCTTTACGCGGCAATCAATCTCCCTGCCGAAATGAAGATTCTTGTCCTTACAAAGCGCGAGCTCTCTCTTTGTAATTCCGCGCTGGCGCAGGGCGGAATCGCCGCGGTGTACGATTCGCCGCAGGACAACGCACAGCTCCACCTCAATGATACGCTCATCGCAGGCGGATTCCAGAACAACACCGAAACGCTCGGAATTCTGGTGAATGAGGCGGCGCAGGATATTGAAAAGATCATCAACCTCGGTGTGGAATTTGACCGGTCTGAGGACGGCTCCTATCACCGAACGCTGGAGGGCGGTCACTGCCGTCACAGAATCTTCCACCACAAGGACGCAACGGGTGCGGAGATTGTCGCAAAGCTGAGTGCGTATGTCCGCACCCTGCCGAATGTGACGATCCAGGAAAATTCTCTGCTCTGCCGCGTGCAGAAGACCTCGACGGGATTTTCGCTCGAAACCCTGCACGATGGCACACAGAGCGTCTGTCACACCCACTTCCTGATCCTCGCAACGGGCGGTATCGGCCGTGTGTATGAATACACCACCAATTCCGCGATCGCGACAGGCGACGGAATCAACTTTGCTTATCAGCTTGGCGCAAAGATCAAAAATCTCAGTCTGGTACAGTTCCACCCGACCGCATTCAACAATCACCACACGCGCGAGTGCTTCCTTATTTCCGAGGCGGTCCGCGGTGAGGGCGCGCATCTGCTGAATGCAAAGGGCGAACGGTTTATGGGCGATTACGACGACCGTCTGGAGCTGGCACCCCGCGATGTCGTATCCCACGCGATCGTACTGGAGAGCCGCAAGCAGAATTCGCAGGAGTTCTATCTCGACATCAGCTATAAGGACGCGGATTTCATCCGCCGCCGTTTCCCGATGATTTACGAGAATCTGCTGAAGCAGGGCTTTGATCTCACCACCGACCGCGTGCCGATCTATCCGTGCCAGCACTATCTGATGGGCGGAATCGACGTGGATATCAACTCCCGCACCAAGGTGAATTGTCTGTATGCCGCAGGTGAATGTGCACATACGGGCGTACACGGAAACAATCGGCTGGCGAGCAATTCGCTGCTGGAGGCGCTTGTGTTCTCCCGCCGCGCCGCAGAGGATATTGTCCGCTGTGCGCAGAGCGTGCCGACGGGCTATGAACACTATCAGTTCCCGCCTGTGGAGACTGACAAGCATATTCCGCAGGGCGTGCGCACCGAGATCCGCAGGATCATGCAGCAGTGCTATTTCGTCATCCCCGACCGCGAGGCTGCGGCGAAGGGCTTTGAACGCGTGATGGAGCTGCGCCATATGCTGAATACCGAAGAATTTGTTCTGAATGCTGATACAATTGAAGCCCGTTCGCTTGCAACGGTCGCTTATCTGATTTTGAAGGAGGTCATCTGATTTATGCCGGCAGGATTATCTCAGATTATGATTGACGATATGCTCCGCGGTGCGCTGACCGAGGACATTCCGTACTTAGATGTTACCACCGATTTTCTGCTCCCCGATGCGCATACCAGCTCTGCTTATTATATCGCAAAGGCGGACGGCGTGGTCTGCGGTCTGGACATTGCATTGCGCACCTTTGAACTTGCAGGCGGCGGTGTGGAGATTACCGCGCTGGTCAAGGACGGCGATACGGTCAAAAAAGGCGATATTCTCGCGAGAATGCACGGAAGCACCAAGACTCTGCTGAAGGGTGAGCGTACCGCACTCAACATCCTCCAGCATCTGTCGGGTATCGCAACTGCAACCCGCCGCTGTGTGGATCTGGTGCAGGGGACGAATGCAACAATTGCGGATACAAGAAAGACGCTCCCCGGACTCCGCGCGTTCCAGAAATATGCCGTGACAGTCGGCGGCGGACGCAACCACAGATTCTGTCTGTCTGACGGTGCAATGCTCAAGGATAACCACATCGACGCATACGGCGGAATCACCCCGGCGGTGACGGCGCTCCGTCAAAAGGTCGGTCATATGGTCAAGATCGAGGTTGAGGTCAGAACACTGGAGGAGCTCCGCGAGGCGCTCGGCGCAGGCTGTGAGATCATCATGCTCGATAATATGTCCTGCGAGGAGATGACACAGGCGGTGAAGATTACCGACGGCAAGGCGCTGCTGGAAGCGTCGGGCAATGTCACGGCAGAGAACATCCGTTCGATTGCCGAAACGGGCGTGAATCTGATTTCGCTCGGTGCGCTGACGCACAGCGTGACCTGTTTTGACATTTCGATGCGGATCGAAACAGAGAAATAAAAAAGGAGTGGCGTGTTATGAATTTGAAACAAGCACTGGCTTTTCTGTGCAGCTGCACATTGCTCTGCGGCGCGGCAGTCGGCTGTGATGATGATACGGCTTCGTCCAACGGAACAGATTCCGCCGTTTCGCAGACGGACACAGCCTCTAAGGAGGATTCTACAGTGGATACAAACAAAACAGAGGTGCCGCAGGGCGATCCCGACTGGGTGCCTGCTGACAAGAGTCTGGGACTGAAAACGCTCGATACCAACTACGCGACCGATGAGATGATCGCGCGCGCTGTGCTGAGTGAGGGAAATACCGCGCGGCTTGCCGCTGTGATGAAACGCGCAGAGGCAGGCGAGCATATCACGATTGCGACGATCGGCGGCTCGATTACACAGGGCAGTTCTGCCTCCTCCAGCCAGGAACGCTACGCCCAGCGCGTGCTGGAGTGGTGGTTCACCAATATTCCTGCGGCACAGCTTCACTTTGTCAACGCTGGAATCGGCGCGACGGATTCCTATATCGGTGTACATCGTGTGGATCAGGATGTCATCGCACAGAACGCGGATGTGATTGTGGTAGAGTTTTCCGTCAACGATACCAATGAAATGCGCAACCTCAAAAGCTACGACAGTCTGGTGCGGAAATTGCTCCAATCTGAGCGTCAGCCAGCGGTGATTCTGCTCTTTACCACACAGGAAAACGGCACCAGTATGCAGGAAACGCACCGCAAGGTCGGCGACGCATACGACCTGCCGATGATCAGCTACAAAAATGCAATTCTCCCTGAGATCGACGCGGGGAAATTCCCGTGGACAGACATCTCGCCCGATAATATCCATCCCAACTCCAAGGGGCACACAATAATCGGCGAGATTATGTGGGCATATTTCAACTCCGTCTATGCCAAGCTGGATGAAATCGACACGAGCGATCTCAGCTTTGCCACACCTGCGCTGACGGATGACATCTACGCAGAGGCGAAGCTGCTGGATTCGACCAATACCGAGCCGACCGCGATGGAGGGCTTTGCAAAGGATGAAAGCGGCGGGTTCTATCAGTTCCCGAACAGCTGGTCCACGCAGAGCGGCGGCGAGCTGACCTTTACGGTAACGGGTAAGAATTTTGGTCTGATGTACCTCAAGACCACGGACGGCAAAAGCGGCACCTATGAGGTCTGGATGGATGGCGAGAAGGTATCAACCTTAAACGGCGACTTTACAGGCGGCTGGGGCAACTACGCTGAGTCGAATGAATTTTTCATCTCCGAGGAGCGTGCAGAGCATACGATTACCATCAAGCCCGCAGAAGGCTCTGAGGGAAAGAAATTCAGCGTCCTCGGACTTCTGGTAAGCTGAGGTGGAACATCTGATCTTCAGTCTGAATGCGACCATTCCGGTATTCTTTGTGATCTTTGCGGGCTGGGTGCTCAAAAAGATCGGAGTACTGAAGGCGAGTTTTCAGGAAGCAAACAACACGCTGGTGTTCCGCGTGCTGTTTCCGATCATGCTGTTCCGGGATATTTCTCAGACCGATCTGAACGAAACATTTACAGCGAAGTTCTTTTTCTTCTGCCTGTTTGCAACGATGCTCTGTCTGTTTGCCGTATGGGGCGCGGCGCTTCTCTTTGTGAAGGAACGCGCGGCGATCGGCAGCTTTGTACAAGGCTCGATCCGCGGCAGCGCAGGTGTGCTCGGCGTTGCCTTTGCGGTGAATATGTACGGTCATTCGGGCATGGTGCCGCTGATGATGGTTGCGATCGTGCCTGTATATAACATCAGCGCCGTGATTCTGCTGTCGATTTACAGCAGCGAGCAGAGCGGCAACCGAACCGAACAGCTTCGTCAGGTTGTTAAGGACGTTGTGACAAATCCGCTGATTCTCGGCATTCTGGCTGGCGTTCCGTTTGCACTGCTGCGGGTAGATTTCCCGGCTATGGCGGATAAGTGCATCAATAATCTTGCAGATCTGACAACACCGCTGGCGCTTTTGCTGGTGGGATCTCAGTTCGATTTTTCCACGCTCAGCGCAAAAAAGGTGCTGACTGCGGTGGCATGCGTCATCAAGCTGGTGATACAGCCTGCGGTCTTTCTGCCGCTTGCGGTCTGGATGGGCTTTCGGGAGCAGGAGCTGATCGCGCTTCTGATCATGCTCGGTGCGCCGAGTACGGTGAGCAGCTACATCATGGCGCGGAATATGCACAACGATGCAGACCTCGCGTGCGGCATTGTTGTGATCACCACCCTCTTTTCTGCGGTAACAGTGACGGGGTTCATCTATATTCTCCGCGTACTTGGATATGTGTAAACAACGGTTTTTCGGGCTTTTCGGATGATTCCGATCAGCCCGAAAAAATTTTTTTGAGTTTTTTTCAAAAAAGGCTTGCAATTTAAAACAAAGTGTGCTATAATATACAAGTCGAAAACAGAAGATACAAAAAATGCAGATGTGGCGAAATTGGCAGACGCGCTAGCTTCAGGTGCTAGTGAAGGCAACTTCATGCAGGTTCAAGTCCTGTCATCTGCACCAGAAAACGTACTTTCAAAATCTGAAAGTACGTTTTTTCTTCTCTTGCGGGTGTAGTTTAGTGGTAAAACATCAGCTTCCCAAGCTGAGGTTGTGGGTTCGATTCCCATCATCCGCTCCAAATCAAAAAACGGACATCAGTTTTTTATGATGTCCGTTTTGTTTTTTATACCACAAAGAATGCCGCAGTCGCTCCGTCGATCCGGATCGTGCTGCCGTCTGCTTCAGCCGATGCGCCTGTTGTACAGCACAGTTTCGTCGGGGTGATGCCGTCAAGCGTGACCGAGGTCGGCGCTGCGGCAGGATTGATTACCGCGAGGATGGTTTCCGTTTCGTCACGGCGCAGATAGCAAAGCGGCAGGCTGTCGGTGAGGAAGGTAATTGAGCCGTTGCTCTGGAGTGCACTGTGTGCCAGACGGAAGCCGATCAGTCGCTGTACTTCGCGCCAGAGCGATGTACGGTCTGCCATATGGCTGGCGACGTCGGGGCGATCGGGGTTCGGATCCTGCGCGATATAGAGTGCGTTACACGGCGCGGAGGAGAAGCCGGCATTCAGCCCCTTCGTCCACTGCATCGGCGAACGTGCGCCTGTTCTGTCATATCCGCCCTCTACCGAGGTCAGATTTTCCACGTGGCGCAGTCCGATCTCATCGCCGTAGTAGAGAAACGGTGCCCCCGGCATCGTGAGGAGAAAGGCGAATGCAATCTTCATCTCGTCATCGTCGAGTCTGCGTGCCATTCTGTCCATATCATGATTGCCCGAGGGGATGCAGATCAGCCCCTTACCGTTGGTTTTTTCGACATTTTTGTTGTAGGTTGCAATAAATTCCTTCGCGCTGCCCTTGCCGCGGCGGCTGAAAAACGGCTCATCACAGCGGAACAGATCGTTGTAGTGGGACGGTCCGAATTGGAGGAGGAAATCCATGTGAAATCCGCCGAGGAGCGATTTGTCCGGCTCGCCCCATTCAGAGATCATCGCCGCGTCGGGGAATTCCTTGTCGAGAAATGCGCGGAAATCCTGCCACAGCGCGATCGTGCCAAGCCCGTCAGGATCGTTTTTCACAAGAGAGCCTGCCATATCGACACGGAAGCCGTCGCAGCCCATCTGCAGCCAGAAGCGCATCACGTCCTTCATTGCTTCACGCGTAGCCAGTGGACCGGGTGCGTCCATCGCCTGCTGCCAGGGTTTTTCGGGCTGGTAGAATCCGTAGTTGAGCGCGGGCTGTGTGGAGAAGAAATTCACCGCCACAGATCCGTCGCGCTGGGAGATACCGCGCAGGCAGGGAAGACAGTCCACCGATTCCCAGATGCTGTCTGTCCAGATATAACGGTCGCTCATCTCATTTTTCTCAGGCTGCATAGAGGCTTTGAACCACGGATGCTCCACCGAGGTGTGCCCCGGAACCAGGTCGAGGATGACGTGCATACCGCGCTGATGTGCCGCGTCAAAGAGCGCGGCGAGATCTTCGTTCGTGCCGTATCGCTCTGCTACGCGGCAGTAGTCTGCGACATCGTAGCCCGCATCTGTGAACGGAGATGCAAAGCAGGGGTTCAGCCAGATGGCATTACAGCCGAGCTCCTTGATGTAGTCCAGCTTTTCGGTCACGCCGCGGATATTCCCGATTCCGTCACCGTCTGTGTCGAGAAACGACTGGGGATAGATCTCATAAAAGATTGCGTTGTCGAGCCATTTGGGTGCGTGTGTGTTCATAACGAGCCTCCCTGTGTGAAATATACGGTTATTTTGTGCCAAAGCCCTGTATTCATACATCGGGCGGATGAAAAAAAGCCTGTCGCTGAAATAACGACAGGCTTTTTTGAAAAATCAGTTCAGACCGGCAAGCTTGTTGCTCAGTGCGGTGATATCGTCAGCGTTATATACGTTGTCGTTGTTCATATCACTGTTTTTCAGGTTGACAAGGGACTTGTCCAGAGAGTTGTCCTGAGAAACGTAACGAGCAAGCAGTACGAGGTCAGCAATCTCAACCTTCTGGTCGCTGTTGACGTCGCCGTAAAGAACGGTTGATTCAGGCATTGTGGTAGTCGTGGTTGTTGTGGTGGTTGTTGTGGTTGTAGTGGTCTGAGCAGCACCCTTGGTGTAAACCTTGACGGAGTCGATTGTGAAGGTGCCGCAGTCGATCCACCATACACCGAACTTCAGAAGGCCGTTTGCCTGTGTCTGGATGATGGAAGCGGTTGCAGAGTCGATCTCCCATGTGATGGTGCCGGTGTTCTGGTAGAAGGTCTCAGCCATCTGCTCAGTCTGTGTCCAGTAATCGGGGGATACAGAAGTAGAAGAGCCGAATGCACCCTGCCAGGTACCGATGTTGCCGTTTGCGGAGATGTTGACCTCAACCTTGGTTACGGTCTCACCTGCGCCGATGCCGAAATCAGACCAGTTCCAGCCGATCATCTTGTCGTTTTCGGGCAGTTCGCTGTAAACGATGGTCTGGTTCGGCTTGATCTCATACGAACCGGAGGAGGTGTTGTTCTGCGTGGTAGTGGTGGTTTCGCTGTTATCGGTTGTAGCGGTCGTTGTGGTTGTGGTGGTTTCTTCCTCATTGCCGCTGCCGGGCGTCAGGGTGAACGGCTTTACGCCCTCGATGGAGGTTACAGTAGAGCCGGTGCCGTAGATCGAGTACAGACCAGCAGCTGCACCGACGATTGCTGCGTTGTAGTCAATAGCAACCTCGTTTGCCTGGAAGTCGTTTACCTTATCGGTGTAAGAACCGCCTGCATCAGTCGGGCCGCCGACCAGCGCACCGACCAGAACGTGACCGTTCGAGAAGGTACCGCCGCAGTTGTTGTATGCATCCCAGCCGACCAGACCGGATGCTGCACGGTGGTGCGGATACTTCGAAGAGTTATCGGTGAAGCCGACAACGAAGCAGGTTCTTGCAGGGTTTTCGCCGAGGATGTAGGTCATCTGACCCTTGCACCACGCACTGTAATCTGCAGAAGAGTTCTTGGTTGCGGACAGTGCGCACAGCTGCATTGCAGTGTTGTAACGGCAGGAGCCCCATGCATCCTGGAAGAAGTAGCTGGAAGAACCGGTCTTTCCGCCGATGTAGCTGTTGACGGTGCTCCAGTCGCCGGTGATGTGCGCCTTGACGCAGTGTGCGCCGAGGGATACGTTGTTCCAGCAGTGTACCCAGCCGATGTACTGAGGAATGTTGCTGTTCATGGTATTGAGGTAGGAAGAATCGTTGGTTGCGAGATACAGCCAGCCTGCAGCCCATGCCACGTCATCCTTGTAGTCCTCAGAGTTATAGAATCCGGTGGGACCATCGGTTGCAACGGAATTTACTCTGGTTGCATAATTGAGCAGAGCCTTTGCGTAGGTCAGATCCTCTGCGTTGCCGAAGTTGATGTAGTTGATTGCGAGCGCAGCGGCATACTGTGCGGCAATGTCGCTTCCTGTGGAGGTGGTCCAGTATTCCTTCTGTTTGCCCTGCTGCGATTCCTGTGTCTCGGGCGGACCCCAGTAAGCGTGGTCGGTGTTGCCGTCAGCCAGCTGATAGCAGAAGTTTGAAACGCTGTCACCGCTGAGCTTGGTGCTGTTCTTGAAGAAGGTGCAGAAGTAGTCGGTGATTGTTTTGAAGTGCGAGGTCAGACCAAGCTGATCATAAACATCGCCGAACTCGTAGTAGCCCCAGCCGAGGGTAGAAGCGGTATAGCCCTGAGGCAGACCGAAGATTGCGTGGTCGCCCGCGTCGTGGAAGCCGCCGTCTACGCTGTCGCCGGTGTGGCAGTCATCACGCCAGGTCATCGCGGAGGTCTCGCCGACCTTAGAACCACACATATTTGCATCGTAGAAGTACATAGAGTACTGCAGGAGCTTTGCGTAGTTGTCGGTGTCCGCGGCGGATGCGGTGGTGATGTTTGCGGAGAGAGGTGCTGCAAGTGCGGAAAGTGCAACAGCACTGCTCACAGCAAAGGCACGGATGCGCTTGGAGATTGATTGTTTGTTATGCATTGTTACCATCCCTTTCAATTTGATTGTGTTTTGAGGCAGATTCAATAGAAATTTCGCACATATAAAAGCCTATAATATACAACTTTATTATACAGGGAAATGCTACTTAATACATGAACAAACTATGTACCTAAGATTAAATTTTTGTGAACGAGAAAAAAGGTAAACCGTTTTCCGGGCGATTTGACGCTGACGTATTCTGCTGATCAGAGGAACCGCAGATTCTTGCATTTTCAGAGAGAATATGCTATACTGAAACTGTATGTAAAATCATTCGTAGAAATCAGAAAGGCGGTAGAAACACGATGGCAGTGATCAGAAAATATATGGGCATTGTAAACACCTGTCCGATGATCCTCGCACCGGATCAGCTCAATGCGACCGCGGCGGTGGTCGGCTGTGTGAAGATGCAGGGGAACGGCAGTACAACCGAGCAGCTGCAGAAATATGTCATTTATGTCGGCGAAAGCCAGGGCATGGTACTTTGTAATAACGGCAGGGTAGTAGAGGGCGTGACCGAACCCGGTTATTACGAGATCTTTGCTTCGGACGCACCACAGATGTTCGACAAACAGCAGATCTTCTATCTGAACGCCAGAGAGATCGGCGAGATCCGCTTTGGCACACAGGAGCCGCTGCGCTATAAGAACGCGGCAACGGGTGAGGAAAAGCTGCTGCGCTGCTTCGGTAAATATGCACTGCGGATCACTAATCCGCTCCAGCTTTGCAACGGCCTGTTTGCAAACGGACTCGAACGGCTGGATTTCAGTGAAAATTCCGCGGCGGCATCCCGTCTGAATGAAGAATTTCTCGGAGCGCTCCAGCGTGCGGCAGACAAACTCGCTGAGGATGGCTGCAACTTCTCCGCAATCGCAGAGCAGGATGCGCTGCTGACGAAATATGTGGCGGCTGAACTGGATTCTGCCTGGGGCAAACAGTACGGTCTGAGTCTGACAATGGTGGATGTTGCCAGTGCGGATCCCGACGCGGCGCCGTCTGCACCCCGTATGGAACAGTCTGCGACCATTCCGGTAGATGCGCCTGTACCGCCTGCAGCAGCGCCGGTACCCACACCAGCGGAGGCTGCACCTGCACCTGTACCCGCACCTGCGGAGGATGAATGGGTCTGCACCGCGTGCGGCACTGCTAATACAATGAAATTCTGTACAGAATGCGGCAGTGCGCGTCCTGTGCCTGTATCAGAACCTGCGCCCGCGCCGATCCCTGCACCTGTATCTGCGCCGATCCCCGAGCCGCAGACGATCGTTGAGCCGGAGCCGATCCCTGCACCGATTCCCGCGGCGGAGCCTGCACCCGTATCCGAGCCAGAAGGCTGGAAGTGCAGCTGCGGCGCGGTGAATACCACAAGATTCTGTTCTGTCTGCGGCATGCAGCCCCCTGCACGCCTCAGCTGGAAGTGCCCGCAGTGCGGTGCGATGACCGCAGGCGGCGTTTGTACCGAATGCGGTGCGAAAAAACCATAAACGGAGGAAACTGATTTGGAAGCAGTACAATATAAATGTCCGAACTGCTGCGCGGAGCTGAAATTTGATGCCGCAAAACAGCTGTTCGGCTGTGAATATTGCCGCAGCCTGTTCACCGAGCCGGAGATCAAGCAGGTCTGCAAGCGAAACGAAGAGATTGACCTTTCCCGTTCGCTGGAGGAGCGGCAGATCGAAGACGAGTTTGTGCAGCATACGGGACTCTATGTCTGCCAGAGCTGCGGCGCACAGATCATGGCGGAAGAAGAAACCGCCGCAACCTTCTGCTACTACTGTCACAATCCTGTGATTCTGCAGGGGCGTCTGTCGGGTGAATTTAAGCCCAGCCAGGTGCTTCCGTTCCAGATGTCGCGCGAGATGGCACTGTCGAGCTTTCAGGCATGGTGCAAAAAGCGCTGGTTCGTACCGCGCGATTTCAAGAGCGATCAGCAGCTGGAAAAGATGGTCGGTCTTTATGTTCCGTTCTGGGTGGCAGACTGCAACGTCAAGGCGGACGTCAACGCAATCGGTAAAAAAGTCCGCAGCTGGTCGTCGGGCAACTACCGATATACCGAAACGAAGGAATATCAGATCCACCGCTGTGCAACGGTGGATTTCAACGGCATTCCTGCGGACGGCTCCAAGCGCATTGAGGACGAACTGATGGAAGCGATCGAGCCGTTTGACTATACGCAGGCGTGCAATTTCTCGATGGCATATCTCAGCGGTTTTATGGCGGATAAATATGATGTGGATAAATCAGGCGTATTCCCGAAGATCCGCAACCGTGCCATTCAGGGCACAGACGCGGCGATCCGCGGTACGATGAAGGGATATAATTCCGTGAGCGTGACCAGTTCCAGTATGAACGTGCTGCGTACCGACTGGAAATATATGCTCCTCCCTGTATGGTTTGCGACCTTCCACTATAAAGGAAAGGTTTATGAATTTGCGATCAACGGACAGACGGGCAAGCAGGCTGGCGCACCGCCGCTGGATAAGAAAAAGCTCGCGTTGTTCTGTGCCGCGATCGGCATCGGAATCGCCCTTCTGGGCACGGTAGGGGGGTGGCTGATTTGCTGAAAAAAATCATATGCCGCATTCTGGCGCCGCTCTGCGCGGCAGCAGCCCTGCTTCCTGTCGCGTCGCTTTCCGCTTCGGCAGCACGGCCCTATCCCGAATATAAGGAAAACATCGGATTTTACGACATCCAGGGTGTTGTGGATGATGAGGACGAGGCAGAGCTGACTGCGCTGATCCGCGAGGCGGCGGATGAGATTGATATGTACGTTGCGGTGGTGATCATTGGCCCGGAAACACCGCTGACCTTTGACAGCGAAGTGATCGCATATGCTGACCAGCTGTATACGGATATGTTCAACAGCGGTCCCGTTGGCGTGGAGGAGGATACAGACGGCATTCTGCTGTTGATCAACAACGCTACGAAGTATGATTTCATCACCACCAGCGGCATCGGACAGATCTATTTCTCGAACGATCCCGACAACGACCGTATCAATATGATCTTCGACGACATCTGGGATGCGATGCTGGACGGAAACTATAAACGCGTGGTGCGGGATTTCTGCGACAGCATCTGCTATTATTACGACAAGGGCTACTCCCATTCCGACTATGTCTATGAGCCGGGCAAGGGCTACGGTATGATCGAAAACGGCGTGCTGGTCTGGAAGGATGCACCGCCGAAGGATTATACGGTCTGGCTGTTTGTGTCTCTCTGCTGTGCAGGCGCAGGACTGATCACCGCGATCTGTGTGTATTTCGGTGTAAAAAGCAGCTATAAGTTCAAGAAATCGCTCAATCCGACCAATTACATCTGCAACAGCGAAAGCGTGATGCATGAGTCGAGCGACAATTTCCTGCGTGAGTACACCTCTAAGGTGCGGATCCAGTCTTCCTCCTCCGGCGGCGGCGGAGGGCGTTCGGGCGGCGGAAGATCCCGTTCGAGCGGCGGAAGATCCCGCGGCGGCGGCGGACGCAGAAGGTAATATTTCCCCCGAAAAACTGCGGCAGGACGTGTTTGCGCCCTGCCGTTATTTGTTTCGTGAAAATGAACAAAAACGAAAAATATTTCTGATAGACTTTACAAATTGGAAAGAATGTAGTATAATAACAAAGTTAGTATGGATAATTATGTTGGGTGCGTCTGCGTGCCTGATGTTTTTTCGTGCCGGATTTTTCCGCCGGTACACGTTTATTGAAAGGTGATTTGAAACATGAAAAAGAGAACTATGTTCCGCCGCGCAGTTTCTGTTCTGCTTTGCGGCGCACTGCTCGCTGTTGGATGCAGCGGCTGCGATGCAAAGAAGGAAGTGGAGCTGTCGGAAGAGAATATCCTGAATTTTACCGAACCGGAGCAGGGCGAGAAGATCGTCGTACTGACAATCAAGGACTACGGCGATGTCACAATCCGTCTGTTCGCGGATGAATGCCCCAAGGGCGTTGAGAATTTCCTCGGTCATGTAGAAAGCGGCTACTACGATGAACTGATCTTCCACCGCGTGGTACAGGATTTCGTCATCCAGGGCGGCGATCCGAAGGGCAACGGCACAGGCGGCGAGTCGATCTGGGGCGCAGGCTTCAAGCAGGAGATCACCTCTGATCTTCGTCACTTTACCGGTGCGCTGGCATATGCAACTGCGTCAGATAAGCTCAACAAGAGCCAGTTTTATATCGTTACCGGAGAACCTGTAACAGACAAGCTGTTTACACAGCTGGAAGCGTCTTATGGCAAAAAGTACAGCGACAATGTCAAGGATCTTTACAAGCAGTACGGCGGTCAGCCCTTCCTCGATGGAGATTATGAAGTCTTCGGACAGGTTATCGGCGGTCTGGACATCTGCCTGGAGATCAACGATGTTGCTGTGGGTGCCAACGACAAACCCAAGGAGCAGGTTGTGATTGAAAAGGCTGTGGTCAAGGAATATGACGGCAGCGGTGTGAACTTTACTGCAAAGTAAAATCTGGAAATTTTGGTTTGAACCTTTCGCGGATTGCGCGGATAGTGTGCCGCCGCGGGGGAAATAATAGAACAAGGAAACTGCGACCGGGCGACGACAAAGAAAGAAAAAACGCGCCTGCAGCAAAACGGAACTTCCGCGGAGCGTCTGCCGCGCAAGGCGGAAGGAAAATTAAGGAGAGATATTTTTTGGATAAGTACATCATCAGAGGCGGGCGGCGTCTGATCGGTGAAGTGGAGATCAGCGGTGCGAAAAATGCAGCCGTTGCAATTCTCCCTGCCGTGATTTTAGCAGACGAGCCGTGCGTAATTGAAAACGTACCCGATATCAGCGATGTTTCGATCTGTCTTCGGATTTTAGACGAGATGGGTGCAAAGGTTGATATGCTCAGCCCCACCTCCTACCGCATTGATCCGACGACGATTCACAGCTTCTGTGTTCCCTACGAGAGTGCAAGAAGAATGCGTGCGTCCTACTACTTCCTCGGCGCACTGCTTGGAAAATACAAACAGGCAAGGGTTTCGATGCCCGGCGGATGTCCGCTTGGCGACCGCCCGATCGACCAGCATCTCAAGGCGTTTTCCGCTGTCGGCGCACGCTGCACCATTGATCATGGCATGGTCGATCTTTCCGCTGACCGCCTGACCGGAAACCAGATCTATCTGGACGTGGTTTCTGTCGGCGCAACGATGAACGCGATGCTCGCGGCTGTCCGCGCTGAGGGTCTGACGGTGATCGAAAACGTGGCAAAGGAACCGCATATCGTTGACCTTGCAAACTTTCTCAATACCATGGGCGCTGACATCATGGGCGCCGGTACTGACGTAATCAAGATCCGCGGCGTGTCTAAGCTCCACGGCGCGACCTATTCCGTCATCCCCGACCAGATTGAAGCCGGCACCTTTATGTGCGCTGCAGCCGCTACGGGCGGTGATGTACTTGTGAAGAATGTCATCCCCAAGCACCTTGAGTCGATCACCAACAAGCTGCAGAAGATCGGCGTTGTGGTGGAAGAATTCGATGATGCAGTTCGTGTAACCGTGGACGGTCCGCTGGTCAAGACCAGCATTAAGACGATGCCGCATCCCGGTTTCCCGACCGATATGCAGCCGCAGATGGCGGCGCTCCTCTGTCTTGCGGAGGGCACGAGCATCATCAAGGAGGGCGTCTGGGAACAGCGTTTCCGCTATGCAGAGGAGCTGCGCCGTATGGGTGCGGATATCTCTGTGGATGGCAAGGTTGCTGTCATCGAGGGCGTAGGCAGTCTGATGGGCGCACCTGTCAAGGCGTGCGATCTCCGTGCAGGCGCGGCGCTCATCATCGCAGGACTTGCCGCAAAGGGCATCACTGAGATTGAGGACATCTTCCACGTCGAGCGCGGCTATTCCAATATGGAAGGCAAGCTGCAGGCGCTGGGCGCGGATATTGTAAAGAAAAACGTGCCGGGCGCATCTGTGAAGAAGGCGCTTGCGTAACAAACAATCCAACGGGCAGGCGGTGTTCTGTCCGTTTTCTTTTTGGAGGCGGAATGTATGGCGAGAATCTATCCGCTGTTCAGTTCGAGCAGTGGAAACGCAACCTTTGTCGGGACGCCGCAGGGCGGTGTGCTGATCGACGCGGGTGTATCCATGCGGCGGCTGTCGGCAGCATTTTCACGCTGCGGACTGGAATTTTCGGCGGTGCGTGCGGTTATGATCACGCACGATCACTCGGATCATGTCAAGGGGCTGAAGCTGCTGACCAAGCAGTATCGGATTCCTGTTTACGGGCAGGAGCAGACGCTCCGCAATCTGATTGACAGCGAGCAGATTGCGCCCACGAGTGATGTATTCGCCATTTCTGCGCCTGTACAGATCGCGGATATGGAGCTGACTGCGTTCGATACGCCGCACGACACACAGCAAAGCTGCGGATATCGCATACATACACCCGATGGCCGCCGCTGTGCAGTCTGTACCGATCTCGGCATGGTCACACCGGCGGTCTCTCAAGGCATCACAGGGTGTGATCTCGTATTGCTGGAGGCAAATTATGACCCCGATCTGCTGCGTAACGGACGGTATCCTTATTCGGTCCGTGCGCGAATCTCGTCTGATCACGGGCATCTGTCCAATCAGGCGTGTGCGCGGCAGGCAGCAGAACTGGTTGCAGGCGGAACTACACGAATTTTGCTGGGGCATCTCAGTCAGGAGAATAATACACCTGCGCTTGCTGAACAGACGGTCGCAGCTGCACTGGCGGGATTTCGCCGCGACTGCGACTATCTGCTTTCGGTCGCGCCGGTGGAAACAGACGGAAGAATGGTGGTGTTCTGATTTTATGCTGAAGGTCAGGCTGATTACGGTCGGCAAGCTCAAGGAACAATATCTGCGCGACGCGTGTGCCGAATATGCCAAGCGGATCGGGCGGTTTGCATCGCTGCAGATCATCGAACTGGATGAGTCGCGCTTGTCGGATAAGCCGTCGCGCTCCGAGATCGACAAGGCACTTGCGAAAGAAGCAGATGCCATCCTCCGCGCGTGCGAGGGATATCTCATCGCGCTCTGTATCGAAGGAAAACAGCGCACCAGTGAGGAGTTTTCCGCGATGATCGAGGAGATTGGTGTGCGCGGACAGGGGACGGTTTCTTTTGTGATCGGCAGCTCCTACGGGCTTTCCGATCAGGTCAAATCCCGTGCAGCTGCGAAATTTTCGATGTCAAAGCTGACGTTTCCCCATCAGCTGGCGCGCGTGATGCTGCTGGAACAGATCTACCGCGCGTTTATGATCGCGGGCGGCGGACAATATCACAAATGAGGGAGGATAGACAGATGCGGATTCTGTTTGAAATTGACCGCAAGGATTATGATCCGGATGGATCGGTCTGTGTGCGGCCGTCCGTGCGCGGCGTGATTCAGCGTGACGGCAGGCTGGCGATGATCCACAGCCTGAAATATGATTATTACAAATTTCCCGGCGGCGGCGCGGAGGAGGGCGAGGATCATATCGCTACGCTGATCCGCGAGGTGCGCGAGGAAAGCGGCCTGTGCGTGATTCCTGAATCCATCCGTCCGTACGGCTATGTACATCGTGTACAGAAGGGCTGGGTCGAGGATATTTTCGTGCAGTATAATTACTATTATTTCTGCGACGCAGAAGAAATGCTCTTGTCGCAGGAGCTGGACGAATATGAAGACGAGGAACGCTTCACGCTGGAATTTGTGACGGCGCAGGAGGCAGTCGCGGTCAACCGCACGCATGATCACGGAGAGAAAGCGGGGAATGCCCGTTTTCAGGTGATGATCGAGCGCGAAAACCGCGTGCTGGAGCTTCTGATTGCCGAGCAGGGTGGATCATGTGAAATCGTTGAGGAAGCGCAGAAATGAACATCAGAATCATGCATATATCCGATTACGAACAGGTGTATCAATTATGGTTATCCTGTGCGGGGATGGGACTGAATCATTTGGACGATTCAAAAGAAGGGATAGAGAGATTTCTGAACAGAAACCCCGAAACTTGTTTTGTCGCTGAAACAGAACAAACGATCGTGGGAGTCATGATTGCCGGCAACGACGGAAGAAGGGGCTATATCTACCACACAGCGGTGCATCCTGATTACAGACATCAAGGGATTGCAACCAGACTGGTTGATCGAGTTATGGAAGCGCTAAAAGCATCCGGTATCAATAAGACTGCTCTGGTTGTGTTTGCCAAAAACGCTGAGGGAAATGCGTTCTGGGAGAAAAACGGTTTTACCGTGCGGGACGATCTGGTTTACAGAAATAAGACGATCAACGAAATGATACGAATTGACACATAACGATATTATAATGCCCCATGAAGAAATCCTTCATGGGGCTTGCTCTTTTATGGCTGCACAGCGTTGGTGCTTTTTGCTGTGCGAACAATTCGAAAAAAAAGACCGGCGGGATGTCCTGCCGGTCTTTGGGTGTTGAAATGATTATGCGATCGGAAGCGGGCCGAGATCTGCGAGGTAGAGCGAGATGCCGGTGATGTCGGTCGAGTCGATCGAACCGTCAATGTTGACATCGGCATTCAGCTTGCCCTGTGCAGTTACAGCACCGGATTCCAGCGTGTTGTCCTGAGAAACATAACGTGCCAGCAGAACGATATCGCTGATGTTTACAGTGTTGTCGCAGTTGACGTCACCGTAGATGCCTGCGGTCTGCTCCGGCTCAGTTGTGGTGGTTGTAGTTGTTGTGGTAGTGGTAGTAGTCGTTGTAGTGGTTGTGGTTTCTACCGGTTCGGAATAGTAGAAGAACTCGGCAGATTCCAGAGTAACGGTGTCAGATACGCCGTACCAGTAGCCGACCATCAGATCGCCGGTGTTGTTGACGTGGGAAGCAACAGTATCCGGGATGATCCACATCAGGGTGATTTCAGTGCCTGCGTCGATCACAACAATGTTTCCGCCCTGATACCAGTAGGATTCATCGTAGTCAGCGTCAACGGTAACGCCAAGACCGCCGACGAACTTCTCAACATCGCTGTCAGCAGACAGGGTGAAGAGAACAGCCTGGATCTGGTCGTTCTCGCTCAGCTCCAGATCAGAAAGTGCAAGGTGTGTCTTGTTGTCGGTTTCGCTGGTGCAGTCGATCTCCACGTTCGGAGTCAGCTTTACGGAATCGGTATACGGAACGGTCACGGTCTGGGTATAGGTGCAGGTTGCGCCGGTCAGCGTGATGGATTCCAGATCGCCGTACCAGTACTGGATGGAAACGGTGTCGCCGGATGCAGTGGTTGCATATTCGCGGACCACTTCAGGCATCTCCCAGGTAACTTCAGCCCAGGTGCCGACATCTTCCAGCGTGGTGCCGCGGCCGACTTCAAAGCCGTAATCGGTCTCGTCATCGTCGCCGTGATCGTTGTACCAGTAGCCGTTCTTGCCGGCGATATATTCGGTGTCAGCAGGAGATTCCGGCAGAACGTTCATACCGCCGCCGTACATTACGGTGCCCATATCCTCGTCAGATTCCAGCACGAAAGAGAAAGATTCAATCGTGACGCCCGGAAGACCGCCGATGCCGAAATCAGCGTAGGATACTTTATAGCTGTTGATCGGGTCGCCTTCTTCATATGTAGAAAGACCGGTTTCCTCGTCAAGGTAGTAGTCTTCGTCGTAGCCCTGGGTCAGGGTGATGTCCAGGTCATCTACGGTTGCGGTCAGTGTGGAGGAGATGGTTGCAGTGCCGTCGCCGTTATCCACAAAGGAATAAGAACCGCTCTTCTTTGCAGTGCTGACAACCGGATCGTCCTCTTCTTCTTCGCCGGAGGAGCTGCCGTCTGTATTACCGGTGACAGACACCAGCGTTACCTTGCCGGTGGTAGCGGTATTTCCGCAGTAGTACATACCGATATTCAGCGTTGCAGAATGGTTGACGTAGGGCTGAACCTCTTCGGGGATCTCGTATACAACCTCAAAGGTGGAGGAGGAGAAGGACTGAGAGAAAGAATCTCCCTGATACCAGTAGGTGGGATCATAGGAGGCGAGCACGCCAAGTCCGATACCACCGGAGAAAGAGCCGGAGGAGATGGGTGCTTCAAACACGCAGGTGACAGAGGTGAGGGTATCACTGCTGTCGCAGAGCGAGGAAATATCTACGGTGTAGGTATTATCACCCTCAGTACAGGTGTAGGTCTTTCCGACTTCAATTGTGTTTCCTGCTGCGGATACATTTGCAGCAAGGAGAGAGGTGCCCGACATGCTCAGCAGCATAGCCGCGCTTGTGACAGAGGCCTGAATTCTGCCACGGAACTTGGAATTCTTCATGATAAACGCTCCCTTTCAATTTTAATCTATTTCGGTTCATCAGGTGCCGCCTGGCGCGGCCTCCTAATATAAATAGTATATCACAAAATCGTGAATATTTTATGAACAAATGCACAAAAAATGAGAAAAATATGCACAAAAAATATGATTTTGTACCATGCAATCTAACGAGAAAGGTATCTGTTTTTTGTGTTCACGCCGAAAATCCCGCCGATCGCGCCAGCAGTCAGCGCAAGGAGCGGCTGGATCGGTGCGGGCAGAAGATCGGGTGTTGTTAATATTACAGCGGCACTCAGTCGGATCATCACACAGGTGAGCAGGCCGCAGAGCAGCCCGTTCTGAATGCCGCGGCGGCGCAGGCGTTTTCCGCAGAGAAAGCCTGCAAGCAGACAGCTGAGTGCGAGTGAGAGCAGCGCTGCGGATGCGTCATACAGCGGTGAAACGTCGATCACGCATAAAAGCGCGGCGCTAAGCGCACAGAGAAAATAAAACCAAAACAGCCCCGCAGCAGACGCAAGCAGAATGCTGCGCCGCCGCAGGGCGTTCGGATGTTCGGGAGCCGGGCGCATATCGTCATACCTCCAAAAATTCTTTCAGAGAATATATATGCTGCACCTTGGCGGATTATTCAATAATACCCTTGGTTTTTGCTTTTTTTGCAGCCGCCTTCTGCTTTTCGATCTCTTCGTGTGCGGTGAGGTTTTCGGAGATTGCCGCAGTCTTGACGCGGAGCTTGTTGCGGTCGCCGCCGGACTCGATCAGTACGGTGTCATCCTTCTTGCTGATGACGATGCCGACAATACCGCCGATGGTCACGACCTCATCACCGACCTGCAGATTGTTGCGCATTTCTGCCTGCTGCTTTTCCTGCTTGCGCTGGGGGCGGAAGATCAGGAAGTACATTGCAACGAGCAGGACGATCGGCAGAAGCAGTGTGCCGCCGAGCGATCCGAGCAGTGCGCCGCTGGAGCCTGCAGCTCCGTCTGTGGAGGTGGAGGAATCGGTTGCGGAATCCGCTGCCGCCTCACCTTCGGCAGAAAGCACTTCTGCGCTGAGAATCTCGCCGTTTTCTGTGATCAGGGAAATATTCATCTAATTTGCCTCCGTTCTTTGTTTGTGTGTGGATTACGCTTTTTCGCTGATATATTTGTCGATGGACTTTGCCGCAGTCTTGCCGGCGCCCATCGCAAGGATTACCGTTGCCGCGCCTGTAACAGCGTCGCCGCCGGCATAAACACCTTCCTTGGTGGTGCACATTGCTTCATCTACAACCAGACAGCCGCGGCGGTTTGCTTCCAGACCGGGGGTGGTGGTGCGGATCAGCGGATTCGGGGAAGTGCCGAGGGACATGATGACGGTGTCAACCTCCAGCTCATAGTTGGAGCCTTCTACCACGATCGGACGGCGGCGGCCGCTTTCGTCGGGTTCGCCAAGCTCCATCTTCACGCATTCCATTGCGCGGACACGTCCGTTTTCATCTCCGAGGATCTTTACAGGATTGTTCAGCGTGAGGAAGGTCACGCCCTCTTCCTTTGCGTGGTGGACTTCTTCCTTACGCGCAGGCATCTCCTCCTCGGAGCGGCGGTATACGATGTAGACCTTTTCTGCGCCCATACGCATTGCGCTTCTTGCTGCGTCCATTGCAACGTTTCCGCCGCCGACAACAGCAACCGCTTTGGACTTCAGTACAGGTGTGTCATATTCGTCGAGATAGCCCTTCATCAGGTTGATTCGGGTGAGATATTCGTTGGCAGAGCATACGCCGATGAGTGCCTCGCCCTCGATTCCCATGAAGCTGGGCAGACCGGCACCGGAGCCGATGAATACTGCCTCAAAGCCTTCCTCGATCAGCTCGTCCACAGAAAGCACCTTGCCGATGACCATATTGGGCATAATCTTGACACCGAGTGCTTCCAGCGTCTTGATCTCCTTCTGGACGATCTTCTTCGGCAGACGGAATTCGGGGATGCCGTACATCAGAACGCCGCCTGCGGTGTGGAATGCTTCGAACACAGTCACGTCATATCCCATGCGTGCGAGGTCGCCTGCGCAGGTGAGTCCGCTCGGACCGCTGCCGACAACGGCAACCTTGTGTCCGTTGGATGCGGGACGCTTGACGTCGATGACGCCCTTTTCCATCTTGGTGTCGGCAACAAAGCGCTCGAGTCTGCCGATTGCGACAGGCTCACATTTGATGCCTCTCACGCACTTGCCCTCGCACTGGTTTTCCTGCGGACAGACGCGGCCGCAGACTGCAGGGAGTCCGTTTGTGCCTGTAATGATATCATATGCGCCGTCGAAATCTTCATTCGCGACAGCTGCGATGAATTCAGGGATGCGTACGCCGACAGGACAGCCGCTGACACAAGGCATTGTCTTGCAGTTGAGGCAGCGCTTTGCCTCTTCGATTGCCATCTCTTCGGTGTAACCGAGAGCGACCTCGTCAAAATTTTCTCTGCGCAGGACTTCGTCCTGCTCGGGCATGGGGACCTTAGTCAGACTCATATTAGCCATTACGCTTACCTCCGGTCATTCTGCAGATGTGCTGTGCAGCCTTGTCCTGCTCTTCCTTGTAGAAGGCGGCACGCTTGAGAAGGGTGTCGAAGTCGACCTGATGTGCGTCGAAGTCGGGGCCGTCAACGCATGCAAACTTGGTCTCGCCGCCGACGATGACGCGGCAGCCGCCGCACATGCCGGTACCGTCGACCATGATGGGGTCGAGGGAAATGATGGTGTTGATACCGTAGGGACGGGTAACGTCGGCCAGGAACTTCATCATGATGT
>SVNN01000067.1 GCA_015066905.1 Ruminococcus sp.
GGTTTGATAAACGCTGGGGAATCCTTGCTTATCTGCTCGCCGCACTGATCGCTTTTTCGCGGCTCTACCTGTTCGTGCATTTCCCGACCGATGTACTGGTGGGCATGCTGCTTGGAATCACGATCGGTGTTCTGGTTCTCCGTCTGGCGCCGATGCTGGAACGCAGGCTGGGGTGGGGGAACATAACGCAATAAAAAAATCCGTGCAGATCGCATTCAGATCTGCACGGATTTTGTTGTTTCAGAGGAAAATCAGTTTTCCAGCAGCTTTTCCACAGCTGCCAGCTTGACGCAGAGGCAGAAGAGGGAAACTGCGGTTTTCAGTTCCTCTACGCTCGGATAGGTCGGTGCGATACGGATATTGCGGTCGTCGGGGTCGATTCCGTTCGGGAAAGTTGCGCCTGCGCCCGTCAGCACAACGCCCGCCTCCTGACAGAGGGTGACAACGCGCTTGGCACAGCCATCGGGCGTGTTGAAGGAGATGAAGTAGCCGCCCTTCGGTGCGGTCCAGCTGCCGATTCCGAGCGGGGTCAGCTCCTGTGCGAGCAGATCCAGCACCGCGTTGAACTTCGGTGCGATGATTGCCTTGTGCAGCTCCATATGTTTTTTCAGTCCGTCGAAATTCTTGAAGAAGCGGACGTGGCGGAGCATATTGATTTTATCATAACCGATGGTGCGGACAGCCATGGTTTTTTTGAGAGAGTCCAGATTTGCCTGGCTTGCGGCGATCATTGCAACGCCGGAACCGGGGAAGCTGATCTTCGAGGTGGAAGCGAACATATAAACGATATCTTCGTTTCCGACCTTCTTTGCTTCGTCAAGGATATTCGGCACGCGTACCTCCTCGTCAGTGAGGTGGTGGATGCCGTAAGCGTTGTCCCAGAAGATGCGGAAATCCTTTGCCTTGGTCTTGAGAGAAGCAAAGCGGCGGACCGTTTCGTCGGAATAGCTGAAGCCGTCGGGGTTGGAGTACTGCGGCACGCACCAGATGCCTTTGATCGAATCGTCTTCTGCAACCAGACGCTCTACCAGATCCATGTCGGGGCCGCTTTCAGTCAGCGGAATGTTGATCATTTCAATGCCGTAGTGCTCGCAGATTGCAAAGTGACGGTCATATCCGGGGACAGGGCAGAGGAATTTCACTTTATCAAGCTTTGACCAGGGTGTGCCGCCCAGAACACCGTGCGTGAAGGCGTTGGTCATCGTGTCGTACATAATATTCAGACTGGAGTTGCCGCAGATTACAAGATCTTCTTCCGAAACGCCGAGCATCGGTGCGAGCAGGGTCTTTACCTCGGAAATTCCGTCCAGAACGCCGTAGTTGCGGCAGTCCAGACCGGTTGCGTCGGTGAGACAGTCGCGGGAAGTCAAAGCATCAAGCATCGGCATTGTCAGGTCGAGCTGTTCCGGGGCAGGCTTGCCGCGGGACATATCCAGCTTCAGCTCACGCGCCTGAAAATCGGCATAAGCCTGGCTGTATTCCGCCTTGAGTGCAAGCAATTCTTCGCGGGAACAGGATGAAAGCTGTTTCATTTGGTTACCTCCGGTATAGATTCATATCATTGCATCCTGTATATTATATCACACTTCGCCCGTTTTTGACAAGTGATATTCTGACCAAAGCTAGGCGGTCTGCGTCTGAATATTTGGTCAATCTGTCCGCGAGAAACGGACAGATGTTTTGATTATACAGACAAAAGAAACGACCTGCAAAAGAGATTTCTGCAGGTCGTGTGTTTGGATTCAGGCTTCCTGTCCCATTTTGATAGCACGGAGATTGTTGTCAATCAGGTGTGCGCGCTTCGGGGGAATGCACTTTTCGAGCGCCTGGCGGACGGTCTCTTCAGAGAACATTCCGGTTTCCTTCAGCAGCTTGCCGAGGAGGATGATGTTTGCAGCCTTCGGCAGATTTGCGTCGGTTTCCATCTGGGTTGCAGGAACGTAGTGGCATTCGATGTCGGTGCGGTCGGACTTGGTCTCAACCAGCGTGCTGTCGATGAACGCCTTGCCGCCTTCGCGGACGGTGCCGATGAATTTGTCAAAGGAGGGCTGGTTCAGCGCGATCAGCAGATCGGGGGTGAGTACCAGCGGAGAGCCGATCGGCTCGTCGGAGATGCATACAGAGCAGTTACAGGTACCGCCGCGCATTTCCGGGCCGTAGGACGGGAGCCAGGAAAGCTCCTTGCCGTCGATCAGCGCACAGTAAGCGAGCAGCTTGCCTGCGAACAGAATGCCCTGTCCGCCGAATCCTGCGAGAAGAATATCATATGTCATTACTTGTCGCCTCCTTCAGCAGTTACGTCCTTATATACGCCGAGCGGATAGTAAGGAATGCACTCATCCTGCAGACGCTTGATTGCGTCGAGCGGAGAGAGTCCCCAGTTGGTCGGGCAGGTGGAGAGGATCTCAACGATAGAGAGGCCTCTCTTTTCCTTCTGGTTTTCAAATGCCTTGCGGATTGCCTTCTTGGTCTCGCGGATGTGCGGAACGGTATCCACAGCAACGCGCTGTGCCAGTGCAGTGCCGCTGAGGGTCGCCATCATCTCACAGACGCGGATCGGGTGACCTGCGAGTGCGGTATCACGGCCGAACGGGGTGGTCTGGGTGACCTGTCCGGGGATGGTGGTCGGAGCCATCTGACCGCCGGTCATGCCGTAGATGGTGTTGTTGATGAAGATTACGACGATATTCTCGCCTCTTGCGCCGACATGCACGGTCTCGGCAGTGCCGATTGCAGCGAGGTCGCCGTCACCCTGATAGGTGAATACGAACTTGTCGGGGTTCGAGCGCTTTACGCCGGTAGCAACCGCCGGAGCGCGTCCGTGGGGTGCTTCGATCATGTCGCAGTTGAAGTAGTTATATGCAAATACAGAGCAGCCTACGGGGCATACACCGATGGTGTCGCCCTCGATGCCCATTTCGTCGATGACCTCGCAAAGGAGCCGGTGAACGATGCCGTGGGTACAACCGGGGCAGTAGTGCATCGGCACATCGCAGAGTGCATGGGGTTTTTCAAATACAATAGCCATAGTAATCCTGCAATTTTCCGCCTGTTACGGGGAAACTGCACTCCTTTCGTATTATTCAGCCTGAGCGGCAAGCGTTTTGATTTCAGAGAGAACTTCAGCAGGGGTCGGGATGACGCCGCCGGTTCTGCCAAAGAAGGAAACGGGCTTGGAGCAGTTGATTGCGAGCTTGATGTCGTCAACCATCTGTCCCATGGACATTTCCACACAGAGGAGCTTGGATGCATTCTTTGCAGCCTCGTTCAGCTCCTTCTTCGGGAAGGGCCAGAGGGTCTTGGGACGGAACATTCCGGCCTTGATTCCCTCAGCGCGTGCAGCATTTACCGCAGACTTTACAACACGGGCGGTTGCGCCGTATGCACAGACGAGTACATCAGCGTCTTCGGTCTGATACAGCTCAGCATCGGTCTCATTTGCTTCGATCTTTGCGTAACGCTCATAACGCTCGCGGACTACGTCCTCGAGGTCGGTTGCGTTGATGTACAGAGAGTTGACGATGTTATGTGCGCGTTTGTTGCCGTGTCCAGTGGTTGCCCAGGAGGACTTGTCAACAGCGTTCGGGTTGATTTCAGGGAAGGATACGGGCTCCATCATCTGACCGAGCAGACCGTCTGCGAGAATCATCGCGGGAACGCGGTACTTGTCGGCTGTGTCGAATGCCTTTACGACCATATCGACCATCTCCTGAACGGAGCAGGGTGCATATACGAGCAGCTGGAAGTCGCCATGGCCGTTGGCCTTGGTTGCCTGCCAGTAGTCTGCCTGCGAAGGCTGGATGCCGCCGAGACCGGGGCCGCCGCGCTGTACGTTGATGATGACAGCGGGAACGTCAGAACCAGCCATATAGGAGATGCCCTCGGACTTCAGGGAGATACCGGGGGAGGAGGAGGAGGTCATTGCGCGGACGCCGGTGGATGCAGCGCCAAGCACCATGTTGATTGCGGCAATCTCGGACTCAGCCTGCAGAAATACGCCGCCCTCCTTGTTCATACGCTTTGCCATATATGCAGCAAGCTCGGTCTGGGGGGTAATCGGATAGCCGAAGAAACATTTACAGCCGGCACGGATCGCCGCTTCGGCAAGGGCTTCGTTGCCCTTCATCAAATTCTTTTCCAAGGTACGATACTTCCTTTCTGTTGAAGGTGTATGTAGGCAACACCGCACAAAGCGCGCCTGACGGCTTTGCACAAAATCTGCTTGCATCTTTCGCACAAGCTCTGTGCAGTGTCGCCTGTGAGATTTTTGCTTACTTTTCAATGGTGATTGCACATTCAGGACACATCATCGCGCACATTGCACAGCTGATGCAGGCCGCGTCATCGGTACATTCTGCAGGGAAATAGCCCTTTTTGTTGCGCTTATCCTTGCGGAGCACGACCAGTTTTTTCGGACATGCGGTGGTGCAAAGACCACAGCCCTTGCATCGTTCTTCGTTTACGGTCATCTTTTTCATGGTTTCGTTTCATCTCCTTTCAAAGGAACGGTAATATATCAGACAGTCTGCTCCCAGAGCGGCTTGACAAAAACGTCGATCGGCAAAAAGCCATCGCCGCTCAGATTCAGTTGCTTGTCAGCGGTAGTAAAGAGAAGCGGCAGTCCCGCTTGTTTGGCAATTTCCTCCGCAAAGGGGAGAGAATTGGTGATCAGCTCCGCCGTGGTCTCACAGCCGAGGTTGGAATTATTCACAAGCCCCGTGTGGCGCAGTCTGGACGCAGTTTCAATCTCCTGCATCAGCGTGAGTGCTTCTTCGGGGGTACGGGTGAGATAGCGGTAGCAGTTGAGGACATAGAGCATATCAACTTCGTCTCCATGTGCCATGATCGCGTCCGCATACCGCCCCAGAGCGGTTGCACCTGCATCATCGCCGCCGACGTCGATCAGAAGGCAGCCTTCCTGCTGCGCCAGCTCTTCGATATCAAAGCTGACGGTCGGGAGATCGACGTTGGAGTTTGCATATTCCGGTGCGATCAGCGTCACGCCGTGATCAGCAAACAGCTCTTTGAAATCAGCCGTTCGGAAATACGGGTTGACGAGATCCAGATCCACCACGGTGACAGGGATTCCCTTTTTTGCCTCATTCAGTGCAAGATTGACTGAAAAATTGGTCTTTCCTGTTCCGTAGTGTCCGGTAATGATTGTAATTTTTTTCATCCCTTTGCGCCTCCTGCAGATTTCTCGTCCGGTTCCTGACTGCTTTTCAGTCCATAGGACAGCGTCAGCAGGCTGTCGCCGAGGTGGACATTTTCTACAACGACGTCTTCAAACTGGCGGAGGTCGTAGTGACTGAAGTTCCAGAATCCGCGGATGCCGAGTGCGCAGAGCTTCTGTGCAGTATCAAAGGCGGCGGTTTTGGGAATACAGAGAATCGCTACGGTGGGGTGCTGTTCGGCGCAGAAGGCTTCCATTTCAGCAATATCCGAAACGGGAACGCCTGCAATCTCCGTTCCCCAGAGGTCGGGGTTCTTGTCGAAGATGCCGATCAGCTCAAAGCCGCGCTTGGCGAAGTCGAGGTGCTGTGCAATCGCCTTGCCGAGATTGCCGGCACCGACCAGGATCGTCCTGCTCGCGGCGTCCACACCCAGGATCCTTCCGATTTCGCTGTGCAGCTCCGGCACGTTATATCCGTACCCCTGCTGGCCGAAGCCGCCGAAGCAATTGAGATCCTGCCGGATCTGCGAGGCGGTCAGCCCCATGCGTTCTGCCAGCTCTCTGGAGGAGATCCGTACAACGCCCTGACGCGCCAGTTCCCCGAGAAAACGGTAATAGCGCGGCATACGGCGGATCACGGAGCTGGAGATGCTGCCTTTAGCCATAACTATCAGATGCCTTTCTTATGGGATTAACCCATCAGTGCCGCAAGGCGGGTGTTGATTTCGGTCAGGAAGGTCTTGGAATCAACCTTCTTCTTGTTTTCCAGGCTGGAAAGGAGGTAGAGGTCGCCGGTCATCACGCCGTCCTCGATTGTCTGGATGGTTGCCTGCTCCAGCTTGTTTGCGTAGTCTACGAGAGCTGCGTTCTGATCCAGCTCACCTCTCTTGCGGAGTGCGCCGCTCCATGCAAAGATGGTTGCAACGGAGTTGGTAGAGGTCTCTTCGCCCTTGAGGTGCTTGTAGTAGTGACGCTGTACCGTGCCGTGTGCCGCCTCATATTCATATACACCGCTCGGAGAAACCAGAACGGAGGTCATCATTGCAAGGCTGCCGTATGCGGTGGATACCATGTCGGACATTACGTCGCCATCATAGTTCTTGCATGCCCAGATATAGCCGCCGTTGGAACGGATGACACGTGCAACCGCGTCGTCGATCAGTGTGTAGAAATATTCGATGCCTGCCGCCTCGAACTTTGCCTTGTACTCGTTCTCATAGATCTCAGCAAAGATGTCCTTGAAACGGTGGTCATACTGCTTGGAAATGGTATCCTTGGTTGCAAACCACAGATCCTGCTTGCAGTCGAGTGCATATGCAAAGCAGGAGCGTGCAAAGCCTGCGATGGATTCGTCGCAGTTGTGCAGACCCTGGATGATGCCGTCACCCTTGAAGTTGAGGATGGTCTGGCGGGTCTCGTTGCCGTCTGCGTCAGTTACGACCAGTTCAGCCTTGCTGCCTGCCTTGACCTGTGCCTCTACGTTCTTGTAAACATCGCCGTATGCATGACGTGCGATGGTGATCGGCTTGGTCCAGGACGGGATGTAGGGCGTGATGCCCTTGACGAGGATCGGGGTACGGAATACGGTACCGTCGAGCATCGCACGGATGGTGCCGTTCGGGGACTTCCACATTTCCTTCAGATTATATTCGGTCATACGCGCCGCATTCGGGGTGATGGTCGCACACTTGACTGCAACGCCGTACTTCTTGGTTGCCTCAGCGCTGTCAACGGTGATCTGGTCGTTGGTTTCGTTGCGCTTTTCCAGACCGAGGTCATAATATTCGGTGTTGAGGTCTACATAAGGAGTGATGAGGATATCCTTGATCCACTGCCAGAGGATACGGGTCATCTCGTCGCCGTCCATCTCCACGAGGGGAGTGGACATTTTGATTTTATCAGCCATTGGGAGTACCTCCGTTTATAGAATTGTTCGTGATTTACTTCAGCTGCTCTCTGGTGTAATCCAGCAGACCGCCTGCGAGGATGATATCCTTGGTTCTTCCGGTCAGCTCGCAGAGTACGGGAATCTCCGTGCCGGTGGTAAGGTTCTTCATCACAAGCTCCTGCTTGCCTGCGATTACGTCTGCACGGACGTTTGCAAGTTCCAGCTTGTCGCCCTCGGAAATCTTGTCGTAGTCAGACTCATTCACGAAAGTCAGCGGGAGAATACCGGCGTTGATGAGGTTTGCACGGTGGATTCTTGCGAAGGACTTCACAACGACCGCCTGGATGCCCAGATAGAGCGGAGCGAGTGCTGCGTGCTCTCTCGAGGAGCCCTGACCGTAGTTCACGCCGCCGACGATGATGGACTGTCCCAGCTCCTTGGCGCGGGTCGGGAATTCAGCATCGCATACGGTAAAGCAGTGCTGGCTGATTGCCGGAATGTTGGAACGGAGCGGCAGGATCTTGGCGCCGGCCGGCATGATGTGGTCGGTGGTGATGTTGTCGCCGACCTTCAGCGAGCAAGGAACGGAAATCTGCTCTGCAAGCGGGCTGGTCTGCGGGAAGGGCTTGATGTTCGGTCCGCGGAGGATTTCTACGCTGTCCATCTCGGCCTCGGGTGCGGGCGGCTCGACCATATTGTCGTTGATCTTGAACTTTTCGGGCAGCTCGAATGCAGGCATATCGCCCAGTGTTCTCGGATCGGTGAGATAGCCGGTGAGTGCGGATGCAGCTGCCAGCTCGGGGGATACGAGGTAGATCTGACCGTCGCGTGTGCCGGAACGGCCTTCAAAGTTACGGTTGAAGGTGCGGAGGGAGATACCGCCGGAGTTCGGGGACTGTCCCATACCGATGCACGGACCGCAGGCGCTTTCGAGAATTCTTGCGCCGGCAGCGATCATATCAGCCAGAGCACCGTTTTCAGCGAGCATCTGGAGTACCTGCTTGGAGCCGGGCGCGATCGAAAGGGATACATCCGGGTGAACGGTCTTGCCGCGGAGAATGTGTGCGACCTTGAGCATATCCAGCAGGCTGGAGTTGGTGCAGGAACCGATGCAGACCTGGTCAATCTTCAGCTTGCCGATCTCGGAAACGGACTTGACGTTGTCGGGGGAGTGCGGACATGCAGCCAGCGGCTCCAGCTCGCTCAGGTTGATGGTAACGGTTTCGTCATATACAGCATCCTCATCAGCTGCCAGCGGAACCCAGACATCGCCGCGCTCCTGTGCTTCGAGGAAGGACTTTGTAATCTCGTCAGACGGGAAGATCGAGGTGGTTGCACCCAACTCAGCGCCCATATTGGTGATGGTTGCACGCTCGGGAACGGAGAGGCTCTTGACGCCCTCGCCGCAGTATTCGATTACCTTGCCGACGCCGCCCTTTACGGTCAGACGGCGGAGCACCTCAAGGATGACATCCTTTGCCGCAACCCACGGGGAGAGCTTTCCGGTCAGCTCGACCTTGACGACCTTCGGACAGGTGATGTAGTAAGCGCCGCCGCCCATTGCAACTGCAACGTCCAGACCGCCTGCGCCCATTGCGAGCATACCGATTCCGCCGCCGGTCGGGGTGTGGCTGTCAGAACCGATCAGGGTCTTTCCGGGGATGCCGAAGCGCTCCAGATGAACCTGGTGGCAGATGCCGTTGCCGGGACGGGAGAAGTAGATGCCGTGCTTTTTGCAGACGCTGCCGATGAAGCGGTGGTCGTCCGCATTTTCAAAACCGCTCTGCAGGGTGTTGTGGTCAATATATGCAACAGAACGCTCTGTCTTGACGCGCGGAACGCCCATTGCCTCATATTCGAGGTAAGCCATGGTGCCGGTTGCGTCCTGTGTCAGCGTCTGGTCAATTCTGAGTCCGATTTCCGTACCCTTTACCAGTTCTCCGTCAATGATGTGCGACTTGAGAATCTTTTCGGTGAGTGTAAGTCCCATTGTATAACCATCCTTTCGATTTGAAAACTACTTCTATTTTACACCATTTCCCCGCGCTTTGTCAAGAAATTCACAGGAAAAAGAAAAACCGATTTAAAAGCGTATCGAGTTTCAACAAAATTCGCGCCCCTGAAGGCGTATAATTGTGAAAAAGAAAAAAGACAAAGGAGCGGAAAAAGGAATTATGGTTACTCTTCAGAGCGATGCGCGCAGCCAGCGGCTGACCGCCTTTTTGAGCGGTGAGATTGACCACCACAGCGCAAAGACGATCCGTGAGGAGATCGACCTCGCAGTCAGCGAGCAGATCCCGAAGGAGCTGTGGCTGGATTTTCGGGATGTGAGCTTTATGGACAGCTCAGGAATCGGGCTGGTGATGGGCAGGGTGCGGCTGATGGAGCTGCACGGCGGACAGGTTTCGGTCTGCAATCCGTCCGCGCACATCAGCAAGGTGATGCGGCTGTCGGGCATCGACCGTCTTGCCAGACTCCAGACCGCGCCGCAGTCGGTGATGGCAGCGGCAGAAAGCAATACAGGGGGTGAGAGCGTATGAAGGTGCTGAATGAGTTGAAATGCAGCTTCCCGTCGCTTTCGGTGAATGAGGCATATGCACGGACAGCGGTGACAGCCTTCGCCGCACAGCTGGATCCGACCATCGAGGAGATCGCGGATATCCGCACGGCGGTGTCCGAAGCGGTGACGAACTGTATCGTGCACGCATACCGCGGCACAACGGGACAGATTGAGCTGTGCGTCAAGCTTCTGGCAGACGGCTGGCTCTACATAAGAATCAAGGACCGCGGCTGCGGCATTCCGGATGTCCCAAAGGCGATGGAGCCGCTGTATACCACCGCGGCGGCAGAAGAACGCGCAGGACTCGGCTTTGCGGTAATGGAGAACTTTATGGACAAGCTGTCGGTGCGGAGCGCTGCAGGCCGCGGCACGACTGTGACGATGCGAAAGCAGCTGGGTGTACAGCGTGATGCCTGAGCAGGAGATCAGACTGCGTGCGGAGGATAATCTGGGACTGGTGCATCACTGTGCAAACCGATTCCGCGGGCGGGGGATCGAATATGACGACCTCTACTCGGTGGGATGCATCGGGCTGATGAAGGCGGTGCGCGCCTTTGATGAAACGCGCGGCGTCAAATTCTCAACCTATGCGGTGCCTGTCATCCTGGGTGAGATCAAGCGGCTGTTCCGCGACGGCGGCGCTGTGAAGGTCAGCCGTACGACGAAGGAATTATCTCTGCGCGTGGTGCGGGAGCGTGACAAAATCCGTGCACAGACGGGACAGGAGCCGACCGTGCGGCAGCTGGCGGAGCTGATGGATGTCAGTGAAGCAGATATTGCCGAGGCGATCTGCGTAAGCCGTCCGCCGGTCTCTCTGACAGAATCGAATGAGGAGGGCGAAAGCCAGCTGGATATTCCCGTGCCGGCGCCGGACGTGGAGATCGGAGATATTCTTGCACTGCGGCAGATTCTTGACACGCTGGAAGAGCGCGACCGTCTGCTGATCTATTACCGCTACTACAAAAACTGCACGCAGACGAATACGGCAAAGCTGCTTGGCATGACGCAGGTGCAGGTGTCACGGCGTGAGAAAAAGCTTTTGCTGATGATGCGCGGCGAACTGCTGCAATGAATTGTCTGCGGAGAAAACAAAAAGGAAGCCATCCTGAAATCAGGAAGCTTCCTTTTTATATTGCATAGAATTGGCGTACCGGCTTTATTCGCCCATATCCTCCATGCCTTCGAACATCTGTGCGAATGCCCATACCATAGTCAGAGCGATGTCAACCTTCCACTCGCCGTTGATGCGGAGAACGGAATATCCGATATCAGCGCTGAGATCCATGCCGTCTTCAGAGACTTCATTCTTCACAGTGAAGCCGTACATACCGTCAATCTTGAAGTTTGCTGCCATATCCAGCTTTACGCCGCTGCCGTCCTGTGCCTCGGTTTCCTTCATCAGATCGCTTGCGAGGAAGTCGTTCAGCTCCTTGGCAGAAGAGTTGTAGCACTCCGCCTCGCCGATTTCAGCGGAAGAAAGATCTGCGAAGATCTCACCCTCGCCGGCAGCTTCCTGCTCCTCCATGAACTGGATCAGTTCAGCTTCAGTTGCCATCTTGCCGGTCTGCATATAGTAAAGGAGATCC
>SVNN01000068.1 GCA_015066905.1 Ruminococcus sp.
GATGATATCGACGTTGCCCGTTCTTTCACCGTTGCCGAACAGCGTGCCCTCCACGCGGTCAGCACCTGCAAGCAGTGCAAGTTCCGTATCCGCCACGCCCGTTCCGCGGTCGTTGTGCGGATGGAGGGAAAGCGTCACATATTCGCGGTATTTCAGATTTCTGCTCATATATTCCACCTGCGACGCGTAAACGTGCGGCAGGCTCATCTCTACTGTGACAGGGAGGTTGATAATCACATTGTTCGTTTCGCTCGGTTCGAGTACATCCAGCACCGCGTTGCATACCTCCAGCGCGTAGTCAGGCTCGGTTCCGGTGAAGGATTCGGGAGAATATTCAAAGCGGAAATTGCCTTCATATTCCTCTGCCAGCTTCTTGACAAGACGGGCGCCATCCACAGCGATCTGCTTGATCTCCTCCTTCGACTTTCCGAACACCTGTTCGCGCTGTGCCGCACTGACGGAGTTGTAGAAGTGGATGATCGCACGCGGCGCACCCTTGCACGCGTCAAAGGTCTTGCGGATGATATGCTCGCGGCACTGCGTCAGCACCTGTACCGTAACGTCGTCGGGAATCATGTTGTTGTCGATCAGCGTCCGCAGAAATTCATATTCCGTTTCGCTTGCGGCAGGAAAACCGACCTCGATCTCCTTGAAGCCGACCTCCAACAACACCTTGTAATATTCCAGTTTTTCTTCCAGGCTCATCGGGATCACAAGACTCTGATTTCCGTCGCGCATATCCACGCTGCACCATACGGGCGGCTTTTCGATATGATCCTTGCTGACCCAGCTGTTATACTGATCCGACACGGGAAAATATCCCACGCGGTATTTCGTTGCGTCCATCATGCGCGCTCACTCCTTTTCTGCAATGACTTCCACTTCGACGAGTGCGCCCTTGGGAAGCACCTTCACCGCCACGCAGGACCGCGCGGGCTTTTCGGTGAAATACCGGGCATATACTTCGTTGAACTGTGCAAAATCTGCCATATCGCTGAGAAAGCAGACGGTCTTGACCGCGTGCTGCAGCGAGCTGCCTGCGGCAGACAGAACCGCCTCCAGATTCTTACACACCTGATGCGTCTGTTCGGTGATCGTCGTGCCGGTCAGCAGTCCTGTGTCGGGATCCAGCGGAATCTGTCCCGAGGTGAAGATGAGGTTTCCTGTAACAATCGCCTGCGAATAGGGACCGATCGCCGCAGGTGCTTTGCTGGTCTGAATTTTTGTAGACATATCCTGTTCTCCTTTGTTTCCGTTACACGATCTTAAATCCTTCGCTCGCCAAGGATCTTGTAATCAGATTTACGTGTTCATAATCTCTCGTTTCCATATCAATCCGCAAAAAGCAACCGTTAACGCTTTCGGTATTTCCCTTTTCGTAGTGCACGCCTGTGACGTTGCCGCCGCAGTCGGCAATGATACGGGAAATATCCTTGAGCTGTCCGGGCTTGTCGATCAGCTCGATCAGCAGACTGGAGGAGCGTCCTGCGTTGCGGAGTCCGCGGTCGATCACGCGGGAAAGGCTGGTCACATCAATGTTGCCGCCCGAAACGATCGCCACGACGCGCTTTCCTTTGAGGTCGAACTTGTCTGCCATCACCGCGGCGACTGCCGTTGCGCCTGCGCCCTCTGCGATCATTTTCTGCTTTTCGATCAGTGCGAGAATTGCGCTTGCCACCTCGTCATCTGTAACGAGTGCGATTTCGTCCACATATTCATTCACCAGCGCGTAGGTGTTGTCGCCCGGCGTCTTGACCGCAATTCCGTCCGCGATGGTCGAAACCGACTTCAGACTTTCGATCTTTCCGTTTCTGACTGCGTTATACATACTCGGTGCGCCTGCAACCTGAACGCCATAAATCTTGACAGACGGTCGGATCTGCTTTGCGGTATAAGCGATTCCTGAGATCAGTCCGCCGCCGCCCACAGGAACAACGATCGCGTCGATGTCATCCAGTTCGCTTAGAATCTCCAGCGCGATCGTACCCTGTCCGGCGATGACGTTTTCGTCATCAAACGGGTGAACAAAGGTATATCCTTCGCGTTCCTTCAGCTCCAGCGCACGCTGGTATGCGTCATCGTAACAGCCCTCCACCAGACAGACATCCGCGCCGAATCCCTTGGTCGCCTCCACCTTGGAGATCGGTGCCGTATCCGGCAGACAGATCAGAGAGCGGATTCCGTTTTTCGTTGCCGCAAGTGCAACGCCCTGCGCGTGGTTGCCCGCCGAACAGGCGATCACGCCCTTTTCCTTTTCTGCGTCAGACAGCATTGCAATCTTGTACGCTGAGCCGCGCACTTTGAATGAACCTGTGATCTGCAGATTTTCGGGCTTTAAGAACAGCTCGCAGTCGGGAGAGATTCCATAAGCCCTGACCACATTTGTTTCACGAATGATGTTCTTCAGCACCGTCTGTGCGTGGAACACCTTGTCAAGAGACATCATTTTTTCATCCACCTTTCCCTGCATGATCGGCAGCTCCAAGGCGAAATAAAAAACCCGCCTCAAAGCCTGTTTATTGCTTTGAGACGGGTGAAAATTTGTATTATCACTCGCGGTACCACTCAAATTGCGGATAGGAAAAACCCGCCACCTCTTCGAAGTCAATCAACTTCTATGCACTGACGCAGCATACACGGGAAACGCCTACTGGGTGTAAACCTTTGGGGCTTCCGGCTCAGAAGGGATAAGAAATCTACAGTCCTTTACCGGGATCACACCACCCCCGGCTCTCTGGGAAATTCGTTGCAGCTTCCGTCTTCGTCGACGCCTTTGGTTTCGAAGTCAAACAACCTCTATGCACTAACGTAGCATACACGGGAAACGCCTACTGGGTGTAAACCTTTGGGATCTCCAGCTCAGAAGGGAGAGGTTATGAGGTCTTGCACGCCGATTTTCACCAGCCATCGGCTCTCTGAAGTGCGCAGAACCTGAACCATTCTTCGTCACAGCTTTTGCTATTCAATTTTCTTCATTTTAGCACTGGAAAGTGTTGATGTCAAGTGATTTTTGAAATTTTGTGCATTTTGCATAAACACGCGCGATACCGCGCCAGCTCTTCGTGTTAAAACAACAAAAACGGCTGATACGAAATGGTATCAGCCGTTGGTGATTTCTTTTAGTGCTCGTGATCGCAGCAGCCGTCGCACTCGTGTACCTCGCCCACGATTGGGGTGGGGTCGATGCCCTGACGGCGGTAGTAATCCGCCAGCGCCGCCTTGATCGCCTGCTCCGCCAGAACAGAGCAATGCACCTTGACTGCCGGCAGTCCGTCGAGCGCCTCGACAACCGCCTGATTGGTCAGCTGGAGCGCTTCGTCAATCGACTTGCCCTTGATCATCTCAGTCGCAATCGAAGAGGTTGCGACAGCCGCGCCGCAGCCGAAGGTCTTGAAGCTGACGTCGGTGATGATGCCGTTGTCCACCTTGATGTACATCTTCATGATGTCGCCGCATTTTGCGTTGCCGACCTCACCGATGCCGTCCGCATCCGCCAGTTCGCCGACGTTGCGGGGATTAGAAAAGTGATCCAGAACCTTTTCGCTGTATAACATGATGCATTCTCCTTTTTACTTAATACGGGATTTCTACCTTGCCGCTTTCGATATCCTCCCACAGCGGGGACATCATTCTGCCGCGCTCGGCAACGGTCTTGACCGCTTCGATGATATAATCAATATCCTCCTCGGTGGTTTCTTCGGAGATCGTCAGACGGAGCGAGCCGTGTGCGACCTCATGGCGCAGACCGAGGGAAAGCAGAACGTGAGAAGGATCCAGCGAGCCGGATGTGCAGGCCGAGCCGGAAGACGCCGAAACGCCCATTGCGTCCAGCGAGAGCAGCAGGAATTCGCCTTCGATTCCCAGAATTGAGATGTTGCAGTTGCCGGGCAGACGCTTTTCGCGGTCGCCGTTCAGACGGGTACGGGGCAGTGCAAGGATGCCGTCGATCATCTTGTCGCGGAGTGCGGTGATCTTTGCCGTCTTCTCAGCCAGATTCTCAGTCGCTTTGGTGATCGCAACACCGAATCCGACGATGCCTGGCACGTTTTCGGTGCCTGCACGGCGGTTGCGCTCCTGTGCGCCGCCGTGAATCAGGTTCGGCAGAAATACGCCCTTGCGGACATACAGTGCGCCGACGCCCTTCTGCGCGTGGATCTTGTGACCCGACACAGAAAGCAGATCCACACCCAGATCCTCAACAGAAACGGGAATGTTGCCGACCGCCTGTACCGCGTCGGTGTGACAGATCACACCCGCCTCACGACAGATTGCTGCAATCTCGCGGATCGGCTGGATGGTGCCAATCTCGTTATTGGCGTACATCACAGAAACAATCGCCGTATCCGGACGGATCGCATCCCTGACCGCCTGCGGATCGACCAGACCCAAGGGGCTGACGGGGAGATAGGTGACCTCGCATCCCTGCTTTTCCAGTGCAGCGCAGGTGTGGAGGATTGCGTGATGTTCAAACACAGTGGTGATGATGTGGCGCTTTCCCTGCTTGGAGAGGCGCTCGATCGTACCGCGGAGTGCCCAGTTGTCCGCCTCAGAGCCGCCGCTGGTGAAATAGATCTCACCCGCGGTGCAGCCGAGTGCCGCTGCAACCTGCTCTCTCGCCGCTTCTACGGCACGCTTTGCGGCGCGTCCCGCAGCATATACGCTGGAGGGGTTTCCGTACTGCTCGGTAAAGTATGGGAGCATTGCGTCCAGCACAGGCTTGGAAACCCGTGTGGTCGCTGCATTATCAGCATAAACAAATCGTTTTTCCACTTGGTAACCTTCTTTTTTTCAGATTGAGTTTGCATATTGCAACTCATCCTATATTATACTACATATTCCTCCGCTTTTCAAGTAGATTCGCAGAATTTTCCGAGAGATTCCTTTTTAGTCTGCCCGTTCCGCATCTGATTTCTCCTGCAGCGCAAAAGATTGTTTAAAATGCATAAAGAAACGGGTACGCTCTGTATAATATGCGCGTTGACAAGTGCCGGGTTTTTCAGATATAATGATAGTGGGAGTTTATAATCTGCCAAAGCTGCGCAGTTTGGCAGGAATCCCCCGTTCTCTCTAGCATAATTACAGAAAAGGAGTATTGATTGCATGAACAATTTAAAACGCACCTTATCTATGCTGCTTGCACTCTCTCTGACCGCAACAGCAACCGCCTGCGGCGGCGACAAGGAAAGCAGCTCGGAGGGCCGCACCAAGTCGCAGGACGACGTTTCCATCAACGTAGACAGTGACCTTGCCAGCGACGATCCCGACATCAAGGGACAGACCATCTACTGGCTGGGTGAATATGACCTCAACCCGACCGGAAACGATGACCGTTCTGTTGCGCTCTCTCTGTTTGAGGATGTTTACGGCGCAAAGGTCGAATACATCCAGACTTCCAACGAAAACCGCTTCACCGACCTTGCAAACCGCATCAACGCGGGCGATCCTGTGGATATGTTCCCGTATGAGTGGGACGCTGTTCCGAACGGCGTAACCAAGGGTCAGTACGACTATCTCGACGACTATATCGACCTGGAGGATCCGATCTGGGACGGTATGGAAGACGTGATCGAAAGCATGAAATATAACGGTCACTACTACGTAGTACCGTATACAATCACCGACTATATCGCAATTACATACAGCCGCTCTATGATCGCTGAGGAAGGCCTTGAGGATCCGTATGAGCTGTACAAGAAGGGCGAATGGGACTGGGACAAGATGATGGAGATGATGAAGGCCTTCGTTGCCAACGGCGAAGAAGGAGATAATCGCTTCGGTATTGCCGGCTGGTATGGTCAGGCGGTCGTTCAGTCCACCGGTGAAACGATCGTCAAATATGACGGTGAAAAGTTCTCCAGCAACGTTGCAAACGAGAAGATCGAAAAGGCAGAGCTGATGCTGGAAGAAATCAGCAAGCTCGGTCTGCACGATACCACCTGGCACGGCAACTTCCCGACCGACGGCAACGTGCTGTTCTACGGCATGGCTCTGTGGGGACTCAGCGCAGGCAATGCGAAGATGGAGCCGATGACACAGGAAGAGTGGACCAACGCAAGCGATCTCGACACCGACCTCTTCATCGTTCCGTTCCCGAAGATGCCCGGTTCTGACAAGTATTACCTCTGCGGCAACACCGCTGCAAAGATGCTGGTCAAGGGCTCTGACAAGGGTGACGCAGTTGCCACCTACATCAAGTGTGAGCGTCTGGCTGCAACCCAGGAAGAATATGTACAGGCCGCAAAGGAGAAGGCTCTGATTCCGGGCATCACCGCAGCAGGCAAGGTTTCCAAGTATATGTCTGAGGAGCAGTACGACTTCATGATGAGCTGGTACGAGGATGAGAATATTGTTCCGATGTTCGACTTCGGCTACGGCATGGGCTCCAGAATGTCCAGCGAAACCTACGACTACAACACCCGCGGCGTTATGAACAACTTTATGGACGGTCTGCTCACCAAATATGAGGGCACACCGGATACATGGGCTGAAATGCGTGCAGCATGGGAGTCTGTTGTAGAGGAAACCGTTGAGGAATATAACAACAAGTAAATATCCATACACAGAAAAACCCGTGAAGATTTGATCTTCACGGGTTTTTTATATGCGGCTGTTTACCGTTTCTCCTGATATGCATAACCGAAGTTGATCGGCGGTGCGGTCACGGAGAGATAGACAAACGTTCCGTCCCCGTCGTTGCGGAGTCCGTGTACGTCATGATCCGCGAACCGTACAACGTCGCCTGCGGAAAATTCCTGTTCGGCATCGTCTGCAAGCAGGAGCTTTCCTGTGCCCTGCAGCGCGTACCAGATCTGTTCAGACGCGTTGTGGGTATGGCGCGGCTGGCTTGCACCGGGTTCGAGATGCACTTCGGTGATTGTAACGCGCTCGCTTGTCGAATTTTCGGGGTTCAGAAGCTGTCTGGATACCACGCCGGGATTGGAAAGCGAAACGATATTGTCTTTGCTGATGAGTTCCATGGTTTCCTCCTGTACAGGCCTCAGAAACGGAAGTCGCGCTGGCCGTTTGCAATCTGTTCGAGATGCTCCTCGGCAATCTTGCGTACCTGCTCCTTGGGGATATTGTTCAGCTCGGCACGGATCAGCTTTTCGCCGATCTCCTTCGTTTCAGGGGAGGCGTAATCCTCCAGATATTCCTTCAGGGTCATCAGCGCGTTGGGATGACAGCAGTTCTGGATCTGGCCGCTCTTGCACAGGCTCATGAAACGGTCGCCCGTTCTGCCCTCGCGGTAGCAGGCGGTGCAGAAGCTGGGGATATAGTCAAATTCCATCAGCCAGCGGACGACTTCATCCAGCGTGCGCTGGTCGGATACATCAAACTGTTCGGTGTCGTGCGGACGCTCCTCGTCGGTGTAACCGCCGACAGAGGTTCTCGACGCACCGCTGATCTGGGATACGCCAAGACGGATGACCTTTTCGCGCACTTCCTGACTCTCACGGGTGGAGATGATCATGCCCGTATACGGCACGGAAACACGCACGAGGGCGCACAGCTTGGCGAAAATCTCGTCGCTGATGCTGTTGTCGAATGCGGTGGGGTCGATATCATCCGCGCGTTTGATACGCGGCATACTGATTGTGTGCGGGCCGACGCCATGTACTGCCTCCAGATGCTCTGCGTGCATCAGCAATGCGGCAAACTCATAGCGGTACAGCTCAAGGCCATACAGCACGCCGAGTCCGACGTCGTCGATTCCGCCGTCCATTGCGCGGTCCATCGCCTCGGTGTGATAGGCGTAGTCATGCTTCGGGCCTGCCGGATGAAGCTTTTCGTAGCTCTCCTTGTGGTAGGTCTCCTGGAACAGGATATAGGTGCCGATTCCGGCATCCTTCAGCTTGCGGTAATTCTCCACCGTCGTTGCAGCGATGTTGACATTTACGCGGCGGATGGCGCCGTTCTTGTGCTTGATGCTGTAAATCGTGTTGATGCACTCAAGAATATATTCGATCGGGTTGTTAACCGGGTCCTCGCCCGCTTCGATTGCAAGACGCTTGTGTCCCATGTCCTGCAGTGCTGTTACCTCGCGGACAATCTCCTCCTGCGTCAGCTTTTTGCGCGCGATGTTCTTGTTCTTGATGTGATAGGGACAGTAGACACAGCTGTTCACGCAGTAGTTGGAGAGATAGAGCGGCGCGAACATCACGATACGGTTGCCGTAAAAGTCCTTCTTGATCTGCTCGGCAAGGGCATAGATCTCCTGTACCTTTTCGGGAATCTCGCACGCGAGCAGAACAGACGCCTCGCGGTGGGAAAGTCCCTTGCGGAGCTTTGCCTTTGCAATCAGTGCATCAATGAGTGCGACGTTGTCCTTGTTTTCGTCGGCATAGCGAAGGGTCGCCTCTACCTCTTCGTGGCAGATAAATTCCTCCGCTTTTCTGGATTTGGGATCATACATAACTGGTTTCTTCCTTTCTTTCCGGTCAGAAGCTCTTTCCGGTCAGTTGATATTGATAACCCCTTTTTCGGGGATTATTCCGTGGGTTGTCCGTCGGGGAACACGAGTTCGGGAATCTTGCTCAGCATATTCTCTGCAGACGCAGAAACCTCTGTCCAGCCGCCGCAGTCATCTGTGCCGTTGGATGTCCATGCGAAAACACCGTCCCAGCCGTTGTTGTATGCAGACTCTACACAGAAGGTGAGTCCCATTTTCTGATTGACCAGTCCGAGCGCCGGGCATTCACCCAGTACAACGGGGCGGTCAGTATCCATACCAAACTCCTGCGGTGACATTGCAAAGGCATTGCCCCAGTTCGGAATCTGCCACTCGTAGAAGTGGGGGGAGTAGTAATCGAGATATGCGTTCTCATTCTTCGTGAGATCCTGCAAAAGCTTGTCAGAAACGTAGTTGCCGTTCTGGTGGTCGCTGTTATATTTGACCATGCCCATGCCGACCGTGACGAGAATGTCGCTGTTTTCGTGGATCGCGGCGGCAACGTGTCCGAAGAAGCGGGAGAGATAATCAAACTGGATCTTTCCGCACTCCTGGTTTTCCACGATCCAGTCCGGCTCGTTACAGATGTCGATGCTGAACAGATAGTCGTTGGAGTCGTAACGCTCCACAAAGGGAATGACGTAGGTGTCGATGTAGGTCTGCGTCAGCGCTTCATCCTGCACCATTGCGCGCCAGCGGGTATATTTCTGGTTGCTGTCCTTGAAGTGGTCAAAGGAAATCAGCGTCGCCATGATGTAGACCTCATGCTTTGCGGCGATCGCAAACAGACTGTCGAGATCCTCCCAGTGTTCGTCCTTTGCGCCTGTGACCGTGCCGTCAGGCTTGATCTTGACGCCTGCGTCGCCGTTGCAGGTGATCCAGACACGGGTGGCATTCACGCCTGCCGCGTGCAGATCTGCAAAGTGGGTATCCCAGAAGGTTTCGTCGTAGTCCATACCGAAGTCGTTCCAGTTATCCCACGGTGTGTTTGCGCCGTTGAACCAGATCTCCTTGCCTGAGCCTGCAAGCACAAATTTACCGTCCTTGATCTCAATCCGCTTGCTTCCGTCGGATACGACAAGCTCAGCCGGCGCAGAGGATTCGGTGGATTCTGTTCCGCCGGAAACAGGCTCCGAAGAGGAGGCGGCGTCCTTGCCGCAGGCGGTCAGACAGGTGAGCAGCATACTGCCTGCGAGCAGACAGGAGAGGGTTTTTTTCAGATTGATCATATTCAGACACTCCTTATTGTTTTAATACGGTTTTGTTTTATACCTTGCAGCTGCTTTTGCTGCGGTACTGCGTCGGCGTCATGCCGGTCGCTTTTTTGAAACAGCGCATAAAGCTGACATCGTTGTCGAACGCACAGCGTTCACTGATCTCATGGATCGGCAGCGATGAGTTGGAGAGGAGATGCTTTGCGTGTTCCATCTTGCTGTTCAGAACGTCGTTGTAACAGGTCACACCAAAGGTTTCGGCATACAGACGATGCAGGTGGGTGCGGCTGATATTCATCTCGCGGCACATCCGTTCGATCGTCCAATGCTCCTCCGGCGTTGCATAGATTTTATTGCGAAGCTCGGTCAGCCGCGCAGAATAGGGCGAAGCGGAAAGTCCGCCGTTTTGGATCGTTTCATCCGGCAGAATGGTTGCAGAGAGTTTCAAAAACAGCGCCTGCATCATAGATTCGGCAAATTCGATACTATGCGCCGTCGGAATCAGCGTTTCAACCGCAATCAGGCGGATGATTGACGCGGCTGCCGCGCTGTCAGACAGTGCAGCAGGATATCCGAAGGGGAGATGCAGTGCAGCAGCGGAAATCGCTTCCGCCTCCGTCATATCAAAACGGATCCAGTCGCAGATGAATTCATCTTTGCCCGAAAACGGAAATGTGCCGTTGTTTTTCCGCAGAATGAGCAGTGTATTCGGACGAATCCCATACTCGATCCCGTCCGCCTGAATTGACGCAGCCGTTTTGATAATCAGAAGAAGAAAGCCGCCCGCGCCCTCGCCGCATTCTGCGGAAAGATCGCTGTACCGCTGGTTGGAACCCACTCTGATCACGCGCACAAAATTCGCCCCCTCTCTGTCGGATCGTCTTCCCCGGCTCAGAAAACTGGTGACAATCCGTAACCTTATTACATAATAATACATTGCTTTTGGTTTGTCAATATGGTATCATAAACTTGTAATCCGGAGGAAGATTCCGGATACTTCCTGCTTAAAACCGCTTGACGGACAGTTCCCATTCCCCTCTCACAAACTTCTTCTCTTTCTCTTTTTGGGATAACAAGCAGGAATATGTGTAAGACGGCTGTGCCCGGGTACAAGTACAGCCGGAAAATTCCGCACCGCTTTCGCAAGGCGGTGCTTTCTTTTTGGGAAAAAAGCAGATAAACACAAGGCGGCACAGCGCAAAAAGCTATGCCGCCTATTTCTTACATTGTGAAGAACCGCTGGTTTGCCTCGAATGTGTCATGCGGGCGAAGCTCGCGGTAGCCTGTCATATCGCGCGGCAGACTGAGATTCGGTGCGTCGATCATTGCTGTCATCGGCTCGGGACAGAAGTAGTTGTTGAAGCCGCGGTCATTCCAGATGATCCAGAAGCCGTATTCTTCCGATACTTCGTAGCAGATTCTGCGGCCGCTTGCGGTGTCCTCGATAATCGCGCCGTGGAATGCCTGTCCGTCCAGCTCGGTGGTTTCGCCAAAGTACATATCGTTGGAGATGTCGGTCAGAACGGGGCACTTGGTGCCGGT
>SVNN01000069.1 GCA_015066905.1 Ruminococcus sp.
GCTGACGCAAGCGGCAGCTACGCAACCTTCTCCAGCTCCGACAAGACTGAGATCGACAACCTGATGGACACGCTCTACATCAAGTTCATCTCCAAGAATATCCCCGTTGTAATGGGCGAGTTCGGCGCACGCAACAAGAACGAAAACACACAGGCACGTGTGGATTATGCCGCATATTACATGGCTTCTGCAAGAGCAAGAGGCGTTACCTGCTGCTGGTGGGATAACGAATGCTTCAACACCTACGCAGGCGAGGCATTCGGACTTCTGAACAGAAGCTCCAGAACCTGGAACTATCCTGAGATCGCACAGGCACTCGTAAAATACGGCAGCGGCAAGGACGCTACCTTCATCCCGCCGACACACGAGGACATTGATGACGAAAACAACCTCAAGGGCGATATTCTCCCTGACGGTACCATCACCTTCTCTCAGGCAATCGGCGACAAGGTGATTCTCGACATTGAGCTGGACGAAAGCTGTACCTTTGCAAACGGCTGTCTTGCATTTGACGTTGCTGTTGACGGTGTAACCTACTGGGTATCCTTCCAGTGGTCCACCAAGGAATCCGGCACGCTTACCGTTGATCTCTCTACTCCGTTCAACGCAGTAGTAAATGACACTGCAGTGGAAGATGAAGCACTCCTTGCAAAGATCGCAGAAGCTGCACAGGCATCCACCACTGCTCAGCTGCAGTACTGGTGGGCATCCGACAGCGAAGGCGAAGGCATTACTCCTGTCACAGATTATGTAACTGTCGTTGCTGCTGCCATCTCCTCCGGTACTTCTGAGGAGGATCCGGAAGAGACAACTACCACCACCACAGAAGCAACTACTACCACAACTACCACTGAAACCACTACTACGCTTCCTGAAGAAATCAAGCTGCTTGGCGATCTGAACTGCGACAACCAGATCAGCATCGGCGACGTTGTATTCCTCGCTCGTTATGTATCGCAGGACGACACACTGGATCTGAGTGATACGGGTCGCGAAAACGCTGACTTCAATTCTGACAGCTCCATTGATGCTGACGATATCACCGCACTGACCACCTATATGGCTGGTATGTAACCCACAACACAAAGAGGTCTTATTTTCGGATAAGACCTCTTCTTTTTATTTATGCGCCCGTCAGACGCACCAGCAGCGTGGAGAGTAGAAATACCGTACAGTCGCCCGACAGCGCACAGAACAGCGTACAGCGCCCGTTACGGATCTGTGCCGCACCGTAATAAAGCGCGATTGTGTAAAAAGTCGTTTCTGATGCACCCTGCAGAATGCTCGCGACAGTGCCTGCAAAGCTGTCAGCGCCGTACTCTTCCAGAACAGAGGAATAGACCGCGAGTGACCCGCTGCCGGAAACAGGTCGAAGTAAGGCAAGCGGAATGCATTCCGACGGAAATCCAAGCCGTGTAAGGGATGGACTGATCCACTCTGTCAGCAACGTAATTGCTCCCGATTCGCGCAGCAGACCAATCATCAGAAGCAAGGCAAATAACGTCGGCAGCAAAGATATACTCAGCGAAAGGTTCTCTCGTGCGCCTTCCAGAAAGCAATCAAACACCGGCACTTTTTTCAGAGCTGCATATAGGATCAGTACACCGACCAACAGCGGCAGAATATAATTCACCCAGCTCATCGCACGCTCCGTACCGCACAAAGCGTGCGCGTAAGTATGATCAGAAACACGAGTACAATTGTACTGCACAGCCAGACTGCCGGGAGGATCGAAAGCGGATGCATCGAACCATATTCCGAACGAAGCGTCAGAACGGTCGATGGAAAGAGCGTCAGTGACGCGGTGTTGATTACCGTAAACAGAATCATATGATCTGAGGCGGTATCGCTGTCCCCGTTTTCTTCCTTTAATGCCCGTATCGCGGCGAGTCCGAGCGGCGTTGCTGCATTTCCAAGCCCCAGCGCATTTGCGGCAAAATTCATTGTAATCAGCGGCAGAGCCTTTCCGTGGCGATCAATCCCACGGAAGATCAGACACACAATCGGCGCAAGCAGACGCGCCAGCAAATCGGTCACACCGCTTGCCTCTGCAACCTTCAGTAAACCGCCCCAGACGCACATTCCGCCCGTCAGCGCAAGACAGAGCGTGATCGCATCTGAGCCTGATTCCAGCAGTACAGAGGTCATCTCTTCACCGCTTTGACACAAGACACCACAACTGATTCCACAGAGCATCAGAAGCGTAAAAATCCGATTCATCATGCATTTTTCCCTCCTCATCACAGGCATTTTTTTGCGAAAAAGGTTGACTTTTATCAAAAAAGAGTATATAATAAAAGCATAATTTCTTGAAAGGATGAAGGAAACAATCCGTTCCTTCAATGGTGGTAAGTATGAAAAATACTGGTATTGTCAGAAAAGTTGACGAGCTTGGCCGTGTTGTAATTCCGAAGGAGCTGCGTAATACTCTGGGTATCAATGAACGCGATCCTCTGGAAATATATGTAGAAGGACACAAGATTATTCTTCAGAAATATCAGAATCGTTGCGTATTCTGTGGTGAAAAAACCGAAAACTGCTTTATGGACAAGTGTGTTTGTGAAGGATGCATCAACAAGATGAAAGATCTCTAATTCATTTCGTGCAAAACGTAAAATATCATTTTTCCTGTTGACTTTTTCGCAACCATGTGGTATAATTAATGAGTTGGTTGAGGTGGTAACAACCACCTGAATGCGCCGGTAGCTCAGCTGGATAGAGTGACTGGCTACGAACCAGTAGGTCGGGGGTTCGAGTCCCTTCCGGCGCACCAGCAAGCCATGTTCTTCGGAACATGGCTTTTTTGTTTTCTATCTCTTTCTTCTAGCAACACCCAACTCGCCGTAGAAATGAAAAACCGCTCCAGGGAAATCCCAGAGCGGTTTTCTTATGTGCAATAGTATGAAACGAATTGGAATTACTTAACCGGCAGAGAACCGTTTCCAGCCAGGTAAAGTGCGAGACCGGTAATATCGCCAGAGCCGATCTGTCCGTCCAGATCAACCTCAGCGTTGGTCTTGCCCTGATCAGTGATGGTACCAGCAGTAAGATCCGGATCCTGAGATACATAACGAGCCAGGAGTACCAGGTCAACGATGTCGATCTTGCCATCACAGTTTACGTCACCGTAAAGTGTATCGCCGCCAACTACATCACTGCCAACAGTTACAGAACCTGCAGTCAAAGCAGTACCGTAGCTTACAGCAGCACCATTTGCATCAAGGTAGCCAACGATAGAATCAGCGTTTGCGCTTCCGCTCTCCGGATAGCTGTCGCGGCTGATCGGAACAATTTTCAGATCGGAAACAGCACCATCAGCAGCGTTTGCATTAACAGTACCAGTGATGGTAACGAATACGCCGCTATCCGTGATCCAGTAGTTGGAATCAGTCAGACCGGTTACCCAAACGATATCCAGCTCATTGTCAACTACGTTCCAGTCAAATACAGTGTCGCTCAGAGAGCTGTCAACAGCACCCTCAGCATCATCAGCACCAGTCTGTGCGATTGCACCGAGCGCAACGTCAGTGATGGTGATTACAGACTTGTCGAACTCTACGCCGAATTCAATGCAGCTGATTCCGGTAGACGGAACATCAGACAGAGAGATATCAACAGAGAAAGTCTCACCAGCTGCGGCAGTGGTCTTTCCAGCTGCTACACCAACAGTATCAGCTGCAGATGCAACGAATGTGGAGCCAGAAGCCAACATTGCAACAGCAGAAAGTCCAGCAATCAATTTACTTGTCTTCATACTACTTTACTCCTTTTCAAGTCGAAAAATTTGATGGAAAACGCGATAGTCCGCACACGACATACTGCGCGTACAATTAACCATAATTATAATACTATAATTCTCCTAAAAGTGCAATGACAAATTGTATTGAAAATATGATAAATCGTACTTTCTTTATGAATACCCTAAAAGAAAGCCGTAAAAACTAGACAAATACAACAAACTTAAAAGCCACTTTTCAAAATCGTACCTGGATAGTAATGTGCAAGAATGTCCGAAAATGAATGTCCTGCCGCAGCCATCTCATTTGCACCGTACTGACTCATACCGACCCCGTGACCAAATCCACGGGTCGAAAAGATGAATTTCTCCCCCTCCTGCTTCACTGTGAATGCTGCTGATCGCAATCCAAGCGCGGCACGAACACTTTGTCCGTCCAATGTGAGCGTTCCGATTCTGAACGCTGTGACGGTTCCCGACTCAGTGGCGGATTCCACCGCGATCCAATTGTCGTCATCTGAATCAAAACGAATCGAAGCATCATATGACGAAAAAGCCTTGCATAATTCTTCTGCTGTGAATCCAACACTTTCCAGATAGCGCGGTGCGGCTTCGTCACTTTCGCTCGGTACAGAAATCAGATAAGGCACCTCACTCCCCCACACAGTCTGTGCCGATTCGGTTTGTCCGGCTGACATAGAATGAAAAGCTGCAATAATCGGCTGATCCTCATAAGAGAGATAGGTGCCCAGCACTGCATCCACTGCCGCTTCCACCTTTGGATAATAGATGTCGAATCCATCGCCATAAAACGTCCGGATCTGCGACAGCGTGTAATATGCCTGAAACCGCGCACTGTCGTTCGAAAAATCCGCACCGCAGAGCGAAGCATCTCCACGCGAGGAAAGGCACTGCCGCTGCGCATATGTATAGGAAGCGACCGCCTGTGCTTTGAGCGCTTCTTCTTCAAAGGTGGCAGGCATTTCCGCGCATACCGCACCAATTACATAATCACGGACCGGCACTGTAATCACCTGTCCTGTCGATACATCAAGCACGCGGTATGCAGGCGGGTCCTGTGCCTCAGCGTTATCCGCCGACTGCTCAGCTGAGACGGATTTCTGTGCAATGGGAAGCAGTATGACAGACGGCACCAGCGTAAAGACAACGATAAAGGCGATCAGCATAGGAAAAAACGTTTTCATAGTATCCGACTCCTTGTAATTTTTGTAATTTGCAGAAAATTCAACTGTTTCTCTTGACAAACGACCTGTATCGTGATATTATATTTATAGAATCTTATCAAGAGTGGCTGAGGAACTGGTCCCGTGACGCCCGGCAACCGCCCTTTTTCAGGGAAAGGTGCTAATTCCTGCGGTGTATTTTCACCGAGAGATGAGGTTTGTGAAGTATGAAAATTGCCATCACAAGCACTCGTTTTCTGAAAACGGGTGCATTTTTTATGAATTGGAGGAACGATTATGAGAGCATTTTTCACCTCAGAATCTGTAACAGAGGGACATCCCGATAAAATCTGTGATCAGATCTCTGATGCCGTTCTGGACGCGATTCTGGAACAGGATCCCAACGGACGTGTTGCCTGCGAGACCTGCTGCACAACCGGTATGGTACTCTGTATGGGCGAGATCAGCACATCTGCTGACATCAATATTCCGCGCATTGCACGCGAGGTTATTGTTGATATCGGCTATGATCGTGCAAAATTCGGCTTTGACGGACACACCTGTTCCATCCTGACTTCAATCGACGAACAGTCCGGCGATATCGCTATGGGCGTAGATGAAGCACTGGAATCCAAAAACGGCAGTGAATCTGACGCAGGTGCTCTCGGCGCCGGCGATCAGGGAATCATGTTCGGCTATGCCTGCAACGAGACCCCAGAGCTGATGCCGATGCCGATTTCTCTTGCGCACAAGCTGGCAATCCAGCTGACCGCTGTCAGAAAAGACGGCACACTCAACTATCTCCGTCCCGACGGAAAGACCCAGATCACCGTGGAATATATCGACGGCAAGCCTGTCCGCGTGGATGCAGTTGTTGTATCGACACAGCACGCACCGCAGATTCAGCTGGAGCAGATCCGCGAAGACATTCTGACCTATGTCATCAAGCCGATCATCCCTGCAGAACTGCTGGATGAGAATACAAAGTATTACATCAACCCGACCGGACGCTTTGTTGTCGGCGGTCCGCAGGGCGACAGCGGTCTGACCGGACGCAAGATTATTGTTGACACCTACGGCGGTTATTCCCGTCACGGCGGCGGTGCATTCAGCGGAAAGGATCCGACGAAGGTTGACCGTTCCGCGGCCTATGCTTCCCGTTATATCGCAAAGAACATCGTTGCAGCAGGACTTGCTGAAAAGTGCGAAGTACAGCTTGCATACGCAATCGGCGTAGCAAAGCCTGTTTCGATTTTGGTTGACACCTTCGGCACCGGCAGAGTTGCTGATGATATCCTCGCTGAGGCTGTTGAGAAGGTATTTGACCTTCGCCCTGCCGCGATTATCGAGTCGCTGAATCTCCGCAAGCCCCAGTACCGCAAGCTTGCCGCTTATGGTCATATGGGTCGCGAGGATCTCGCAGTTGCATGGGAGCGTACCGACCGAACCGAAGATCTGCTCAAGGCAATTGAGCTCTAAGAAAAGCGAAGAACCTGTACAGGATTTGAACTTCTGTACAGGTTCTTTTTCATTCCTTTGCACCGTCAGCTGCCGAGTGCATGCCGTATTGCATTTTGCTCACGATCGGACAGAGAACGGGTTGTTGCGCTGCTGAACAACACGACTCCCTCGACACCTTCCATTTCATCAGCAAAGAGAATCTGCCGCGCAGGGATAAGCGTATCTGTTGTCCACTCCTTCGCGCCTGCGCCTGCAAAGTCATCATATTCCCCGACCTTATAAGTCGCAATGCCAAGCATGAGTGAAATCTCGTCGTTCGTTACAATGCCGCGCCATTCCTCCGCCGTTTCGGCAAAGGGATAGGTTTCGTGAAAAAAGCCGAAATAGAGCTGCGGAATAATCCAATCGAGATAGCCAGACTCACTGCACCAGAGGCGCACATCTGCATATTGCTCCTGCTCATTGTCGGCAATGCTTCCGGTCGGACTGACGCTGAAGATTCTGGTTCGATCACAGGACTTGACCGTGTCATACATCGCACAAACAAGCTGATTGATGTTCTCAGTGCGCCATACTGCACGATTTTTCGCTCCAGCGTGCTTGAATGCCGCGGCGTCAAAGGATTCTGCTGTCGTCGGATAGAAATAATCGTCAATATGTATGCCATCCACGTCATATCCGGCAAGGATCTCCGAAACTCCGGCACAGACCAGCGCGCGCACCTCCGGATAAGCAGGATTCATATACCACCGCGAACCAACCTGCACCATACGGTCATCCTTCGCTGTGACCCATTGCTTTGTCTGATAGTCGCCTTGGATCTGCGTCATCTGATCCGCAGTCTGACAGCGAAGCGGATTCACCCATGCGTGCAGAGAAAGCCCCAGTGTATGGGATTCCTCCAGAAAGACAGTAAGCGGATCAAAGGCTTGATTTGCACTCCAGTATGCGCCGCGTGGAAATAATGCGGATTGATAATAAGAATCGCCGTTGCTTCTCACGTGCAGAAAGATTGTGTTGATTCCGAGCGACTGATATTGCCTGAGATGACTTTTTACGCGCTTACGGAATGCGGCTTCATCGCAGCCCGACAGCATATTGCCAAGATCCGTCGCAGGAATCCAGATTGCCCTCACATCCAGCGAAACTGCCGCAGGAAGCTCCGTTGAGAGCGCAGTCGTGGTTGTTGCTTGCGTTGTAACGATCGTACTCACTGTACTCGTCTGCTCGGTTGTCAGCGCGGCAGGTTCTGTCTGCGTAATCCGTTCCGTTGTTGTTTCGGCGGTCGTGGTCGTTACGCTCGCAGATATGGTCGTTTCCAGCTGCTGCAGCTGTGATACCGACTGTTCCTGCAAGACCAATGACGATTCCTCACCGCTTGTCCCGCAGGCTGTCAGGGAAACTGACAGCAGCACTGCAAGCGCACCTTTTACGATCCGATTCAATTTTCTCGCCTCCCCTTATTTGGATCATATGCGGCAAGGCGAGAGATTAGACCATGTAATTATAAAACGCCTTGCAGAACGAGAATGAAATATACACAGGTAATAAACAAAAATCCGCCGACGATCCAGAGGAAAAACACCTTGTTCTTGGACTCAGCAGTTTCCTCTGTGCTGGGCAGCAGATGGAGCTGACGCAGCAAAAGCATAAACGGTTTGTACAGAAGCAGTACGATTGCCATGTTCAGTCCGTATTTGATCAGATTATAAGGCAGAAATACAGGAACGAGCATCGCCTTGACTGCCTCGCGCGGATAACCCATATACAGCGGTGTGATCAGATAATTCCAGAGAAGCATCACACCCGTGGTCAGAAACACACCGATCAGCAGACCAACAATTGCGCTGGTCAATGTACGGTGCTTATGATAAATCAGCGAAGCGGTTCCGGCAAATGCAACAGTAGAGATGATATTCATCACACAACCGATAATACCCGTGCTACTGATTGTAAACATCTCAACAACCGATACGACAACAGACATCAGTACAGTTGCGGTCGGACCATAAAGGAATCCTGCAAGAACGATGAATACATCCTTCGGTTCATATTTCAGAAAGGACACCACCGGAATGCGGAAGATAAAGACGGACAAAAATGCAAGCGCGGAAAGCACTGCAAGGTTGACAAGCGCCCTTGTGTCGAGTGTACGTTTGGTTGTGAGTGTGTTGGTCTGCATAAGTAAAACTCCCTTTTTGATAAAATAAAAAACGCCCGTATGTACAGCATACGGGCGCAAAAACGCGAAGTGCGTTTTGTTTCTTTCATCCGGACTATACCGTCGGTATCGGATTTGCACCGATTCAACCCCGAAAGGCTCGTGGACTTCGCTTACGCGTCACCACCGGTGAGGAATTGCACCTCGCCCTGAAACAATATAATTTTATTCAATTGTCGGGAAAAAGTTTCCTTAAAATTACTTGTTTTCTTCGGTTTCTTCTGCTGCGTCTTCGATCGTGATCTCGTCATAATCGAACTCAAGCATCTCACCGCAGTTCGGGCAGTCGATGGAACCGTCCTCCAGAATGCTGTCATCCAGAAGAATGGTATCATTGCAGCTCGGGCAGGTTACTTCGTAAAGCTCCTGATCAAAGCCGTCATCATCGTCATCGTCAAAATCACAGTCACAGTCGCAGTCATCGCAATCGCAATCACAGTCGTCGCAGTCGCAATCGTCGATGTCAAACACAACCTCTTCCACGTCGCCGAGATCCTTATCCAGAATTTCGGTCAGCTCAGTCAGCTCGTCCACCTGGGACTGGAGATCCTCAACATACAGCACCAGTTCCTGCATGACATCAGCCATCTGAAGCAGTGCCTTGCCTTCCTTGGTGGAACCGTCCACATCAAGACCGTCGAGAAGTCCCTGTAAATAAGACATTTTTTCTGTGAGATTCATAACGAAAACTCCTTTCGATTGCCGCTCGTGGCGACTGTTTTGATTGTTGCAGATCGGATAAAGCTTATGCGCGCTCCATATATTCGCCGGTTCTTGTGTCGATACGGATCATATCGCCTTCGTCGATGAAGAGCGGAACCTTGACCTCAGCGCCGGTTTCAACGGTAGCGGGCTTGGTTGCGTTGGTTGCAGTGTTGCCCTTGAAACCAGGATCGGTCTGGGTAACCTGAAGCTCAACAAAGTTCGGGGGCTCAACGCCGAATACGTTGCCCTTATAGGACAGAACCTTGACCATCATCTCTTCCTTTACGAAAGCAAATGCAGGGCCGAGAATATCCTTGTTGATCGGCTCCATCTCATAGGTCTCCATGTCCATGAAATAGTAGAGATCGCCATCGTTGTAGCTGTACTGCATGTCCTTGCGCTCAACAAAAGCGGTCGGATATTTATCGGTCGGGTTGAAAGAACGCTCAACCACAGCGCCGGTAATGACGTTCTTGAACTTGGTGCGGACAAAAGCCGCGCCCTTACCAGGCTTAACGTGCTGGAACTCAACAACCTGTACAACGTTGCCGTCGAGCTCAAAGGTAACGCCGTTTCTGAAATCACCTGCAGAAATCATAAAATAAACCTCCAAATATGATGTTACACAAATATAGTTTTATTATACTATATTTCTTCTCCTTTTGCAAGGGGTTTCGCAAATTTTTCTTTATTTCGCCTGCTTTTTTGCAATATGGCGTACAAGGCCGGTCAGTGCAAGCGAATAGCTGTCTGCGCCGAATCCGCAAACAACGCCGATACAGACCGGAGCAAGAACAGATTGATGTCTGAATTCCTCCCGTGCGTGGACGTTGGACAGATGCAGTTCCACACAAGGCAGTCTGACACCTGCGATCGCGTCCCTGAGCGCATAGCTGTAATGGGTATACGCGCCTGCGTTGAGCAGAATGCCGTCTACATCATGACGCAGCTCATGGAGCTTATCAATCAGCGCACCCTCGTGGTTGGACTGAAAGAAGATACATTCCGCACCCAGCTCCTGCGCCTCCTGCGAGATGGTCTGACAGATTGAGGAAAGCGTATCGCTTCCGTAGATCCCCGGTTCACGCTCTCCGAGCAGATTCAGATTCGGGCCGTTTAACACCAGAATTTTCATATCGGAATACCCCCAATACAAGAAAAGACGGACGAAAAACGCCCGTCTTCTTTGACTTTTAGAACTTCCGCTTCCGAGCGGCTTCGGACTTCTTCTTGCGCTTTACGGAAGGCTTTTCGTAGTGCTCTCTCTTGCGAACTTCTGCGATAACGCCGTCCTTTGCACAGGATCTCTTAAATCTCTTGAGCGCTGTGTCCAAAGATTCATTCTTACCAACGCGAACTTCTGCCACTTTAATCCCTCCCTTTGTCCCAAAGACAGAGGCTATCTATCTTAACAGTCTGCTGAGCAGACCGCCAAGCCAGCATATTAGCCATTCATAATACGAATAATATTTTACCACATCTTAAATGGATTTGTCAAGCAGAAACTTCGCCCTTCAAAAACTTCGTCACTTTGCAACAAAATTTACAAGTTTATTTGGTACATATACCTGTTTCAGAACATTCTTGCCGGAAAGCTCATCCGCAATCTTCTGTTCTGCCATTGCAAGACGGATCACCTCATCCTTGTCGGTGTCCACAGGAATGCTCATCTTCGCACGGATCTTACCGTTGACCTGAACAACGATCTCAACAGCAGCGTCTACACAGAGTGCGGGATCGAATTCCACCCATTTCTGCTCATTCAGAACGCCCTCAAAGCCGAGCATTTCGTACATTTCTTCGGTCATATGCGGTGCAAAGGGATTCAGCAGGATCAGCAGTGTGCGCAGTTCA
>SVNN01000070.1 GCA_015066905.1 Ruminococcus sp.
TCCGTCTTCATCAGGCTCATGATAATACCGCGGGCGCTTGCCGCAGTCCATATAGCCGAGCGTGTGGTATAAATTCTGCGCAGGCGTATTGCTGCACCGCACCTCTAAGAAGACACAGGATGCAAATCCGCGGATCCAGTCCTCCATCGCGGTCATCAGCATACGCGCCACACCGCAGCGGCGGAATTGCTCCGATACCGCAACCGTATTCAGATCCACCTGATCAGCGGCAAACCCGCAGTTGAGAAAACCGATCACCTGGTCTTCACAGAGCGCAATCAGCGTGAGCGCCTGCGGATTGTTCAACTCGCTGCGGTATGCCGCTTCACTCCACGGCTCAGAGAAACACTGCTTCGCGATTTCCGCGACTGCCGCAACGTGTTCTTCCTCCATCAGCAGAATGGATATCTTATCCCTTTGCATCAAACCAGCTGTCCCCCTCATGCACCTCTGCGGTCAGCGGCACCGACATCTCACAGGCGTGTTCCATTTCTTCCTGCAAAATCAAAGCGGCACGCGGCGCATCTTCACGAGTCGATTCTACGATCAGTTCGTCGTGCACCTGCAAGATCAGCCGCGCGTCCAGCTGTTCCTCTGCCAGACGGCGCGACACGCGCACCATTGCAATCTTGATCACATCCGCCGCTGTACCCTGAATCGGCGTATTCATCGCGATTCTTCTGCCTGCCGCCTGCAAGATCTTGTTGCGGCTCTGCAGTTCCGGCACAGGTCTGCGTCTGCCGAACAGCGTGGTGACATAGCCCGTATCCGCCGCCTGCTCCACAACGCCGTCCATAAACCGTTCGACGTTCGGATAGTTACGGAGATAATCGCTGATATACCGCTTCGCCTCCGCGACCGATACACCAATATCCTTTGACAGCGAGAACGCACCGATACCGTAAATGATACCGAAATTGACCGCCTTCGCCGCACTTCGCATCTCAGGTGAGATCAGCTCAGCAGGAAGTCCGAACACCTGTGCCGCCGTCATCGCGTGAATGTCCTGACCGGTGCGGAACGCCTCCTGCATTGCTTCGTCGCCGCACAGATGTGCGAGAATGCGGAGTTCAATCTGGCTGTAATCGGCATCCAGCAGAACTTTATCTTCAGCTGCAAGGAAAAACCGCCGCATTTCCCGTCCGCGTTCAGTACGCACAGGAATATTCTGTAAATTCGGCTCCACGGAGGAGATGCGCCCCGTTCTGGTTTCCGTCTGGCGGAAACAGGTGTGGATCCGTCCATCAGGTGCGACTGTTTTAAGCAGTCCCTCCACATAGGTCGAACTGAGCTTGGTCAGCTGACGATATTTTAAGATCAGGTCAATGATCCGGTGCTTACCTCTGAGTTCCTCCATCACATCTGCATTGGTGGAGTAACCTGTCTTTGTCTTTTTCTTCGCAGGAAGTCCGAGTTCTTCAAATAATACAACACCAAGCTGTTTCGGAGAGGCGATGTTGAATGGATGCCCCGCCATAAAATAAATCTGCTCCTGCAGTGCGGCAATATCATCCGTCAGTGCGGCACCGAACCGCTTGACGCCGTCAATATCCAACCGCACACCGTAATGCTCCATCTCCGCGAGTACGCGCATCAGAGGCAGTTCGATCTCCTGCAGCAGTGCCGTCATCCCATCCCGCTCCAGCTTGTCACGGAGCACAGACGAAAGGATCGGCAACGAGCAGACCGCGCCGCGCGTTTCGTCATACGGCACACCGTACACACCGCAGAGTGTGGAGATCTCATATTTCGGCATCGTCGGATCGAGCAGATATGCCGCCAGTTCCGCGTCAAAGCAGAGATGCAAAAGCACACCGTCATGCGACAGTGCAAAGTGATAAGCAGACTTTGCCGCAAAGCTCTGTTTTTGCACATCGCTCTGTAAAAAGGCAAGGATCAGTGTTTCATCCGACGTCTGATACAGCGTGCCGCCTGCGATTACGGATAATGCCGTATCCTCAAGCAGAAATGTCACGCGCTCTCTCATCTGTGCAATCGTTTCAGCGGTGAGGGATTCACACTGCAATTCGGGCAGCTCCGCGGGCACCGCGGATACCACCTCTGTTTTTGCCACCGCAGACGGGCGCAGTTTGAGCTTTTCGAGGAGTTTGAACATCTCAAGCTCCGTCAGCAGTTCAGATACCGCGGCATCATTCATTTCACCGAACTGATATTCGGAAATTGCCTGCGGAATCGGTGCATCGCGGACGATCGTCGCAAGCCACTTGCTCTGCTGCGCGTCCGCCTCGCCGTTTCTGAGCTTGGTGAGAACGCCCTTGGTTAATTCCGCCTCGTCCAGATGCTCATATAAATTTTCAATCGTTCCCCACTGCTGAATCAGCGCAGTGGCGGTTTTCTGTCCGATTCCCGCAACACCCGAAATATTGTCCGAGCTGTCGCCCATCAGCGCCTTGAGGTCGATCAGCTGAATCGGCGCAAAGCCGTATTCCTCCTCAAACCGCACACGATCATAAAGAATCGGCTCGCGGTTGGTCGCAAGACGGACAGATACGCGTTCGTCAATCAGCTGCAGGCTGTCGCGGTCACCCGTGAGAATCACACACTCGTCGCCATGCTCCGAACAGATCCGCGCAAGGGTACCGAGGACGTCATCCGCCTCATATCCCTCACACTCGATGATCTTCACACCCATTGCTGCAAAAAGCTGTTTGACGATCGGAAGCTGTACGGCAAGATCATCGGGCATTCCCTTGCGGTTTGCCTTATAGCTTGCAACCGCCTTATGGCGGAAGGTCGGGCTGCGAAGATCAAAGGCAATCGCCGCACAGTCCGGCTGTACCGCTGAAATCGCGCTGAGATAGATGTTCGTGAACCCGAACACCGCATTCGTCGGCACCCCCTGCTTGTTGCTGAGTGCCTTGATGCCGTAAAACGCACGGTTCAGAATGCTGTTTCCGTCGATCGCCAGTAATTTCATCTTCGCGCCTTCCTCCTGAATTCTTCTTTACTTTGCCATTCCTAAGAATGCCGCACCGATGATGCCAGCGTCATTACCGAGCTTCGCGATCACGATTTCTGTATTCTTCTTGGAATTTCTGGTATATACTTCCTTCGCAACCAGTTCCTTGACAGGAACGAGCAGTGCGTCACCCTCATTGCACACACCGCCGCCGATGCAGAGGACATCCGGCTGGAAGATGTTGATGGTATTGGTGATGCCTGCTGCGAGATATTTCAGATAATCGTCCACAACCTGCTTTGCAGTTGCGTCGCCTGCGCGCATTGCGTCAAAGGAGGTGCGTGCGGATACCTTGCCACCACGCTCAGCGGACAGCGCGTGCATACCCGACTCAGGATGTGCCTCCATCGCTTCCTTGGTCATACGGATCAGACCCGTTGCAGAAGAGAACACCTCAAAGCAGCCCTTTCTGCCGCAGGAGCACTGGGGACCGTCTACGGAAATTACGGTGTGGCCAAGCTCTGCACCGGCAAAGTTGGAGCCGGAGTAGATCTTTCCGTCGATGACGATTCCGCCGCCGACACCTGTGCCGAGGGTGATGCATACTGCATTATTTGCACCCTTTGCCGCACCTGCAACAAACTCACCATATGCAGCGGCGTTTGCATCGTTCTCAATGAATACCGGCTTGTTGATGTGCTTCTGAATCATCTCTACCATCGGGGTATTTTCAAAACCAAGGTTGTTGGAATATTCGATGATACCGGTACTGCTGTTTGCAATACCCGGCGTACCGATTCCCACCCAGCCGATGTCATCCATCGTGAGTTTTGCATTCTCCACTGCCTGAATCGCCATCTTCGCCATATCGTCTGCGATCTCATTTGCAGGACGGGGGCAGTTGGTCTTGGTGGATGCCTTTGCGATGATCTCATAGTTTTCGTTGACAACACCTGCAACAATGTTGGTGCCGCCCAGGTCAATTCCGATATAGTACTTCATAGTGTTTTCCTCCATAGATTAAATTGTAGTCAGCAGAGCTGTGCCCGTGCCGTTGATTGAATATGCGCCGAGTGCTGCAGGAATCAGAATGCTGCCGCCCTTGGAAATCGCCATTTCTTCACCGTGATATGCCACTGTCAGATCCCCGTTCAGACAAAGCAGATGGTGGAACGAGGTTTCGTCCGCATTCATCTGTGCGCTGCCTGCGATCTCCAGTCGCTTGACGGTGAAGTATTCACACGCCGCAAGCTGCGTGGCAGTGCAGCCATCCGTTACAACGGGTGCAGGGATCTGATACGGCGGTGCAGGTCTGCGTTCTGTCACATCAATCGCCTTGTCGATGTGCAGCTCTCTTGGCTTGCCGTCTGCACCCACACGGCCGTAGTCATATACACGGTAAGTCGTGTTGGAATTCTGCTGGATCTCCGCAATCAGGATTCCTTTTCCGATCGCGTGCAGGGTGCCTGCTTCGATGAAAAATACATCGCCCTTTTTCACGGGAACTGTATTCACCACATCCAGCAGCGTGTTGTGTTCGATCCTTTCGCGGAATTCTTCCTCCGAGATCTCATCGCGGAATCCGTAGATCAGGCTTGCGCCCTCGTCGCAGTCCACGATATACCACATCTCGGTCTTGCCGAATTCGCCTTCCACACGCTGTGCATAGGCATTGTCAGGATGCACCTGCACCGAGAGATTATCCTTCGCGTCGATCAGCTTGATCAGCACCGGGAACGCTGAAAAGCGCTGTGCATGCAATCCCAGCACCGCATCCCCTGCCTGTGCGAGATACTCTGTGAGCTTCATGCCCGCAAATTCGCCTTCCGCGATCACAGAAGTGCCGTCGGGGTGACAGGAAAGCTCCCAGCTTTCTGCAATCTTTTCCTTGTCGCTTACTTTGCCGTACTCCTCACGGAGCCGGGTTCCGCCCCAGATATAATCCTTGCAGGGCGGTGTCAGTCTGAGTGGTTTCATAACCTGGATTCTCCCATTATTCTTATTTTTCCGTCAGTGCAAACTGTGCGCGGAATTCCTGCTCACTGCCGCGGTAGACGTTCATATCAATTCTGGATTCCTCGCCTGCATATCCGTCCAGTCGATCCTGCCCTGATAATGTGAAACATCAACACCGCGGACAGGATATTGGTCCCGCGACGGCATATTGAACCACAGCACACCGCTGTAAAACAGTACTATGATTCCTGCGCCGAGCAGGATAATACCCGAAAGCCCGAACAGTGCACCTTTGATAATGCGCCGTTTTTTCGCCTGATCCATCATTCCTTCTTTGCAATATCACCCATCACGATACCTCTGCCATTGGTGGCAAAATATACGCGGCCGTAGATCTCACTGTCGCCCGTGATCGCATAGGTAATGTTGCCGAACTGATGTGCTTCGTCGTTGATCTGCTGCCAGGTTGCGCCCTTATCCGTCGAACGGAACACGCCCTTGACACTGTCAGAGGATTCGCTTCCGAGCGCATAGATCACAGGGAAATCCCCTTCCTTTTCCGGTGCTCCGAATCCGATTGCATTCGCCGCAAAGGTCTTGAGTGAGGTCCAGGTCTTGCCGCTGTCCTCGCTGTAAAGGATCGTCTTGCCGCTCAGTGCCCAGATGTGTCCTTCCTTTCCGGTCAGCGGATAGAGCTGCGTATTCTCCGACAGAACAGCGCCTGTTGCCGCAAAATTGAAGCCGCCGTTGGTAGAAACAGAGAATGTGCCGTTGGACACTGCATAATATACATTCGGATTCACCTTATCCGACTCAATCACCGTACCGTAGCCGAGCCCTGAGCAGGGATACCAGGTCGCACCAAAGTCGTTGGTGATATAGGACTGACCCGAAAGCGCACCGGGCGTCCAGATAAAGGAGCTGCCATCTGCGGAAACCGCAACTTTTCCGGATACAGAAGCCTCCGGCAGATAGGGCGGGATCTCCCAGGTCTTTCCGCCGTCACGGGTATAGCGGATCGCGCTCTTCTTCGAATCGCTGGCATATACCGCAACATTCGGATTCAGCCATGCACAGTCAATATCACTTGCGTCGCCGTAATTCATGAAATGTGCGTCATCAGGACGGACGTTGACGTCCATATGGGAGAAGCCTGTCAGGTCACCCATAATGGAATACAGCTGCGGTGTGGACGCATCTGCATGCGGCGGAGAAATCATATTGTAAACCGCGGTTTCTTCCAGTCCGTATGCGTCAAACGCGATCGTTACCGTTTCGCCCTTGTCCAGCGCGGTCATATTCTGTGTGGTATAGATCGTTGCACCCGTACCGTACATGACCTCGTCAGAATTAAACGGGTTGATGTTGACATCAGATACCCACCAGCCGATCGACGCCTGCTCTCTGCCCCATGTCAGCCAGTGTGCGTCTGCTACATCCATCTGATAGCGCTTTGCGCTGTTGTCATACAGCGAGGTCCAGGTTTTTCCGCCGTCAGTGGTGCGATAGAAATTCGCGCCGTTATCATGCCAGAAATCCAGAGATGCAACAACGATTGTATCCGGATTCTGTGCATCTACCGAAAGACCGCCGTATCCGCCGTAGTGACCGTCATCCAGCACAGGCGTGATGTCAGCAAAGCTGTTGGCTGCCGGGTCATAGCACATGACCTTGCCTGTGGTGCAGGATGCATTCGGACCGCAGCTGTCGGCATAGGAAAGATAGAGCTTTCCATTGGATGCAAAATCCGCCTGTGTCGGGAAAAGACCCTTGTCGGTCGCAGGAAGCGCTTCCCAGGTTGCACAGTTGTCCTTGGTGCGGTATACACAAGCGCCGTCCTTCATTGCAACACCGACGTACATATCATTCGTGGTCGGATCAAACTCTACCCACAGTACACCCATGCTGTTGCCTTCCTGGATGTAGGTGCCATCCACAGGCAGGCTTTCAACCTGTGCCCAGCTCTTGCCGTAATCCTGCGAACGCCACAGACCATTGCCGCGCGAGCCGAAAAATACTTCCTTGTTGTCCTTGGGGTTGACCATCAGCCGCTCACCCGAACCGCGTCCGGAATTGTTTCCGCCGCAGCCGAAGGGCAGCTCATAAGTGGTCCAGGTCTCACCATAATCCTCCGAGGAAAGGATCGCACCATTGGTGCCGACATAGGTGCCGCAGGCGATATAAACGCGCTTCGGCTCTACCGGGTCGGTCGCAAGACTCTCGATGCCGATCAGATTCCAGTCGTCGCTCTCAACGCCGCCGAGATGATCAGTGATCGGTTTCCACTCGTTGCTTCCCGCTTTTCTGCGGTATGCACCGCCGATGTCGGTACGGGCATAAACCAGCCCCTCCTCCGTCGGATTATAAACCATACCGGTAACATAACCGCCGCCGCCGATGGCAACATTGCCCCACTCATAAGCGACCTCTTCCTGCTTCTTGTCATCACAGCCTGTCATACCAAAAACAAAAGCAAACGCAGACAAAGCGGCAATCATCTTTCTGAATTTCATCGGATTAACACTCCTTTTCCACTTCGGTTAAATAGATCTGTTTGCTCTGGAAATCGCCCCAGAGATTTTCTAAATTGAGTCCCGCATACATCAGCGCTGCGCCGCTGTATACCGCACCCGTTTCTTCGACACGGTAATAGGCATCCGCCTTCAGTCCACGGAGCGTAATACGGCGCGAACGGTAATTCGGGCGGCGCAGGATCTGTACATATGTAAACAGCGCCTCCGACTGATCCTTGGAAACAAACATCCACGCGTCATATTCCGTGTTGCTGTTCGGATTCGCCAGACGGTACTGGTCGCCATCGCGCATCAGATGACAGAACCGCTTGTAGGTGTCGATCTGCCACGGAATCATATTCCGTTCTTCTTCAGACAGCTTGGTGACATCCAGTTCATAGCCAAAGGTGCCGACCATCGCAACATGACCTCTCGTCACAAACGAGGTATTGCGGCCGACCGCATGATTCGGACACACGCTGACGTGTGCGCCCATTGCAGAAACAGGATAGCAAAGAGAGGAGCCATACTGAATCTTCAGCCGTTCGATCGCGTCCGTATCATCCGACGCCCAGATCTGCGGGCTGTAATAGAGCATGCCTGCGTCATAGCGCGCACCGCCGCCTGAACAGTTTTCAAGCAGAATGTGCGGGAAATCGGTCACAAAGCGTTCCATCAGTTCATATACGCCGAGGACATATCTGTGCCACAGCTCACGCTGACTCTCCGCCGGGAGTGCCGCCGAGCCGACCTCGGTCAGCTGCCGGTTCATATCCCACTTGACGTAGGTGATGTTCGCGCTGCGCAGAATATCGCAGAGCATATTATATACATAATCCCGCACCTCCTTGCGCGAATAGTCAAGGACATACTGCGCGCGGCAAAGGGTCAGATCGCGTCCGGGAATCTGGATCGCCCAGTCGGGATGTGCGCGGTAAAGATCGCTGTCGGGAGAAACCATTTCCGGCTCAAACCAGATGCCGAATTCCATGCCCAGTGCGTTGATCTTGTCCACCAGCGGCTTCAGACCGCCCTTGAGCTTGCTTTCATATACACGCCAGTCACCCAGGCTGGAATTATCGCTGTCGCGGTGACCAAACCAGCCGTCGTCCATCACGAACAGCTCGATGCCAAGACGGGATGCCTCCTCCGCGATGGAAATCAGCTTGTCTGCATCGAAATCGAAATAGGTCGCCTCCCAGTTGTTGATCAGAACAGGGCGGCGCTTGTCACGGAACGGGCTGCGGATCAGATGGGTGCGGTACAGATCATGGAAGGTGCGCGACATTCCGCCCAGGCCTTCGCAGGAATATACCAGCACCGCTTCCGGTGCCCAGAAGGATTCGCCCGGCTCCAGCAGCCAGCGGAAATCGGTCGGATTGATACCGATCTGCGCACGAACACACTGGTGCTGGGTGCGCTCCGCCTGCGCCATGAAGTTGCCGGAATAGATCAGGTTAAAGCCATACACCTCGCCGCAGTCTTCGTCTGCATTCGGACGCGCAAGTGCGAAAAACGGGTTGTTCTGATGCGAGCTTTCACCGCGCACGCTGTCGATCCGCTGCTTGCCCATATGAAGCGGTGCACGTTCTGCGTGACGTTCTCTCGCCCAGGAGCCGTTTAAGGTAATCATATCAAAATTGCTGTCATCCAGCTCCAGCGTTGCTGAAAGAAGCCGCTGGATATAGCAGCTTCGATTTCCGAGGTTTTTCACCATAGCGCTTCTGGTGATGACATTCAGCTTTTCAAATGCAGTGTAATACAGCAGCAGCTCCAGCTCTGCGTGCTTGTCAACCATACGGATGCAGAGCGTCTGCGCGTCTTCATCCGACGCAAAGGTCGCAGGCATTCCGGGGATCGCAGTCTTGCCGGCTGTTACCGTATAGGAATCATAACGGAAATCACAGGCGGACATTCCGTCAGCGTCCAGGATCTGCACAGCAGCTTCGCGGTAATCTCCGATTCCGAAGCAGGGACATTCAAACGGAAGCGTGTCCATATATACCGCGCGGTCGCGGTCATTCACAGAGGGGGTAAACGGATTTTCATCCAGACGTAGCAGATAACTCAGATCAGAATCCGGCAGCTGTCTGCCGAAATAGACGTGAGCAAGATAGTCGCCGTCTGTCACCTGCAAGGCATAGGAACAGCCGCCCGCCTGCAGGAAAAACGCACGGTTGGCATCGTTGCAGCGTATACTCATAGTTTGTCCTCCGAATCCGCCGCAGATGCGTCCTGCGGCTTGCGATCTGACTATAATATAGGAATACTGATCGCAGAATTATACAGTATAATGATACATCATAACCGACGGAAAGTCAAGTAAAACCAACGGAATAATCCCTGTGGAAATGAAAAAACCGCAGCGGAGACATCCCACTGCGGCATTTGATTTTTTATGCATAGAGATCCGCGTCAACCGGCGCGTTCATTTTCTTTCTGCGGCGCAAAAACATCACCAGACGGACAAGCAGAAAGACAAGAATCACTGCATCCAGAGTCAGCCCGACAGCAGCGGCGGTGAGCATCGGCTCTGTCAGTGCAAAATCCACAAGCTCCACCTCTCGGGTCGTTTCGTTATAATATGCGGTCAGCTTCTGTCCCGCCGCGAGCGAATCGTTCAGCGTTGTGGCATAGATCTGACCCGGCTTCTGCGCCGGTGGTGCAGAAGAAGACGAAGGCAATGCATCTGCCACACGCAGCACCACAGCATACCAGTAGCGGCTGTGATCTGCACGTCTGACCTGTTCGACCTCAACCGTGATCGGAATACAATCCGCCTGCGCCGCTTCCAGATTATCACGCAGCTGCAATCCGAACAGCAGGGACAAAACAGAATAAACCGTCAAGAACACTGCCAGAAGGATCAGCAGAATTGTACTGATGATCCGGAGCGCCTTTCGGGAAAACGCGCCCCCTTTTCCGTTCTGTTTCATTATTTCACCCAATTCCCGGTTTTCTTTTTATTGTACCACAAACCGTTCTGAATTGCAACCGCTGTACAGGAACCAATTGACAAAACCGCTTTTTAATAGTATACTAAAAGCACGGCACAGCACGTCCTGTCAGACCGACGCTGCGCTGACATTATTCCGCCTGAAGCGGGAAAAACGGGGGTAGTTACAACTATGAAATTTTCAGAAAAAACAAAATCCCTGCGAGCCAGAATTGTAGCGTGCAGCTGCAGTCTTGCGCTGGCAGTCACGGCAGTTCTGCTACAAAATGTACAGGTGCCGACGCTGAACGCATCTGCCGCATTTGACACCAATATCTACACGCTCACTGGCGGTACCGATACAGGCAATGCCCTCAGCGCGTACCGCGGATACAGCAGATGGTGGGCATCCGTTGACACAGACTATCTGTATACCGAAGCGGATGGCACGCTTGTCCGCATTGCTTCTGACGGTTCTTCCAACGCCTATGCAGAATACTACGAGCTCGGTGATACAGTCACGATGAAAAAGAACATCATCATTCCGCTGGAGCTGCCCATCTTCGGCGGATTCTATGCAGGCGAGACCTACAACTATATTGTCACAGGTCAGACAAATCCGAATGAGGACGACACGCTTCCTGTCTTTGCCGTAACGAAATATGACAAGGACTTCAACGCGCTCGGGCATGCATATCTGTCTTCGTGCAACACAACGATTCCGTTCGACGCAGGCAGCCTGCGGATGGATGAAGCAAACGGCACGCTCTATATCCACACCTGTCACGAAATGTACATGAAGATCG
>SVNN01000071.1 GCA_015066905.1 Ruminococcus sp.
GTCCGAGTGAAATCAATATCAGTCGTTTGCATGCGCGGAAAAACTCGTTTTGCTGCAAGAAAAAATGCCTCCTGTCGTCATAATTACAACAAAATGTACAAATCACATGAAGTATTGTAGCACATTTTTTGAGAAAATGCAATAGTCAATTTGCAAACAAATTGTTAATACGATCAGTTTTTGGTAAAAACGGGCGTCAGAGAAAGATCTCCGTCAAGTGTTACGGTAATCGTCTGATCGGACGATGTCACATCACCGCTCCAGCCTGTGAAGGTGTACCCTTCTGCCGGTGTTGCCGTGATTTTTACAGAACGTCCTGTCAGTGATTTTCCATTCCACTTTCCGTCTGCCCAGTCAATCTCAGACGTATTCACGCGGATCGAGCCTGCCGTTCCGTCTTCTGCCGAGATGGTCACAGATACTTCATCCCCCTCAACACCGAGTGTTTCTTTCATTTGATCCAGGATCACATAACGTCGGTTGGTAAGATAGGTACGGATATTGGCAACCTGATTTGCGTAATAGTTTTCGTACGGTTTCATCCACTGTGCAACCCAGTCCGGGCCGAAGCGGTTGAACTGATCGGACATATAAGGCTTGTACTGCTGTTCCAGCGCATCCAGCGTCGGAGTTGTAACAGAAGCGGAGAAGTTATTGCTGAGCATGTCAAAGAAGGTGTCAATAAATCCTTCCTTAAATGATTCGTTCTCCATACACTTCTGGAACAGAACAGCAAACTGCGTTTTCTCGGTCATCGCTTTTTTGAAGTGATTGATTCTGTAATTCTTTCCGTCTTCATAAAGACCGAGTGAAAACTCTGTGTCATAGAACATAAAGCGCCACTTGCCATCCTGATAAGGAAGATCGGTCACAGTACGCGAACGCCAGATCCGCCAGTTGTTTCCCTGGATCGGGCCGTCCTCATTGCCGATCAGGATATGTGCGCACATATAGTCCATGAAACCCTGTATGTCCATCCTCTCACACAAAGCACCATATTGTTTATCGTCAGAAAAGTCACTTTCTTCAATAAAGTTCACAAAATCTTCATAAAGTTCGATGTCAGCATCTTCGCCATCTTCGACCTCTCCTTTTTTGATGCTCACAACATCCTCATTCGGTACGCCGTAATAGTATTGCACCCAATTGTCGGAATAATCCGTGCGGAGAGAGTAAATTCCCCAGTATTCGCCGTTGAGGAAGGCGATCACAGGACGGCTTTCCTGCACAGCGAAATTGCGGTCTGCAAAGATTGATTGAATGAACGGATCACGGATCTTTGCATAGTCGGTATCATTTCCGCCGCTGCGAAGCAAAAAGGTCTTATATTTTTCCAGTGGTTCCCCGCTGTCGTCCAACGCGCCGGGGATCAGCGCATAATTCACGCGCTTTTCTTCGTCATAATCCGTTCTTACAAAGAAACGGAAGCTTTTCTGGAAATAGGTACGCGACGCAGCACCCATGATACGAACACCAAGATCCTGACTAAATACAGTACCATCCGGTTCTGTAATCTCAAAGTGGATCGGGCGTTCCCATTCCCTGCCCTTCTGGGAGTAATTTCCCTGGCTCTCCCAGATCTCAGCTGAAGGATCTGCCTCCTCCTTCCACTTCTTGAACGCGTCTCCAAGTACATAGATACCGGTTGCGTCGTCATAGAAGTTGACAGGATCCGTTGTGAGGAATACAACACCGATGTCGCCGTAGTCCTTTCCTACTATATATGTATGTGTTGCAACCTCGCTGAGGTTGCCGGCAGGATCCATTGTCACTGCGCGGATGACCGTGCCCTTCGTAATGCGCTCTTCCGGCACATATTTTGCATTCGGCGATACATCAGTGCGTGATGCAAGCACCTCCGGTTCGTGTGAGCGGTCGGATATCGTAATCGGAAGGAGATATTCCTGCGACTCAGCAGTCGGCAGTGTGCCGTCGGTTGTATAAAAAATGCGTCCGCCTGTGGTTGCAGTCGAGAGAGTCAGGGTAAAGGATTCGGCATACGTGCCGCTCTGTTTATCAAATTCCGGCTTTTTCAATTCGGCTGTCAGACCAAGAGATACAGCGGGCGGTTCTTCCGGTCGGGACAACAGTGCATCATAACCGACACATCCGCCGGCAAGCAGTACTGCTGCTGCGGTAAAGCAGATCGTCGCGCGGTAAGGCGTATTCTTTTTCTTTGCATTCGGATCAGACATATTCAATTCCCCTTTCGGTATTTTCAGGTTATGGATATTATACGCGAACTCCGGTATGAAGTCAAGTATTGGTTTTTGTTGTGCAAAACAACGAATTTAGGCGATTTATGTCTGGTTTTTCTGATGAAATCAAAGAAATCGCCGTAAAATATTTGACAGCGCCAGTTTTTCGTATTATAATGACAGCAGTATAATTATATTAGGAGGAACAGATCAATGACAAAAGCAGAACTGATTCAGGCAATTGCTGCAAAGGATGGCTGCACCAAGAAGGATGCAGAGAAGAACCTCAACGTTGTTCTCGATACAATCACTGAGCAGCTCATCAAGGGCGAGAAGATCTCTCTGATCGGCTTCGGTACTTTTGAAGTCCGCGAGAGAAAGGAAAAGGAGTGCATCAACCCCAAGACCAAGGAGAAGATGATCGCTCCCGCGTGCAAGGCTCCCGCATTCAAGCCCGGCAAGGGTCTGAAGGACGCTGTTAATAAGTAAGGAGGATACAGATCATGGCTATCACCAAGAAGACTGCTGTTGAAACGGAAGCTGTAAAGGCAGCTGCACCGGTAGCACCGGCTGTAGAGGCTCCGAAGGAAGAGGCTCCTGCAAAGAAGACCAGAGCACCCCGTAAGACTGCTGAAAAGAAGCCGGCTGAGAAGAAGACTGCTGCTAAGAAGCCGAGAGCTGCAAAGGCAGCAAAGGAAGAACTCGTATTCATCGAGATCAATCAGCGCCAGGCAACTCCTGCTGATCTGGTTGAGCGTGCAAAGGCTGACTGGGTTGCAAACGGAAACAAGGAAGCTGATCTCAAGGGAATCCGCGTATATGTAAACACCAATGAAGGTATGGTTTACTACGTTGTGAATGATTCCTCCGCAGGCAGCTTTGAGTTCTGATCAAGTTTCATGCTGTAAGAAAACCGACAGGCATTCACACCTGTCGGTTTTTATTGTTCAGGAATCGTAAGGACGAACGCGAAGCGGGATTCCAAGGCGATCTGCAAGCTGTTGGGAAAGCGTGATCTGCTCAGCAGGAATGACATCTACTACCGTAAACATCACCTGCGGAACGAATTCCTTGCAGTCGCTGGCAAAGGTCTGGAGTGCCTGAAAGGCATCCGGGAAAGAAGGACGGGTCACACGGTTATATTCCGCTTCGTCCCCTGCATTCAGACTGATCGAAACCGTGTCAATCAATCCCTTGAGTCGATGTGCAGTCTTTTCCCCGTGAATCAGATCAGAAAGCCCGTTCGTGTTCAGTCTGATCTTCGGACAGCCTGCCAGTTTTCTTGCATATGAAGCTGTAAAGCACAGACGGTCAAGTTGCTCGGTCGGCTCACCAAATCCACAGAATACAAGTTCGGTGTAATCACTCAGATTTTCCTTTGCAAATGCGGCGGTAATCTCTTCTTCGGTCGGGTCGTGATCCAGCCACAGGCTGTCAGAGCCATATGCACCGTCACCGTTCTGACGGATGCAGAACGTGCAGGAGCAGGGACATTTGTTGGTCAGATTGATATAAAGCTTATCGCCAACAGGATAAAGAATTGTCATTGCCATAATACGTTGTTTCCTTTCGTTAATCTCTCCAGCGGCGGCGGAATGCCAGACAGGTCATATTCTCCGCCTTCTTGAATTGCTTGGTGAAATAGCTCTGATCATGAAAACCGCACAGCTCAGAGATCTCCTCTACGGTTTTATCTGTAAAGCGGAGCAGGCGCTTGGCGTAATTGATCCGTACAGAAATCAGATGCTGAAAAATTGTTTCACCGTAGGTTTTCTTGAACTCTCTGGTGAGATAATACTTGCTGATATAAAACTGATGCGCCAGAGAATCCAGCGTAATATTCTCACTGAAATGTTCATCCAGATAAGCAAGAATGGATTTCAGCTTCAGATGCAGCACATCATCTTCAATCTCAATGCTGTGAAAGGTCAGAAGCAGTGTCAGCAGATTGACCAGCAGATTTGAGGTAATAATCTCGGTATCTGCGGTCTTTTCACTGTTGACGCGGATGATCTCCTGAATGGTGGAGATAAATTTCGCTGTCGAGGCTGGACAGAATACAGGACCGTTCTGCGCATAGAACATCTGATAATAATCCTCAGATGCAGCGCCGTTGAAATGCACCCAAAGCAGCTCCCACGGCTGTTCCTTGTCAGATTGATAAGAATGCGGCTGACGGCAGTCAATGAAAAAACATTCTCCCTTTGTTACAGTATAATTCTGGTCGCCGTATGTCAGCACGCCGCGTCCGTCCAGTACAACAACCAAGAGAAACGACTGCAGATTCTGACGCTTGGTGTTCCGGTTCTGATCCGATTTCAGGCGGCCTGTTTCCTGAATGTAAAAGAAGCTTTTCTTTGCCAGCGAGCTTGGTGTGCTGATCTGACGGAAGTCGTCTCCGAGCGAAGCGGTATAAGCTTCATTCTTCATCTGAAACTGCTGCATCGTGCCTCCCCCTTTCATCAATTTGGTAGATTTAAGACAAAAACGGAGCAATATTCTCCTAATGAATCATATCATATTGCACGCTGAAATTCAAGTAAACACCCGCTTAGAAACAAATTTCGTCATTTCGCACAAATTCAAGTTGCCGCATTCGTCGAACCGTAGAATTGTCAAGGATTTCATTTACATTTCAGACAAAATGATATATAATAAAATGGTTAGTATTCATTTGTAAATGACATGAAACATACAAGCAATAATCCCGCACCGTAACTGTTTTCGGTGCGGGATTCAACGATAAAGAACGAGGAAAGAGAATGGACAAGGAAAACCGTTACAGCGGCGGATCTGATCTGCCACGCCCTAAAAAACCGATTGCTCCGCCGCAGACATCGCAGTCTTCAACAACGCCTGCTGCGCCAGCCCAACAGAACAGACCTGCGCCGCGTCCTGTTGTACAACCGGTACAGAAAAATCAATACGATGACAGCGACCGCACGCGCGTCATGCAACGGCCGACTGACCGTTCCGATACGCAGCCGATTGCTCCGCCGCCTGTGCAGCTTCCGCAGAAGCCGCAAGGAACGCCGCCTCCGGTCAGACAAACTGCGCCCCGAAAATCCGCACCGAAAAATAAGCAGCCCGCAGGGACCCCCAAACAAAAGAAGTCCCACCGTGTAAAGAAAAAGAAATCCCGTCTGCTCCGCGTTTTCATCAGTCTGCTTACCACCGTTGCCATTCTGTTCGGTATCTACTCCTTCATTTCGCTCCGCTGCATCAACAGTCTGACAAAAGCCGAACCGGGCGCGCGTACCGCTTCTGTTTCCGGCTGTCTGGATGAAAGCTATGTACGGAATATTCTGCTGATCGGCTCTGACAGCCGCGATGGAACACGCGGCAGATCGGATACGATGATATTGCTGTCACTCAACAGCAAAACGGATACCCTCACGCTGGTATCCTTCCTGCGCGACACCTATGTCACCCTTGCGGACGGACACGGTGAAAACCGTCTGAATGCTGCCTATTCCCTTGGCGGTCCGGAACTGCTGATGGATACAATTCAGAATAATTACAAGATCAGAATTGACGACTATATTGAAGTCAACTTCCTTTCCTTTGCGTCAATCGTGGACGCAGTCGGCGGTGTTGAGATCACGATCACAGATGCAGAAGCGGAAGCGATCAACAACATCCTCCGCGATGAAGTCAACGCACTGGCAGGCGATCCCGTCACGGCTGACTTTCTGCCCAAGGGTGGAACTTATCAGCTCAACGGCAAGCAGGCGCTGTCCTACAGCCGCATCCGCAAGGTCGGAAATGCTGATTTTGAACGTACCGAACGCCAGCGCGAGGTCATCACAGGCATCGTTACAAGCCTGAAAGACAGCGGCGCTGATGGCATCCGTTCCCTCACAGACGAAGCACTTCCGAATCTGATTACCAATATGAGCACATTTTCGCTTTATACACTCTCACTCCGCGCTCCGTTTCTGCTGGGCTATGACATCGAACAGATGCAGGTTCCTGCAGACGGCACCTGGAAGGGCGAAACCATTCATGGTGCATCCGTGCTGACAGTCGATCTCGACGAAAACCGCAGACTGCTGGAGGATACCCTCTATGCGGACGAGCCCTGACCAACAAATCTGATAAAGGAGATTCATTCATGAAACTGCTGCAGCGCATCCGAAGCTTTCTGACAAGCCGTTTGTTTGTGACCAGCCTGCTGATCCTGATTCAGCTGATGGCGCTCATCATTCCGTTCATTCTGCTCGGACAATATTCCGTCTATATTCATGCTGCAATCTCTTTGCTCAGTCTGATTATATCCATCGCGCTGTCAAGCAGCGCCAAACACGCCCCGTTCCACCTGATCTGGATTATCATTCTTCTGGGCGCCCCGATCGCGGGCTGGCCGCTCTACCTCATTCTCCGTCATAACCAGAATGAGAGCCGTGCCACAAAACGCTGCGACAGAATTGCGGCAAAACTGAATGCACTCCCGATCGGCGGACATAATCCTGCTGATCTGAACAGCTGTCAGAAGCATCCGTTCCGCCGCGAAATGTATCTGCTCCATAACGCAGGCTACTCCCCTGTTTTTACGCAGACCGCAACCGAATATTTCCCGAACGGTGAATCTTTTTATCCCGTTTTTCTTGAAAAACTGAAGACGGCAGAGAAATTCATCTTTATGGAGTATTTCATTCTGAACGACGGATTTTTCTGGCAGGAGATCCGAAAAATCCTCCTTGAAAAAGCGGAACAGGGGGTCGAGATCCGCATTCTGCACGATGATCTTGCAACGATCAGCAGCATCAACGGCGCATTCACGCGCGAGCTGCGAAAAAAAGGCATCCGCATCTATCCGTTCAACCCGTACCGTGCCGCTGTGGACAGCTTTATGAATTACCGCGATCATCGGAAGATCACCGTCATCGACGGAAAAATCGGGTTCACAGGCGGAATCAATCTTTCGGATGAATACATCAACGCAGTAGAACGGTTCGGCTACTGGAAAGACTGTGCACTGATGCTGGAGGGAGACGCAGTTTCAGCCCTTACCAGAGCCTTTTTGAAATTGTGGAGCTTTGCTGTGGAGGAACAGGACGACATCGCAAAATATCTGATCAGCCCTTCTGTTACAGCGAATGGTATTGTCCAGCCATATTGCGACAGCCCGACAGACGATGTCCGCATCGGACGGGATACCTATCACACACTGATCAGCAGTGCAAACCGCTATATCTGGATCACTGCACCATATCTGATCCTGGAACCGGCAATGACCGACCAGCTCTGCATGGCAGCAGCCAGCGGCGTTGATGTGCGTATCGTCACGCCATCCATTCCAGACAAGCCCTATGTGCATGCCGTAACGCGCTCCAACTATGAAACGCTGATCCGTGCCGGTGTGCGGGTATATGAATATACACCGGGCTTCATTCATGCGAAGACCATCGTCGCCGATGATGCCGCCGCGCTTGTGGCAACCACGAATTTTGACATCCGCAGCTTTTACTCGCTGTTTGAAAACGGCGTTCTGCTTTACAGCACCCCGACAATTCATAAGCTGAAAGATGATTTTCTTACGATATTCTCCGAATCAAAAGAAATGACGCTGGAGAGCAGTAAGCCAAAAAATTTAGCTTGTAAACTGGCGCGCGATGTGTGCAGAATATTTGCACCATTCATGTGATTTAATTTTAAATAGTGCAATGTAAACAAAAATTCTCTGTTTAACTCTAATAGAATATAGAAATTTTCAAAAAACCTTGAATTATTTGACTAATAGTTGTATAATGAATTCTATCATAAGTACAGGTGTTACAGGTCGCCTGTACAGTTAGGAGAGAATTTATCATGAAACAGTTCGATGCAACAAAAATCAGAAATATCGCGCTCGCCGGACACAATGGTTCTGGTAAGACCGCCCTGGCAGAAGCGCTGTTATATCGCGCCGGTGCAACCGATCGTCTCGGCAAGGCTGCTGAAGGAAACACCGTCTGCGACTACGATGCTGAGGAAATCAAGCGTAAGATTTCGATCAATACAACGCTCGCTTCCTTCACCCACGAAGACATCAAGATCAACCTGATTGACACCCCCGGTCTGTTTGACTTTGCCGGCGGCATGTGCGAAGGCATCACCGCAGCTGACACTGTGCTGATGACCGTATCCGCAAAATCCGGCGTTAAGGTCGGCACCAGAAAAGCGTATGACTACGCAGAGAAGCTTGGCCGTTCCAAGATGTTCGTCATCACCAAGATCGACGATCCGAACGCAAACTTCTACAATACCCTGACTGAGCTGAAAACTGTATTCGGTCCGACCGTCTGCCCGGTTGTTGTTCCTGTCATCCAGAATGGCCAGATCATCTCCTACATCAACCTGATCGAGATGAAGGCTTATACATACGATGCGAAGGGCAATGCGGTAGAAACCACAATGCCGACCGCTGAGATCTCTGAGAAGATTGAATATCGTCTGGAAGGTCTGATCTCCGCAATCAGCGAGGCGGTTGCTGAAACAGATGAAGAACTGATGATGAAGTTCTTCGACGGTGAAGCATTCACACAAAAAGAGCTGATTGACGGCATCCACAACGGTATGAACAAGGGTATCATCACTCCTGTTGTCTGCGTATCCTCCACCACTCTGGCTGGTGTTGATATGCTCCTCAAAGAGTTTGACCTTCTCCTTCCCGCTCCGAATGAAACCACTGAGCCGATCGCAGCCGACAAGTCCGGAGAACCCGTTTCTGTCAAGTGCGATGCAAACGATCCGCTTTCTGCTTTCGTATTCAGAACGGTTGCCGACCCGTTTGTCGGAAAGATGAGCTTTATCCGCGTACAGTCCGGTAAGCTTTCTGCCGACGGTGACATCATCAACACACAGACTGGCGAACCCGAAAAGATCGGCAAGCTGTATGTGATGACCGGCAAGAAACAGGACGAAGTTCCCTGTGCAACCGCAGGCGACATTGTTGTTGCAACCAAGATTACGGCGAACACTTCCGCTACACTGTGTGCATCCTCCCGCGCACTTACCTTTGATCCGATTGCTTATCCGCACCCCTGCTACTCTATGGCTGTCAAGGCGAAGGCACAGGGTGATGAGAGCAAAATCTCTTCGGCAATCAACCGTCTGCTGGAAGAGGATAAGACTCTCACCTATATTCAGGATGAATTTACCAAGGAACAGATCCTCAGCGGTCTGGGCGAACAGCATCTCGAAGTGACACTTGCCAAGCTGAAGGGCAAGTTCGGCGTCGATGTGGCTCTGTCCGCACCGCGTATTGCATACCGTGAGACCATCCGCAAAAAGGTTAAGGTAGAAGGCAAGCACAAGAAACAGTCCGGCGGCCACGGCCAGTACGGTCATGTCTGGATCGAATTTGAGCCTTGCGTTGGTGATGATCTCGTATTTGAAGAGCGCGTATTCGGCGGTGCCGTTCCGCGTAACTTCTTCCCTGCTGTTGAAAAGGGTCTGCAGGAGGCTGTCCGTAAGGGTGTACTCGCAGGATGCCCCGTTGTTGGTCTGAAGGCAATCCTCGTTGACGGATCCTATCACCCTGTTGATTCTTCGGAAATGGCATTCAAGATGGCTGCTTCCATTGCATATAAAGAAGGTCTCCGCCAGGCAGATCCGATTATGCTTGAGCCGATCGGTTCGCTGAATGTAGAAGTTCCGGATGAAAACACCGGCGACGTTATGGGTGAGCTGAACAAGCGCCGCGGCAGAGTGCTCGGAATGGAGCCGACCACCAAGGGAATGACCAGCATCCAGGCAGAAGTTCCGATGCGCGAAATGCAGGACTTTGCGCTGTACCTCCGTCAGGTAACCCGCGGTATGGGAACCTTCCTGCTCGACTTCCTGCGTTATGAAACTCTCCCCGCAAATCTGCTGGCAGAGGTAATTGCAACCGCAGGCGAACAGAACGCTGACTAATCAAATCTACACAATCAGCCATCACACAGGCGTGGTGGCTGATTTGCTGTGTATAGAAAAGGAGAATGAATATGCTGAAACTTGCCCCTCTCTTCAGTCATCATGCCGTGCTGCAGCGCAACAAGCAGATTGCTGTTTTCGGCAGCTGTGACAACACATCCGTAACCGTGACATTGGGTGATCACACCGTCACCACTGATGTAAAGGACGGAAAATTCCTGCTTTTTCTTCCGCCGATGTGCGCAGGCGGCCCATATGTGATGACAGTAACCGATGGAAGTGATACGATCGAGCTGACCGACATTATGATCGGTGAAGTATGGCTCTGCGGCGGTCAGTCGAATATGGAACTGGAGCTGCACAGTGCCAAGGACGGCGAAGAGATCCTCAAAACACTGACACCCGATCTCCCCGTGCGCTTCTACTATACCCCGAAACAGAAAATGGTGGACGAAAATCTGCTTGCCGCTGAAGCGAACTGCGGCTGGAATACAGCCTCTCCGGATGGCTCGCGTGCATGGTCTGCAGTCGGATTCCACTTTGCCACTATCATGTCCGAAAAATTGGGCGTGACGATCGGTCTGCTCGGCTGCAACTGGGGCGGAACCTCCGCTACTGCATGGATGAGCCGCGAACGCATTGAAAATATCCGCGAGCTTTCCCCTTACATCGAGAATTATGACAACGCGATGCAGGGAAAGACGCTGGAGGAACACATCAAAGAATATGACGAATACATCGAATATTCTGAGGAATGGAACCGCAAGTACAGCGAATTTCTGAAAGAAAATCCGCAGGGAAGCTGGGCAGAAGCGCTCGAATATTGCGGCGAGAATAAGTTCCCCGGTCCGATGGGTCCGAAGAATGAATACCGACCCGGCGGACTTTACGAAACCATGCTCCAGCGCGTCTGTCCGTATACGCTGGCAGGTGTACTGTATTATCAGGGTGAATCGGACGACCATCAGCCACATCTCTATTACCGCTTGCTGCGCGAGATGATCTTCCAGTGGC
>SVNN01000072.1 GCA_015066905.1 Ruminococcus sp.
CGTCTGGGCGATGCGTCCAAGCGCGTACTGGATTCCATCGGTGTAGATTATGAAGAGGATGCGGTCACACTGACGCGCGAGGTTTTTGCTGATGGCGGCAGTGTTGCGCGGTTGAACGGTAAGGTTACAACTGTATCTGTCCTGCGCGAACTGGGTGACACTCTGATCACCATTCATGGCCAGCACGACAATCAGATTTTGCTGGCGCCGGAACGCCATCTGCAGGTGCTGGATGATTTCGGCGGCGATGACAGTGCTCTGCGTGCTTATCAGCAGGATTTCAAAGCGTTGCAGACGTTAGCGCGTGAGATCGGAACATTGAAACGTGCTGAGCAGGAGAATCGTCAGCGAATGGATCAGCTGCAGGCGCAGGTGGATGAGATCGGCGCATTGAAGCTGCAGCGGGATGAGGAAGAGCAGATTGAGGCGGCATATCAGCTGGCGCTCAACAGCACGCAGATCGCAGAGGGAATCCAGTCGGCACAGCTTCTGCTGGACGGCGAGGATGCAGTGGTCGATCTGCTGCGGGATGTGGAGAACCGATTATCCATGCTGACAGATCTGTTCCCAAAGATTGCACCGCTTTCAGAACGCCTGACGGCTGCACGGATCGAGCTTTCTGACCTGGCAGACGAACTGACGCAGTCTTTGGATTCAGTTGATGTGGATGCTGAAACTTTTGCGGCGCTCAGTGATCGGCACGACGCGCTGGAACGCTGTAAGCGCCGTTATCAGCGGGATGGAAACGGACTGCTGGATCTGTATGAGGAGTCTTTGACGGCACTGTCATCCATCACAGGTGCGGAGGAAGAGATCGCACGGCTTGAATCGGAAAAGACACAGCTGCTTCAGAAAGTAACAGAGCGTGCGAAGGCGCTTTCTGCCTATCGTTCGGCGGCGGCAGATCGATTTGTCGCGCGTGTGACAGAGGAACTCGCGTTTCTGGATATGCCGCAGGTAGAGCTTGCGGTGCAGTTTACACCCGGTAAGCTGACCATTCATGGTATGGAAACAGCAGAATTTCTGATTTCTGCAAATCCCGGAGAACCACCGAAGCCGATTGCTAAAATTGCATCAGGCGGCGAATTGTCGCGTATTATGCTGGCGTTGAAGAGCGTGATTGCAGATCGGGATGAGATTCCGACGATGATATTCGACGAGATCGATACAGGCGTCAGCGGACGCGCGGCACAGAAGATCGGTGTGAAGCTGCGTGAAATCGGCGGTGTACGGCAGGTGCTTTGTATCACCCATCTGGCACAGATCGCGGTGATGGCAGATTACCATATTCTCATCGAAAAGCGGAATATCGAAGGGCGAACAGCGACGCAGGTCCAGGTGATCCGCGATACAGAACGCGTTGCAGAGATTGCGCGCATCATGGGCGGCGCAAACCCGAGTGCGCTCATGCTGGAAAACGCAAGAGAAGAACTGGAACGCGCACAGATGACCGGAAGAAAGACAGAAAAATAAAAAAACCTGAGAAGAACGAATCTTCTCAGGTTTTTTGCTGTTATTTTGTATTCTCAATGTTCCAACGGAACGGGCACAGGCGCGCTGCCTTGTTGGTATCATACATTGTGTTGTTCAAAATTGAGCCGAAGTCGAGATAGCGGTAATTCGTCTTCTCATCTTTGTTGCCGCCGAATTTGAACTTTGCTGCAAAGGAGTCGCGTCCCGGATTTCTCTGGATAACAGGACCCAGACGGCCGTTTTCGCGGATGAATGTGATAATCTCAGAAGCCATGGTCAGACGGCGGTCAGCAACATTGTAAACACCAGTGTAGTTGGTAGAATCCGCCTGGCGCAGGAAGCAGAGAATAAAGTCTGCGAGATTATGTACACAGCAAAGCTGGAATCCGTATTCACCTGTGCGGTAAACAAAATTGGTTTTATCCTTCGGGTCTGTGATCTTAGAAGAGAGGTTTTCCATCACCTCAAGAGAATAGACCTGCGGAACACGCATGATGCAGCAGACAGCGGTCTTTGTGCGCTTGACATCATCCGCAAATGTACGTTCCATTGCGGATTTCATTTTTGCATAATTTGTAATCGGTTTTTCATCGTCACCTTCACGGATGGGTTCGCGTGTGTCAGGAATCAGATAAATCTGTGTGGTGCTGAGGAGCATGATTTTTTCGAGCTCATGGTTGATTGCAAGCTTATACAGGAATTTATCGCATTCCTGGCTGATCTTCATCTCTTTTTCAGTAAAGATGGGACCCATATCATTATCTGCACTGCAGGCGAGATGGACAAGGTGGTTGATCTCAAAATGCTCAAAGATATCCATAAACTTTGCTTTGTCTTCCGGAGAAGCTGATACAAAGGTATAGTTTTCTTTTCCGTCGTTATACTCTGATGACTCTCTGTCCACAGCGATAACGTTGTAGTGCTTTTTGAGAAGTCCCGAGCAGACTTTTTCGCCGATCTTACCACAGGCACCTGTTACCAATACTGTTGCCATTTTTTCTCCTCCCGTCCTGTTCCGACTGACACTCCAACAGCCGTACAGAATACTCTCTTATCTGCTTTTATCTAATTTTATTATATCACATTCGCGATTTTGAATCAATAGGTCTCCGGTTTTTCTGCAAATATGTCAATATCAGTTTTGATTGCCTGTTTAAATTAGACATATCCATCAATTACAAGATTTCAGCGACGGATAAAAACCGGCTTTCTGTGAATAGAAAGCCGGTTTTTTGTGAATTCAGCGTGAATTAGTTCATAGAAACGTCGCCATCTCCGCCTGCAACAGGGTTATCATTTACTTCCTTGAGCATAGCGTCAATCTGGGTGTAGATTGCTGCAACAGACTCACTCCAGGGAGTACCCTTGGATGCAGAACGGATACCGTTCTCGTTGCTGTCGAGGATGCTGGTAACGTCCTTGGTGACACCGGTGTAGAAGTCAAAGATCGGGTGCTCAAGCGCCATTTCGTCCATCTTAGCCTTCATCTCGACCATCTCTTCAGTCCAGCCGTAGTCGGTGTACATCTGCTCCAGACCAAGCTCAGCAGCACGCTCGTTGAGGATGGTGACACGCTTGCAATCTGCAAACTTTGCAACGCCCTCGGGGTTCTGACCGCCCTTGACCATAACGTATGCATCAAGACCGCAGGGGATGTAGTGTGCGTCAGCACCGGGATCCTTCGGCATCGGAACAAAGAATACGTCCTCACCGAATTCAGCCTGCCACTGATCGGGCGTGCTGTAAAGTGCCCACAGACCGCAGGGATAGAACAGGGTCTTACCTTCCTTGATGTTGGTCGGCTTTGCTTCCCAACCGTAGTCACCGACACCGATTGCAACGCAATCCTTGGTGAACAGCTCGTACATCCAGTTCTGAACGCGCTCAACGTTTTCGCTGCGCAGGTTGTTTACAAGCTTGCCGTCCTCAAGTCCGATGTAAGGAGTACCGCAGGTGATGGAGAGACCAGCCTCGAACCACCAGCCGTCGATTCCGTAGTAGCCTTCATCCGGATCAACGAAGGAAACGAGCATGTCTTCGAATGCGTCCCAGGTCCACTCGCCCTTTTCGAGCAGCTCAGCCGGATCAGTCAGACCAGCTTCCTCAACAGTGGTACGGTTATAAATAACAGCATTGCTGTCACCGGTTACTGCGTTTACGATGAGGTAGTGGTTGCCGTTCCAGACAAACTTGTCGTTTGCTTCCTTTACGCCGCTCCACAGATCAGAGTTAAAATCAATGTAGTCATCAACCGGAACGAACATACCGCGGATCGCGCCCTTGGGGAATGCGTCCATGTCGCCAGCCGGGAAGAAGTCAACGCCTTCGTCAGAGTTGATTGCAGTTGCGAGAGAGTCATAACGGGTGGTCCAGTCAATCTTTCTGTATTCGATTACGCCGTTGTAGCGCTCCTGGAAGATTGCAAGCTCAATCGGAACGTTCTTACCGGTTTCATCCGGGTTGATGTCCCAGTTTGCCATCCAGATAATCTTATTATTCTCAAGTTCGCCGGTCAGTCGTTCGTCCTCAACGGCAATCTCAGCCACCTGCTCACGGGTAGCGGAGTCCAGATTCTTCTGGCTGCTGGTTTCCTTTTCGTCACCGCATCCGAACATGGACATGGACATTGCAACAATCAGAACTGCTGCCAGACCGCTCTTGATATAGTTTGCGTTCATTGGAATTCCTCCTGTTATTCATAATTTAATCGCTTGTTTATGTACTTAAAATAAGATCCGTACATACCATTACTAGTTTATTATAATCTATATAGCGAATGGAAGTCAATACGCATTCTGCTATATTTTAAGGTATTATTTTGTCTATTTTAACGATTGGTAATTGATAGATCAATAATTCTCAGCGCGAAGCATGAAGTAGCTCTGCGGATGTGCACATACCGGACAGATCTCAGGTGCTTTCTTGCCAATCACGATGTGACCACAGTTGCTGCATTCCCAGATCATATCTCCATCGCGGGAGAATACACAGTCGCCCTCAATATTGGCAAGAAGCTTGCGGTAGCGCTCTTCATGTGCTTTTTCGATCTTGCCGACAGCGTCAAACAGAGCAGCGATATCGTTGAAGCCTTCCGCGCGCGCATCCTCAGCAAACTGTTTGTACATATCAGTCCACTCGTAGTTTTCGCCTTCGGCAGCGTCCTTCAGATTTTCAACAGTAGAGGGGATCGTGTTGCCATGAAGGAGCTTGAACCAGATCTTTGCGTGCTCTTTCTCGTTGTTTGCGGTTTCTTCAAAGAGCTTTGCAATCTGGACATAGCCATCCTTCTTTGCTTTGCTTGCATAGTAGGTATACTTGTTGCGTGCCTGTGACTCACCTGCAAAAGCCGCCAGCAGATTTGCCTCAGTTTTTGTACCCTTCAGTTCATGCATATTTATTAACCTCCATTTTTGTTTGATATTGCATTCCGTAGAATATATTTATTATACCGCAGATTCCAAAAAATTTCAAGTGTTTTTTGTGTAAATTGGTTCGATTTTGCTACTGAATGCTTTTTTGAAGCAGCAGCACTGCAGCATCCAGCTGTTCATCAGTGCCGAGTTCATCATCGACCGATTCCACAACAAGCTCGGGCGTAAGACCAACACCATGATAGCAGTCGGAGTTGGCGGTTCGGTACTGCGCCACAGTAATCGTCAGTCCACCGCCGTCTTCCAGTGGGATTGTGCTCTGCATGATGCCCTTACCGTAGGTGGTTGTACCGCACAGCTGTGCCTTACCAAAATCACGCAGTGCGGATGCAAACATCTCTGCGGCACTCGCGCTGTTTTCATTCACAAGTACGACCATCGGGAGGTTGCACTCCTCAGCGTCAGAGGTCACAAGCACCTGTGAGGTGCCGTCGTTGTACATCGCATATGCGACCTCGCCTTCTGGGAGCAGCGGATCCAGACAGTCTTCTGTTGCTGATACCAGACCGCCGCCGTTATCACGAAGATCGAAGAGAATTGCCTCTGCGCCGCTGTCGATCAGCTTGTTGAAGATATTGTTGAACTGTGTGACCGTTGCTTCCTTAAAGCTTTCAATCCTGATATAGGCGATGTGATTATTGAGCATCTCACCCGCAACGGTGATGAGCTCGATTTCCTCACGCACAAAGGTCAGGTCTCGATCCACGCCGCCGCGGCGGATTGTCAGGGTGACCTCAGTGCCGGCCGTGCCGCGGATGCGGCTGACTGCTTCCACATAGCCGATTTCCAGTACATCCGCGCCGTCTACGGCAATGATGATGTCGTCAATTGCGAGTTCAGAGGAAGCAGCAGGGGAGTTGTCAGTGATCTCAGTGATGAGCATATATCCGCTTTCGTCCATAATGACGCTGATGCCGATTCCGGTCATGACACCCTTGTCGTCGCTCATGGATTCCTGATATTCCTCAGGTGTCATATAAGAGGCATACGGATCATTCAGACCGCTGACATAGCCTTTTAAGATTCCGTTTGTCAGGTCCTCCTCGTCAATCTCGCCGTAATAATGCTCACGCACATAGGCATCCAGTGCGTCCAGACGCTCATATTTTGCCGCCATGTCTGTGACCTCAGAGATCTTGCCATTGAAGATGTTCAGTGAGAAAGCTGTGGTGAGGATATAGGTGATCGCACAGGCGATTGCAATCAGGCTGATTGCGAGTCCGAGACTGATTTTTTTGTTCATAGTGATCCCTAGCCTTTCAAGTGAAACGGGGGCATTACTGCCCCCGTGAATTGTGTATTAAACGCCCAGATAAGGTGCAGGGTTGACATAAGCGCCGTTCTGGATGACGGCATAGTGCAGATGGAAGCCCGTTGACCAGCCGGTTGATCCGACTGTGCCAAGCGAAGTGCCCTTAGAAACCTGCTGCTGATAGGAAACGTTGATGGTTGCCAGGTGTGCATACAGTGTAGACAAGCCGTTTCCGTGATCCACAACGACGTAGTTGCCATAGCCGCCGTTACAGCCGCAGCTGCTGGACTTCTTGTAGTTATGCGTACAGCCGCCTCGTACCAGTGTGACGGTTCCTGCTTCGGATGCAACCACAGTTGCGCCGCTGATGCCGCCGCCTGCAATATCAATACCTGCGTGCAGCTTGCCCCAGCGATATCCGTAGTAGCTGGAGATCCAGTAGAATCCCGGAACCGGCCATGCAAGCTGTCCGGTAAAGGGAGCAACCGTGTCATTTCCACCTGAATTTCCACCTGAATTCCCGCCGTTCTGCTGTTGCTGCTGAGCGAGTTCCTGCTGGCGCTTGATCTCCGCTGCAATTGCGTCCTGCTCAGCAGATTTGGAGTCAATCTCATCCTTGAACGCTTGGATGTCCGCCTCCAGTGCGGCTTCTTCCTTTGCAATCTCAGCTTTGACCGCATCGGTTTCCTTCATTTTCTGGTTCAGTTCGCTGATTGCCGCAGTATACTCTTCTTTTTTGCTTTCCTGTTCTTTGCGTGCAATATCCAGCTCAGCAAGCTCAGCAGTCAGCTTGGTCTTGCTTTCTTCCAGTACCGTAAGCTGTTCCATCAGTCCCTGGATCAGCTCATCGTCGTGCTGTGAGATACGTGCGATCAGATCCATTTTCGCCAGGACATCATAGAAGTCAGTCGATCCGACCAGTGCGGATGTCAGACTGTCGTTTCCTGTGATGTACATTGCGCGGATTCTGTGCTTGAATTGTTCCAGACCGTCCTCGATATCCAGCTCCTGCTTGTCGATATCCTCTTCGAGCAGGGCAATATCGGTTTCCTTCTGGGCAATGTTCTGGTTGATGGTTGCCAGCTGCGTATCTACCAGAAGGATCTGTTTATTCTGCAGATCAATAGCCTCCTGCAGTTCAAGCTGATACCGCTCATGTTTTGCGATGTCAGACTTTAGTTCTTCCAGCTCAGCCTGTTTTTCTTTGATCTTTTCCTTGTTTTCGTTGATTTCTTCCTGCAGTTCTGCAATTGTTTTTGCGTGAACCGGTTTTTCATAACGATCCGACGGAGCAGTCAGAATTGCAACAGAAAGTGCAGCGCCTGTCAGAAGCGCAATGCTGCGTCGGATCATGGATAATCGTGTATGCTTCATGCTTGCTCCTTCCATTTATACCTGCAGGTGCTTGCGTGTGGAGATGACACTGCCGATTGCACCCACAAAAGAACCTGCGACAAGATAGGATACCGCTACGGTAATCCAGATGTCTGTGAACGGGATAATGTTGCCCATGCCGATGATGCTGAGCAGGTTCTGCTCCTTTGTCATCAGATCGACCAGAGAGTCATAGGTAAACCAGGTAATGAGCGTTGCAACAACGCCTGCCATCAAACCGGTCAGCATACCTTCTACAAAGAAAGGAATGCGGATGAATGCGTTGGTTGCACCGACATATTTCATGATGCTGATTTCGCGGCGGCGTGCAAATACGCTGGCGCGTGTCGCGTTGGAGATGATGACCATCGAAACGATGACCAGAGAGATGATGATCGCAGCCGCAACGACGGTGATGATCTTCCGCAGTTCGGTCAGAACGTTGATGAAGTCGTACGGTGCGCGGATATTTTCAATCTTGTCGAGCCGGTTGATCTGTGTGAGGGTATCGTTGATTTCGGCAACCTCACGCACTTTGATGCGATAGCTGTCGGGGAGGGGGTTGTCATCGCCAAGTGAATCGAACAGCATATCGTATTCTGACATATCAGCTTTGAAGTCGCTGAAAGCTTCCTCACGGGAATAGAACGTGACCTGGCTGATATTATCCATAGCACTCAGCGCAGAGCCGATCTTGTCGATCTCTTCGTCCGTTGCGTCATCCTGGATATAGACGATGACCTCGTTTTTACTTTCAATTCCTCCGATGATGGAGGTCAGGTTGATATACAGCAGTGTGGAAAGTCCGACCAGAAGAAGAGATACCAACAGAACACAGAACGAAGCAAACGCCATAATTCTGTTCTTCCAGATGTTATCCACACCCTGTGAAACGAGGTATCGAAGTCCGCTAATTTTCATGGTTGCCTCCAATCATCTCGTCAAAGATTACGGAGCCGTTGTTGATGTTGATGATACGGCCGCCGAAATGTCTGACCAGTTCGTGTGCGTGGGTAACCATGAGGATTGTGGTACCGCATTCGTTGATGCCCTGCAGCAGCTCGATCATTTCGTAGGAAAGCTCCGGGTCGATATTACCCGTAGGCTCGTCCGCGATGATGAGGGCGGGGTCATTCACCAGAGCGCGTGCGAGCGCAACACGCTGCTGCTCACCGCCGGAAAGCTCACGCGGATAAGAATTTGCCTTATCCTGCAAGCCGACCAGACTGATTACATAAGGAACGCGCTTGCGGATGTAACGTTTGGGCGCGTCGATTACGCGGAGCACGAATGCAATGTTTTCATATACTGTCATGTTTTCGATCAGACGGAAATCCTGGAACACAACACCGATGGTACGGCGGAATTCCGGTACGCGTCTGCGCTTTAAGCTGCTGAGGTTATAGCCGTTGACAGAAACAACGCCGCTTGTTGCGTCAATTTCTTTCAGAAGCAGTTTGATCAGCGTACTTTTGCCGGCGCCGGAGGAGCCGACGATGAAGGCGAATTCTCCTTCTTCGACCTTCAGGCTGACATTATTGAGTGCCTCCACGCCCGTCGTCTGATAGGTGACGGAAACGTTCTTGAGTTCTACCACAAAAATACCTTCCTTTCAGAGTTCTGATACGGCCGTTTCGACGGTGCTCTGTTTTATCGTATCAGAAAATTTGCCCAACGGTTTGGAACGTCGGGCAAATAAAGAGTTGGTGAAATTAGAATTTAACGGGGCTTGCCGACAAATATCTCTTGACCATCAGAGCGATCTTGAACACGATTGCATGGTCAAATTCTCTCAGATCAAGACCGGTAAGCTTCTTGATCTTTTCCAGACGGTACACCAGTGTGTTGCGGTGTACGAACAGCTTACGAGATGTTTCGGATACGTTGAGATTATTTTCGAAGAACCGCTGGATGGTAAACAGAGTTTCGTGATCCAAGGATTCGATGCTGCCGCGCTTGAACACTTCGTGGAGGAAGGTCTCGCAGAGTGTGGTCGGCAGGTGATAGATCAGACGTGCGATTCCGAGGTTGTCGTAGCTGACGATGACCTTATCGGTGTCGAATACCTTCCCGACTTCGAGAGCCATCTGTGCTTCCTTGAAGGAGCGTGCGAGATCCTTCACGCCGACAACAGCGGTACCGATACCGACATTGACGCGGGTATAGAACTCACTGCTGAGTGTGTCAGCGATGGAACGTGCGAGCTTTTCAAGATCCTTGGAATCTACGGTGTTCTTGATCTCCTTGACCAGAACGATGTCAGTTTCGGTGATATTGAACACGAAGTCCTTGCTCTTATCAGGGAAGAGATTCTGGATTACGTCATAAGCAGAAATGTCATTTGCAGAAACGATGCGGATCAGCAGAACAACGCGGCTGATGTCAGAGTTGAAGTGCAGCTCGCGCGCTTTGATTACAATATCGCCGGGGAGGACGTTGTCGAGTACAACGTTTTTGATAAAGTTGTTGCGGTCATATTTTTCATCATAGTACTGCTTGATGTTTGCAAGTGCAATTGCCATGATGTTTGCATATTTTGCAGCGTTATCATCCACGCCCTCGACGAATACAGCGTAGTCGGGTGTTACGCGGGAACCGAACGGCTTGTAGGTGTAGCCGTCACGGATGAAGATATCGTGAGAATCGCTGAGATCAAGAGAAACGAACTCATTGGTAGAGCCGACTTTTGTCAGGTCACTGCAGGCGATGATGGTTGCGGTTTCGTCCACAACGCCGATTACAGCATCAACGGTATCGCGCATCTGATGTACAAGGCCCTGAAATAATCTGTTAGACATAATTGGAACTCCTTCTTCATTCTTTTATTTTACGTCGACGAATGAAAACCGAATATATTACAGATTGTAACACATTTTTCACTCTGATTTGTTAATAAACTGTGAACATTTGGAGCGAAAAGTGCATTTTTTCTAAAAATTTATCGGTTTCTTGTCTGAATTTAACAAAGTAATTGGAAATACTGTCCGTTGTCTGTTACCGAATTGTAACTTTTACATCTTTTCAGGACAGGTGATATTCAGCAGTGTGAGTGCATTCGAAAGCGTCTGCTGAACAGCCTTGCACAGGCAGAGACGTGCGGCACGAAGCTCCGGTTCTGCATTCTTTACGCTGCACGCGTCATAGAACTTGTGGAACAGCGTTGCAAGCTCAATTGTGTACTTGGTGATGCGGGACGGGTCGTAGTTCTTTGCGCCGCCGTCAATCTCGTTCGGAAGCGCTGCGATGTAACGGATCAGCTCAACTTCCTGCGGAGCACACAGAAGTGCAAGCGCCTCAGCAGTAGGTTCGCCCGGAGTAACGCCTTCGGATGCGAGATTTGCCAGCAGGCTGCAGATACGCGCGTGTGCATACTGCACGTAATATACGGGATTGGTGGAGGACTGCTCCACTGCGAGGTCGAGATCAAACTCAAAGTGGGAGTTTGCCTCGCGAAGATTGAAGAAGAATCTTGCTGCGTCGATCGGGATCTCCTCAAGCAGGG
>SVNN01000073.1 GCA_015066905.1 Ruminococcus sp.
TCTGGATGACCTGTACGAAAACATTATGGCGTATGTGCAGGACAGCGAGATGGAGGACAGCATCCAGGTTTCGCACTCCTCGGATCCCGACTCGGAACAGCCCGGCGGCGACAGCGCGGAGGGCAGCGACCAGAACATCTATCTTCGCTTTACCAACAATGTCCTCTTTGAGGCAGACAGCGCTGTACTGCGCTCGCAGAGTTACGATATTCTGGAGTTTCTCGGCGGTTGTCTGACCGAGGTACAGGATGATATCGCACTGGTCATCATCAAGGGACACACTGCGGAGAGCCCAAATTCGACGGTCGATTCGCGTGAGCTGTCTGTTGAACGTGCGGCAAGCATCTCCAACTATTTCGAGCAGAACAACGGACTGCCTTCCACACTGATGGTACCGATCGGACTTGCAAACGACTATCCGATTGCCGACAACAAGACGGAGGAAGGCCGACAGAAGAACCGCCGCGTTGAGATCGTCATCATCAGCAAGAAGTCTGAGCTTGGACAGAATTCCGAGCTGGTACAGGCACTTGCCGGTGCAACGGGTGATCTTTCGCACGGCAACGTGGGCGACATCGTGCAGGACTAAGACACAATCAGCCGATATTTACACTTTAGGAGATGAATCATGAATCAGCCGAATATCGCTGGAGCCAAGCGGTTTGAACCGCCGCGGTATACAACTCCCGCCGCGGAACAGCTGGCTTCGCGCATCAAGGAATATGACTTCCGCAAACCGAAAAAGTTCACAAGGGAGCACCTGCGTGATCTGAATACCGTCAACGAGAATATCACGAGAATCTTTGCGTCGAATCTTTCGAGCATTCTCCGTGTGTTCTGTGAGGTGAATGTAAATCGGCTTGAGGAGCGGCGCTACGCGGAATATATCAACGATCTGCCGGATAAGACCCTGATTGGTCTGCTGGACTTTGCACCGAAGATCCCGGATATGGCGCCGACCACAATGATTCTCCATATTCCGCCGACGGTCAACTTCTTTCTGATCGACATACTGCTGGGCGGCCCGGGAACGGGATATAAGTACCAGCGCGGATATACCGAGATCGAAACCGAGATTTTGAAGCATATGTACGGTAAGCTGACGGGATATGTCGGAGAGGCATGGAACGCGCTGATTGAAACCGACTGCGGCATCAGCTCGTTTGAAACCAATCCGCGTATCGCACAGGTGCTTTCACCGGATGACACCGTCATCGTGATGAGCTTTGAGATCCGTATGCGCGATATTGTAGACACGATCAGTATCTGTCTGTCAGCCGTGAGTCTGGACGCGATCCTCAACTCCTCGGCGGTCAGCGGAAAATATGGCAGAAGTCTGCTCAGGGCAGATGCCGAGAAGGAACGTGCACGCCGCGAGCTGATTTACCGTGCGCTTTCCGGCACCGATCTGGAGATCAAGGCACTGCTTGGCACCGTCCAGCTGGATACCCAGGAGGTTGTGAACCTCCAGAAGGGCGACATCATTCCGCTCGGACGCAAGGTGGACAGCGATATTTTCGTAACCGTGGACGATGTTCCGTGGTTTACTGCAAAACTCGGACAGCAGAAGATCCGCAAGGCGGTCAAGATCTGCGACATTATATCCGAAAACGAAGCGCAGCAATTGAAATGGTGACGCAGCCAGGAAGGAGAACTAGGATTCATGAGTGAACAGATTCAATTCAGTACAGCCCAGCTTGACGCGGTCCGCGATACGATCAACGTCGGTCTGGTTTCAGCGGCAGAGATGCTCGAAAAGCTCCTCAACCACGAAATTACAATGCACGCAACAAACGCAGATATTGCGGAGATCGACAATCTTGAGATCTTCGGTCTGATCCCTGCGATCTGCGCAAAGCTGGAATATGCCGGTGCGATGAGCGGCAAGTGCGCCATCATCCTCGGTCAGTCAGACATCAAGCAGCTTCTCAATCTTCTGATGAACATCGAAGAATCCCCCGACGACGAGGACAGCGAGCTGGAGCTTGATGACATTACCTTCAACACGATCCGCGAACTGCTGAGCCAGATGCTCACCTCTTACAGCACGACGCTTTCGGGCTTCCTCGGTGAAACCGTACAGGTTTCCGTCAACGAGATCACCGTGCTGGAGGCGATGACCGAGGTCGAGAAATATTTCGGCTGCGGCGCGTCGGAACAGGTGGTCAACCTGAATACGCAGTTCGGCGTCAAGGATATTATGAGCAGCTGCTACTGCATGGTGCTGGACAATATGCTCTCCGAGCTGATGGTCGCACGCATCTGCAATCAGCAGGCGGCAGCGGCACAGCCCGCACAGAAGCCCGCATCCGCACAGCAGCCGGCAGGCGGCGCAGTGGATATTACCCTCGCAAAGCAGCCCGTGCAGCACAGCGAACCTGCTGACATCATCAACAACGTCGGTGCACAGGCGCCTGTCCGCGGCATCCAGAACAACATCGGACCGGCAGATCAGCCGCAGGTATCCTCCGAACCGCAGGGTTCCATGCGTATGCAGAATGTGCGCTTCCCCGAATTTGCGGCAGGCGGCGTGCTGGGCGAATCGCTGCGCCACGGCAATATGGATCTTCTGATGGACGTTCCGCTGAACGTGACTGTCGAGATTGGCAAAACCAAGAAGAAGATGCGCGAGATCATGGATTTCACGCAGGGTACTGTAATCGGTCTGGAGAAGCAGGCAGGTGCGCCGGTTGATATCGTTGTAAACGGCCAGCTGATCGCACGCGGCGACGTGGTTGTCATCGATGACAACTTTGCGGTACGCGTGACCGAGATCGTCAGCACCAGAGAGCTTGGTGAAAGGAACCGCAACGAATGATACACAAGCCGCTGTTTGCGCTGGTGCAGGAGTTTCAGCTGATCGAAGCGATCGGAACCGTTCTGTTCGTTCTGGTCATCTTCCTCGTTGTGATGTACCTTGCCTATGTGGTATCCAAGCTCATCGGCAAGCGGTACAATGCGGCGGGGCGGAATCTTCAGCTGATCGAAACCATGGCGATCGCGCCGAACAAACAGTTGTATATCGTCCGTGCGGCGGACAAGACTTTTTTGCTTGCATCCACCAAGGATGGCATCACCTGTCTGGGCGAGCTGGACGGTGACAAGCTCGTGACTGTGCAGGATACGGATGAACCGCTGGATTTTGCCGCGGCGCTTCGCAAGGCAGCACAGGAACGCTTATCTAAGAACAAGAAACCGGAAATCGAAAAGGGGGCGGAAGATGATGAGACTTGATCGGTTCCGCACCAAAAATCTGAAAAAGACGCTGCTCTGTCTGTTGACGTGCATCGCCGTGATCATCGGCTGTGTGGCTGTGATGAGCATCACCGCAGGCGCGGAGTCCTCGATTTCCGTTGACATCAACTCCGGCGAAGCGACAGATCAGTCCAGTACGCTGGATCTGCTCTTTTTGCTTGCGTTCATCGCGCTGATCCCGAGTTTTCTGATTATGATGACCTGCTTTACGCGGATCATCATCTCACTCTCATTTCTGCGAACGGCGCTCGGAACCAATACATCTCCGTCGAATCAGGTGCTGATCGGAATTGCGATCTTTCTGACGCTCTTCATCATGTTCCCGACGCTGACAGAGATCAACGAATCCGCGTACAAGCCCTATAAGGAGGGCGAGCTGACGCAGGAGGAGTTTATGGATACGGCGGTTGTGCCGCTCAAAACCTTTATGCTCAAGCAGGTGTATGATGAGGATCTCGACCTCTTCCTCTCCCTTGCCGATGAGCAGGGCGCAGTGGATATGTCCACGATCGAGAGCCAGGAGGATCTTCTGGATCTCAGCCTTCTGATCATCACCCCGGCGTTTATGACCAGTGAACTGAAGCGCGGCTTTCTGATCGGCTTCTTGCTCTATATCCCGTTTCTGATCATTGATCTGGTCGTGTCGAGTACCCTTATGTCGATGGGTATGATGATGCTGCCGCCGACGATGATCTCTACACCATTCAAGATCATGCTTTTCATTCTTGCTGACGGCTGGAACCTTCTGTTTGAATCCCTGATCGTCAGTTTCCATTAGCACGGTATCCCGTAAGGAGGGGTTGGCTTGACAAAGGTCGATATTCTTGACTTGTTCTATTCTGCGATGTATACGGCGCTTTGTATGGCGGCTCCGCTGCTGATTGCGAGTATCATCATCGGTCTGGTGGTGGCAATCTTCCAGGCCGCTACGCAGATTCACGAACAGACGCTGACCTTCGTGCCGAAGGTGCTGGTAATTGCTCTGCTTCTGCTTGTGCTCGGCTCATGGATGATCACCCTGATCCAGGAGTTCTTCTCGCAGATCTTTGAGCGGATCGCCGGCTTGTGAGGAACGTGCTGTGACATCACTGACAATTACGACCGATCTTGTCCGCGTTTATATCCTGGTTTTTGTCCGGTTCGCGGGCATCATCGCGTTTAACCCGATCCTTGCACGGCAGCAGATTCCGGCGCAGCTGCGCGCGGCAATTCCGTTCGGCGCGGCATTGCTCCTCGCTCCGACGCTGCCGGTGCCGACAGAGCTTTCGGTAGAGGGCTTTGAGTTTGTGCTTGCTATCTTCCGTGAGCTGGCAGTCGGACTGGTGTTCGGCTTTGTGGTGATCCTCTTTTACTATATGCTGATGACGGCGGCGGATATCATGGATACCCAGTTCGGTCTGGCAATGGCAAAAACGATGGATCCCGGTACAAAGGTGCAGACAGCCTTTTCCGGCACACTGCTCAATGTCATCTTTCTGGCATATTTCTTTGTGACCAACAGCCATCTGGTGCTGATCCACATCGCGGCAAGCTCTTATGAGCTTCTGCCGATCGGTGCGCCGAATCTGAATCTGGAAGCGGCTCCCGATTTTGCGATGACGCTCTTTTCCAGCGTGTTTTCGCTGGCGCTGCGGCTGACCTTCCCGTTCGTCGCGGCAGAGCTGATCCTCGAAGTGTCACTCGGCATCCTGATGAAACTGATTCCGCAGATTCACGTCTTTGTCGTCAATATGCAGCTGAAGATCATCCTTGCGATCCTGATGCTCTTCTTGCTGGCAAGCCCGATCTGCGTCTTTATCGACAACTACATCATCAAAATGATGAATGCCATCCAGGAATCGCTTTACGCGATTGTTTCATAAAAGCAACCAAGCCCGCAACGGGCGTACCATAAAGGGGGGATATGGCTTTGCCGGAATCATCGGAAGATAAAACCGAGCAAGCCACGCCCAAAAAACGGAAAGATCAACGAAAAGAGGGTAATATCCTTCAGAGTAAGGAGATCTCGACCGCAGTCACACTGATCGCGGCGTTTTATGGGTTCAGCTTTCTCTTCACCTTTATGTCGGGAAATCTTCAGAGCTTTCTGACCGGCTGTTTCGAGATGATTCCTCATACGGAGCAGTTCGGCGCAGGCGACGCATCCGCACTCTTTATCCGCTGTGCGCTTTCCTTTGGACTGATCGCACTGCCGATCCTGCTGATCACGGGTCTTTGCGGCATCATCGCCGGACTGGCACAGACCAGAGGCTTTTTCGGATTCAAGCAGCTGGCTCCGAAGTTTTCAAAGATGAATCCCATTGAGGGCTTTAAGCGGCTCTTTTCGCTCAAAGGACTCGTTGAGCTGCTCAAATCCATTTTAAAGATCATCATTCTCCTGTTCGTAATTTACAGCGTCATCAAGGACGAGCTGCCGGAAATGTCCAAGCTCATTGATATGGACCTGATGTCGGTTGTGGATTATGCAGGCGGCGTTCTGATGGCGATCATCAACCGCGTCGTCATCGCCTTTGTCTTTCTTGCAGCAGCGGACTTTCTCTATCAGCGCTGGCAGTATGAGAAAAATCTCCGTATGACCAAGCAGGAAGTCAAGGAGGAGTATAAGAACACCGAGGGTGATCCTCAGATCAAGGGAAAAATCAAATCCAAGCAGCAGGAAATGGCAAGGCGCAGAATGATGCAGCAGGTGCCTGAGGCAAATGTCATCATCCGTAACCCGACACATTTCGCTGTTGCGCTCAAATACGATCCGGAAAAACACGCTGCTCCGCTGGTTGTTGCCAAGGGGCAGGATATGCTCGCGCTCCGCATTGTTGCAGTTGCGGAGGAGCATGGTGTTCCCTGTATCGAAAACAAACCGCTGGCACGGGAGCTGTACGACAAGGTTGATCTCGACCGGGAGATCCCCAAGGAGTTCTACAACGCCGTGGCAGAGGTAATCGCTTATATTTACGGACTGCAAAAGAAGGGTATCGATTCGCTTGAATAAACTGGTTAAATTTTTATCTGACAACATGATAGCGGCGTTTATCGTTCTGATCGTCTTTTTGCTGATCGTACCGCTGCCTACCGTGATTCTGGATTTTCTGTTCATCGCGCAGATCGGGCTCTCGCTCATCATTCTGCTCATTACGATGTACGTCAAGGAAACGCTGGAATTCTCTGTGTTCCCGACGCTTTTGCTCGTTACAACGCTGATGCGTCTGAGTCTGAATATCTCCTCGACGCGTTCGATCCTCACCCAGCAGGGATATGCGGGCGAGGTCGTCAAGACGTTCGGCGAGTTTGTAATCAAAGGCAACGTCGCGGTCGGTCTGGTCATCTTTTTGATTATCGTCCTCGTACAGTTTCTGGTCATCACCAAGGGCTCTGAGCGTGTCGCAGAGGTATCTGCCCGCTTTACGCTCGACGCGATGCCGGGTAAACAGATGGCGATTGACGCTGACCTCAGCTCCGGACTGATCGACGAGCAGGAAGCGCGTGTGCGCCGCAGCAAGATCCAGCGCGAAGCGAGCTTTTTCGGCGCGATGGACGGTGCTTCGAAGTTTGTAAAAGGCGACTCGATCATGTCGATCGTCGTTACGCTCATCAACCTCATTGGCGGTATCTGTATCGGTCTGATCGGTGAAGGCATGGGCTTTTCGCAGGCGATCTCTACTTACAGCATCGCGACTGTCGGTGACGGTCTGATGTCACAGGTTCCCGCACTGCTGATCTCCGTTTCCACCGGTATGATGGTAACACGTTCTACCTCTGACGCGGATATCAACATCGACTTTACCAAGCAGTTTCTTTCTCAGCCGCGCGTTATGCTGATTGCAGGCATCGCCCTGCTCTGCACAATTGCAATCGGCTTTCCGCCTGTACAGGTCATCCTTTTTGCAGGACTTCTCTTTGCGGGCAGCTATCTGCTCACAAGAAAGCCGAAGAAATCGCCTGAGCTTGCGCTTGCAGAGGGCGACGGCGCACCCAAGGAGGAGATCACCAGCGAGGCGGCATATTACCGCAACATTGATAATCTCTACGGCTTGCTGAATGTAGACCCGATCCGTATCGAATTCGGTTACAGCCTGATTCCGCTGGTCGATGAGGCAAGCGGCGGCAGCTTTCTGGACCGTGTGGTCATGTTCCGTAAGCAGTATGCGCAGGAGATGGGTATGATCGTTCCGACCGTCCAGCTGACTGACAGCGGCACGATCAATCCGAACCAGTATGCGATCTGTCTGAAGGGCGAAGAGGTTGCCCGCGGCGATATTCTCGTGGACCATTACCTCGGTCTTGCGCCATCAGAGGCGGAGGACGTTGTAGAGGGCATCGACACAATCGAGCCTGCATTCGGCATCAAGGCGAAGTGGATCTCCGAGGACAAGAAGGTCAAGGCAGAGCTTCTGGGCTACACGCTGATCGACCCGACCTCCGTGATTGTCACACATTTCTCCGAGGTCATCAAGGCGCATGCCTATGAGCTGCTGAACCGCGGAGAGATCAACAACATGCTGGAGAATCTTAAAAAGACCAATCCGGCAATCGTCAAGGATACGATCCCCAATCCGATCGCAATCGGCGATCTGCAGAAGGTGCTTGCAAAGCTTCTGCAGGAGGGCGTTCCGATCCGCGATCTCGAAACTATTCTCGAAACACTCGGCGATTACGGCGTGAAGATCAAGGATACCGATATGCTCACCGAATATGTCCGTCAGTCGCTCAAGCGCGCAATTTCGCGCCGCTTCTCTGAGGCAGGACAGATGAAGGTGCTGAGTCTGGATGCCAGTGTGGAATCTATGATCATGGGTGCGGTCAAAAAGCTTGACAGCGGTTCTTACCTCGCACTGGATCAGCAGAGCATCCAGAAGATTGTCGCAGGTACGACACAGCAGATTGACAAGATCAAGGATCTTGTTCAGGTGCCGATCGTTCTGACATCCCCGATCGTCCGCGTGTATTTCAAAAAACTGATCGATCAGTTCTATCCGAACGTGGTGGTGCTGTCGTTCAATGAGATCGACACACAGGTGGTTGTGCAGGCACTCGGTACAATTTCCGTATAAACAGACAAAAAGGGGGCGCTTAAGGAATGACCAAGACTGAAAAGATTACAGAAGAGGCGTTTCTGGCGCTTCATGCACAGTATAAATCCACAGGCGATAAATCCATCCGCAACCGTCTTGTGCTGGAGTTTGAGCATGTCCCGAAAACCGTAGCGATGCAGCTGCGCGGTCTGTCCGCAAGCTACGCGCAGGTGGAGGATATGATTAACCAGGGCATGATCGCGCTGATGGACTGTATCGACCGGTATGATCCCACCAAGGGGATCCCGTTTGAGCCGTATGCGTTCCTGCGCGTGCGCGGTGCGGTGATCGACCTGGTGCGGAAACAGGACTGGATTCCCAGGCGTGTCCGTACCGCAGCAAAGGAGATTGCGGCGGCAGAAAGCAAGCTTTGCAGCGAACTGCGGCGCAGTCCGACTGAGGCAGAGCTTGCGGCAGAGCTGAATATGTCCGTGGAACGTCTGCGGCAGGTGAGTGTGGAATCCGCAAATTCCGTGACCTTCTCGTTTGAGGAGCTGATTCAGAACGTTTCCCAGATGGGAACAGCACTGGAACAGGCAACCAGCGATGATGAAACGCCGGAGAGCCATCTGCTCCGCACAGAGCTGCATGACGCACTGACGGAAGCAATCTCCGGACTGAATGACCGCGAACGGCTTGTTCTGACGCTCTACTACTACGAAAATCTGACGCTGACAGAAATCGCCAAGGTGATCGAGGTCAGTGTGCAGCGCGTTTCCCAGATTCACAGCCGCGTGATACAGAAACTCAAAGAAACCATGGCGGACTATATCCGCTGTTAAACAAAGGAGAAACACATGATTTCAGGTTTTTATACTGCCGCTTCGGGTATCCTCACCCAGCAGCGGATCATCAACACAACCGGTAACAACCTTGTCAATTCCCAGACAAACGGCTACCGCGCTGACCGCGTGATCACCTCGACCTTTGAGCAGAATCTGCTGACGAGAATTGAAAACGGCCAGTACACCCGCATCGGCGAGGGCGATCCTGCACTCATCGTGGAAGAGGTCGAGACCCTGTTCGATACCTCCTCGCTGGAGGAGACCTACAGCCCGTTTGATATGGCACTGGCAGGTCAGGGATATTTCAACATCGCCGGAAACGAGGCGACCTATCTCACCCGCAACGGCAACTTCAACATCGACGAAGAGGGCTATCTGATTCTCGGCGATGTCGGCAGAGTGCTTGGTACCGACGGTGAGATCTATGTCGGCGGCTCGGAATTTCACGTATCCTTAGAGGGCGGCATCTACGACCTGGCGGGCAATCTGCTCGGCGAGCTGCTGATCACCCAGCCGACCGAGGAGGCAGCGGTGAATAAGCTGGAAAACGGCTTCCTTGTTGCAACTGAAACCGATGTGGTACAGAATCCGACCGTATATCAGTATACGATCGAGCGCTCCAATGTAGATATGAATGATGAATACACCCGTCTGATCGAGGCGCAGCGTTCGCTGCAGTCGAATGCGACCGCGCTCCGTATCGTAGACGAGATGAATGCGAGAGCCGCAGGGCTTGCAAGCATCACCTGATGAAAAGGGGAGGTAATTTCAGATGAATCGTGCATTTTATACAGGTCGTTCCGGCTTGATGGCATATCAGACCGGTATGGATATTTCCGCACATAACCTGGTCAACGTCGGCACCTATGGCTACAAGGCAACCAAGGGCGAGTTCCGTCAGCTGATCTCCAACCATATGGACGCGAACATCAACCGCGAGCTGGAGGGTGACGAGAAGATCGAAGCCGGCACCGGTGTTAAGATCCAGAATCAGGATCTGCTTTTTACACAGGGCAATCTTCAGACCACAGGCTATCCGCTTGATTTCGCCATCACAGGCGAAGCACTGTTTGCAGTGGAAGCCCGCGGCGGCGAGATCGTTTATACGCGTGACGGCTCGTTCAGTATGAGTCTGGAAAACGGTACGCTCTATCTCGTCAACTCTGAGGGCGAGTATATTCTTGACCAGAACTATGAACGTATCGTTGTGCCGTATAAGGACGACGGTTCCAACACGCCGGATACCGACGCGGTCGGCCCGATGCTGGGTCTGTTCACCTTCCCGAATCCGTTCGGACTGCAGCGGCTGGACGGCGCCATCTTCCGCCCGAATGAGATTTCCGGCGAGGCGCAGGCTGCGGCTGATGACGAATATGAACTGTATCAGGGCGTTGTGGAAAACTCCAACGTCGATGTTGCCCAGACGATGGCAGATGTCATCGTACTCCAGAAGGCATATCAGTTTTCCGCCCGCGTTGTGACCACCGCGGATGAGGTTGAGCAGGTAATCAATTCACTGCGCGGATAACGCACGGCACGGGGTTTGATCAAAGGATGAAAAAGGGGGGAGAACTGTGGCTGATATTTCCAAGGTTACAACACCAATAACCAATAAGAACATTGTCGTTCCGGTCAAGGAACAGCGTTCGACTGATGGTGCGGCAGTTGATTTTCAGGATCTTTCGCGCGTATTGAAGATGACGCCGGAGAGCGAGATCCTGCAGCAGAACACGGGAAATATTCAGCAGCAGCGCCCCCCTTCCGCTATGCTCGAGCAGATGTCGAATCCGCAGGCGACGGTCGGCTACATCCGCAGTATTATGATGCTGCAGATCGGAAGAGCG
>SVNN01000074.1 GCA_015066905.1 Ruminococcus sp.
ATGTTCCTTTTTCATCCTCAAAAACAGGAAAGAACTGATCGGTACGCTTTTCCTCCATCAGATGATACCCCCAGCGACATGGCTGTGCACACGCGCCGCGGTTGGCATCTCGGTTGGTCAGATAACTTGACAGCAGGCATCGTCCTGAAAATGAAACACACATTGCGCCATGTACAAACACCTCGATCTCCAGATCCTTCGGCGTCTTTGCGCGGATTTCAGCAATCTCATCCAGGGAAAGCTCACGCGCCAGAACAACACGCTTTGCGCCCATCTCATAGAGCAGATTTGCAGTTTCATGGTTGACGATTCCCGTCTGGGTAGACATATGAATTTCCATATCAGGCGCAAGCTTTCGGATCATCGAAAACAGACCCAGATCTGCCACGATCATAGCGTCTACACCAGCAGATACCGCCTCCGCTACAAATTGTGGAAAACGCGGAAGTTCCTCATTCCGCGGCAATGTGTTAGAGGTGAGATACACCTTAACACCGCGTGCATGCGCGTCAGAAACCGCCTGACACAACGCGTCATAACTGAAATTTGCAGGGCCTGCACGCATCCCGAATGTTTCTCGGCCGAGATAAACTGCGTCCGCTCCAAAATCGAGTGCCGCATCAAAACGCTCGCGGTCTCCCGCAGGAACAAGGATTTCAGGTCTTCGGTTATTCATCAGTACCCTCTCCTTCAGCCGGATCGCCTGCCATCTCCTCACCGGACTGCTGACGCTTGATCTTTGCAAGATTCTCTTCATGCTCCTCGTTTGTTACCGCATAGAAGATCTCCTTGGTATCTACATTCGCACAGAAGAAGTAATACTTGCTCGTAGCAGGATTCAGCACCGCTTCGATCGCATCCTTTCCTGGGTTGCAGATCGCACCGGGCGGAAGTCCCTGTCCGCGGTAAGTATCATACGCTGTAAAGATGGTTTCGTCGTTGACAGAGATATTCGGACGAATCACCTCATTGACATATTTTGTGGTCGGGTCAGACTGCAGAGACGGGAACATCGTGCTGTTGTTCAGACGATTCCAGAATACAGAAGAAACCATCTGCATCGACGACATCGTCGGTGCTTCACACTGCACGATCGAAGCAAGTGTAATAACCTGATCGAGCGTATAGCCCTGTTCTTCCATAGTTTCGTAATAGGTCTTACCCGTCTTTTCGATCACGCCCTCAGACATGATCTCATCAAAACGCGCATAGATCTTCTGGCAGGCAAGCTCAGGATCCATATCCACATAGAATTCATAGGTATCCGGGAAGAGATAACCTTCCATTTTATAGAATCTGGTTGCACTTGCTGCAGGAAGCTTATCTTCAAACTCATACTCATAACCGCCAGCATTAAAGAAGTAGATGAATCGGCTTGCGTCACAAACACCCGCATCCTCCAGCTGCTGCGCTGCATCAATCAGTCTGGTTCCCTCGGTGATCGTCACCGTTACGGTTTCAGCCGCTACGGGCTTTGTAAGCGTAACGATCAGCTGTTCATATGTGTATTCCGCGCTGACGACATGCTCACCGGCAACATAGGAGCCATCGGCACCCTTGAGGCGGGACATCAGTTTGAACATCTTCGGCACACGGATGATTCCTTCATCATATAAGAGCTGCGCAATATCATCCGTAGACGAGCCGCTCTCTACAACAATGATCTTGTCCATGCCGCTTTTTCCGATTGCCAGAACATCCTTACCAAGCGCGATGATCGCAGCAGACAAAACGATACCAATTGCAACCATCAGTGTGGTCCAGACCAGAACAAAAGGCAGATTGCTCTTTTTACGCCGGCGCATGCGCTTTTTCGGTGCTGGCTTTTGCGCGGCGGCACGCACAGGCTTCTTTTTCCGTGCCGGCGCCGTCTGTCTGGTACGTTTTCTGGCGCTGTCTTCTGCGCGGCGCTGTCTGACCGCTTCTCCTGCGTCCAGATCCGACTCACTGACCTGTACCCTTGCAGGAACCGGACGGAACGTGTAAGTATCATCCTTCGGATCATGTTCGGATGCATCCTCATACGGATCGTCATCCGCATCGGGCGCATCAAAAGCGATCGGATCCGGCGGTTCAAACTCGGTGATATCAGCACTGTTCGTTTCATAAACAGAAGCCGCATCCTCCTCAAAATCAGCGCCGAAATCGTCCTCCTGCGGAGCGGGAGCTGCTTCGCGAAGCAGCTGATCGATCAGCAGATCGTTATCAGACTTCTGCCCGTCATGAAATTTATCCTGCATGGTTTTCCTCCAAACTTCTCCGCTGGCCGATCACGCGGTGACCATCCTCGGTAATCACCATCCGGAGCGGAATATCATGTATCTGTGCGGGGATTGACTCCCGGCAGCATTCACTGTAACAAAGTCCGATCGTCATCAAAGACGGATTTTGTGCAAGAAAGCGGTCGTAATAGCCGCCGCCGTATCCCAGCCGGTTTCCTGCATGATCTATGCTCAGCGCAGGGACGATACAAATTGCACGGGAAAGATCCGTCACCAGACGTTCGGGCGTCTGCGGCGGTTCACAGATCCCGTAATGGGATGGCACAAGATCAGACAAATCAGAAAAGGAATAAAACGACATCGTGTGTGTGGATGGATCACAGCAAGGAAGCGCAACCGTCTTTTTGTCAGAAAGCGCACTGCGGATCAGATCCACAGTTCCTACCTCAAACGCTGTGGCATGATAGCAAAGCAGAACCTCTGCGCACTGATACGCATCCAGCGCGACCAGATTGGAAAGAATCTGCGCGTCGCGCGTCTGATTACCCTCGGCTGCAAGCCGCCTGCGGACTGCTGTCAGCTCTTTACGCAATGCCGTTTTTGCATCCGTCATCTGCACATCAGCGCCTCTGTCATTTTCTGCTGCGCGGTTTCACCCTTCAGACAGCCGACCAGCGTAAGCGCAAACTCAACTGCAACGCCTGCACCACGTGCGGTGATGATCTTTCCTGCAACTTCCACAGGGGCGCCAGTTGCATTCGCGGAACCAAGCTGAGTCTCAAAGCCTGCATAACAGGTAGCATTCTTCCCGTCAAGCAGTCCCAGATGCCCAAGAATCGACGGCGCAGCGCAGATCGCGCCGATAAATTTATCATGCTCGATACAGAAAGAAATTGCTTTCTGCACCTGTGCAGACGCCTCCAGATTCAGCGTACCTGGCATGCCGCCGGGCAGAACGATCATCTCCAGACTGTCATCCAGAAGGATCTCATCAGCGGTAAGATCAGCACCAACCACAATATCATGCGAACCGCGGATCGCTTCAGCGCCGACGCCGACGATCTTCACATCATATCCTGCGCGACGCAGACAGTCAACAGGTGCCAGTGCTTCAATCTCTTCAAATCCGCTTGCCAAAAATACATAGATCATTTGTCAGTCCTCCTGTTTCGCAGCTGCAAAACCGCGCTGTGTCAGCATATGCTTCTCCAGCATAAATGCAGGCCGATAGGAGCGCTTTGCCTTGCGCAGTCCCTCAAGTCCCATATCCTCCTCGCGGTTGATATAGGGCAGGTCCCCTGCCGCGTGTTTTGCATACATATTATTGATCGCGGCGAACGAGCCGTCAAACGACGTATCCGCCTTCTCGATATGCACATTCAGTGTGTTGCTGTTGATTTGTTCTCCGATGCAGAATGCCACCAGCTGTCCGTCCACACGAATCGTTCCGCCGTTCAGACCAAGCGCATGGAAATGGGAAAACAGCGTGTGGATCACGAACTGTTCCACGCGGCTGGATTCATCCGACTGTCCGTTCTTCGTGTTATAGGTCACCGCACTGAGCGTGATGCAGTCGTCAAAATCCTTTTCTTCAAGCGGTGCATAGATGCCGCCGTATTTTTCAAATCTGTGCAGATGGTTCCGCTTCTGATGATATGCCCGTCCGCCAAGTGATGCAAGGTCGGACGCGTGATAGATATAATCATCCGAATCCTCTGTGTGCAGAACATCAAAGGTGTCGGGGAACAATGATTGAATCTGTGTCAGCAAAGGCTTGGTCACACCGGTGAGAATCAGCGGATAGCCCTGTCCATTGGCATAGTCCATCAGCGCGCGCAGCATCGAATCTGTATCGCCTTCTCCCGCAGGATAAGTGAAATGCGGCACACCGCCGATCTCCGCCTTGTTGATGAAAAAACCGTTATAGAAAGCAACTGTCGTATGATACAGCCGCCGCCATGCAAGATTATTTGCAAAGCTGTACTCACATCCCATAAAATCTGAGGCACGGAGTGCAGCCCTTGCCCATTCGAGATCATTCAGTGTGAGTTCGTGAAATTCTAACATGAAACCGTTCCTTTAATCAGATTCCAGAGTGTTTCAGAAAGCTGCTCGACAGAGTAAGGATTCTCTCCGTCGCTGCAGGCTACAACATCCCATCCAAGACGCTCCGCCGCATATAACGCGGAGGTCCGGCAGGTTCTGAGATAATCCAGATCCGCCTCGTGAATGTCCTTCTTCGTTTCATCCCCGTCGTAACGTGCAGACAAAAGACGCTGAGAAACGTGAAGCGGCATATCCAGAAAAATGACCTGGTCGGGACGCGGAAGGCCGAGCTTTTCATATTCATACTCCGCCAGCCAGTCGAGATAGCTGTTCCACTCCGACTGCGGCAGCTTGCCCATCTGATGAATGGCATTGGAAGTGACATAACGGCTGGCAAGGATCAGCTTGCCGGAAAGATATGCTTCTTCCCACACCTGCTTGTAGCTCGCATAGCGGTCAACGGCATAAAAACTGGATGCCGCATAGGCATTGACGCCACCTGCAGAGCTGGAAAAATCGCCTGCTAGATATTGCCGTACCAGTGCTGAGGACGGCTTTTCATAATCCGGAAAGCTGATTGGCAGAAACGGGACTTCCGCTTCGAGCAGTCTGGTCTGAAGGCACGCAAACTGTGTGGATTTTCCGCTGCCGTCAAGGCCGTCCAGAACAATCAATTTACCCATTTCGCACCGCCTTGAACGATTCTCTCACCTCAGCCATTTTCCCGCAGGACATCTTCCCCTCAGGGCAGGCACCACTGCAGCAAGGAGGGCCTGCATGTGCAAATAGTGCGGGTGCAGCCGCACTGCAAAGACGCAGCATTTCCGTCGCGAGGTCGCGGATCTCCCACTGTGCCCGACGACAGCAGCGCATACGGAAAAAGTTGTGCAGGCTTCTTGCGTTCATCGTGACGACCATCTTGGTTTCACAAGCATTCGGCAGAACAAAACGAGCATCCTCGATCGCCATCTTTTCGGCTTTTCTTGCCGCTTCCTTTTCGTCCATACCAGCAGCAGTCAGCGCCGCTTTATGCTTTGCAGCAAGTGCATCGGCAAGATGATTGTATGCTTCATAAGACGCCTGCATTGCGTCATCAAACAGCTGATGGGTGTCAGCATCCTCTGCGATTGCAGGCGGTGTGATATAGACAAAATTATCCTGTCTGACATAGCGCTGACTCTGCACAGAAAACGAAGCGATTCTGTGTCGGGTAATCTGTGCCAGCAGGGTGCGCGAGACACCTTCGATCGCGAAGGTGAAGCTTGCATGTTCAATCGGGCTTTCGTGTCCGATACTGGCAAGCATATCCAGAAAACGGGCGGTTTTTTCATCATCAAGCCCGTCCATCAGATCAGACGCACCTGTATCGGAATAACAGAGCTTTGCCGCCGCCGCTATGGTCTTTTCAGGCATCGGCGTGTAGCCGAGCAATGTTACATGCACAATCCAGCCCTCCTTATAATCAGTTCTTTACGCCGTACTGCTCACGGTATGCAAGCATCTTGTCGAGATATTCCTTGCCCGGAATGACTTCGTCGCGGATCGCCTGGATGATGTCATTCATGGTAACGATAGAATAAACGGGAATGCCGAACTCGTCGTATACTTCCTGAACCGCGCTTTTTTCGCTGTTCAGACCGCGCTCCATACGGTCAACGGTGATAACCATGCCGGTGATGTTCAGATTTGCCGCGGACTGGAGCTTCGGCAGAACCTCTCTGAGCGCCTTACCGGAAGTCATAACGTCTTCGATGATTACGACCTTTTCGCCGTCTTCCAGCTGCTTGCCGACGAACATTCCGCCTTCGCCGTGATCCTTGACCTCCTTGCGGTCGAAGCAGTAGTATACTTCCTTCTGATGATTCTGATACAGTGCAGTTGCTGCCGCAACAGACAGCGGAATGCCCTTGTATGCAGGTCCGAACAAGGTATCAGCCTCAATCTTATTCTCGTTGATGCAAGCGGCATAGAATGCACCCAGCTTTGCAAGCTGTGCGCCGGTGTTATAGTTGCCCGCATTGATGAAATACGGAGCAAGACGACCGCTCTTGAGGGTAAATTCACCGAAAGTCAGCACACCGCTCTCAACCATAAACTGGATAAAGCTCTCTTTATACGTCATAATCATTACCTCCTGAAAATCTGATTTTACATACTTTATTATAATACCACAATTTCTTTGTGATTGCAAGTGTTTCAGCATAAAAATAACCCGCCCGGGTAAATGGGCAGGTTATTTGCAGATCAGGGCAGAATGACACCCCAGTCGGGCGTCTGTCCGAGTACCGTGTAGCTATCATATCGCAGCACGGCAACCGCGTCCAGCAGATCCACCGAGCCGCTGAGATTCAGATCAGCCATGCGGCGGACTCTGGAATCTGTTACAGGCTTCCCGAGCAGCGACTGCGAATAAAGCTTCAGAATGGAAACTGCATCGTTGGTGTTTACACTCTTGTCGCTGTTCATATCTCCCAGATAACGAAGATCATATCCGTAATATCCGGCGACGTAAGCGGAATAGGAGTCTGCAAAGCAGTAGACAGTACGCAGAGAATCCGTCTGAATGCTCTCGTGATAGATCTCACACAGACGAAACGGGAGCTGAAGAACCGTGAGCGATAAGCAGTCCCGGAATGCATACACACCAATCGACTCCAGACTGTTCGGAAGCGTCACATCATACAGCGATGTGCAGAGGCGGAACGCATGATTACCGATCGATTTCACACCGTAGCCAAAATGGACGGAGCAAAGCGAATAACAGCCATAAAAGGCATATGCTCCAATCTCCCGCACTGTTCCGGGAATTGTGACATCCGTGAAATTTGTGCCTGAAAATGCCGCCGCTCCGATACTGATAACATCCGGCACCGTGTAGACACCCTCTGAAAGTCCGATCGGATAGCGCACCAGCGTCTGCATATCAGCTGTATATAATACACCATCAGCAGTAGTATAATGCGGATTTGTGGGAGCAGTAGCAAAGCCCGTCAGCTGCGTGCAGGCGCCGAATGCCTCATAGCCGATCTCAGTGAGTGAATCCGGCAGAAACACCTCTGTCAGACCAGACTGATAAAAGCCGTATTCCTGAATGGTTGTCAGCGTTTCGGGAAGTGCAATGGACCCAAGTGCAGCACAGCGCGAAAATGTACTTGCTCCGATTTCAGTCAGACCATCGGGCAGATCGACTGTGCGGAGTGCAGACAGCTCTGCAAACAGGTAATCGCCCAATACGGTGATCCCCTCTCCGATCGTCACAGCAGTAACGGACTCTGCATCCGTCAGCCAAGGATGGTCAGATACTGAGAGATAATCATATGTCTCGCCGCTGCCCGAGAGCGTGAGCGTGCCGTCATCAGACAGCGTCCATTCGATTGATTCTCCGCAGAATCCCTGCGAAATGATTTCCGCAGAAACAGAAGCGGCAGGCACAACGGCAATGAGATTCAGCACAACTGCAGATGCCGTGAGCGTATGAAATAACTTGAACAGGTGCATGATAAGAATTTCCTCCTGACAGGGATCTGAATCAGCGGCGGGGTTTCTTTTTGGCAGTGCCGGCGCGCCGCTGCGCCAGCGAAAAGAGAAAGCAGGCAAGGATATACAGAGCTGTCAGGAACAGAGAAGCATAGAGTGCCAGACGGATCCAGCTGGAGGTCAGAAAATCCGGAATGATCGCCATATTATATTTGACAAACGACCGCTCCACTTCATTAGCGGCAATCAGATCCGTTTTGCAGATCGTGCTGCCTGCAAGCCGCAGCTCGATCTCACCAAGCTTATCACCGCGGCGGATGGGGGCGGATACGTCTTCATTCTTTGTGATGATCCGCTGGATCGCACCACGGTCCTGCGTATCGGGCCAGAGCATTAAAATCTCCTTTGCAGGCTTCAGAATAACGTAGTTTTCATCCTTAGCGTTTTCTACCACCAGCTCGTCGATCTCCTCATTGGCACCGAGCAAGGCTTCATATGTAAAATGACCGAACGCCCAGTCGAGCATCTGCGTCGCTTCTTCGATGTGATAATAGCGCGGCTCGTCGTTCTCATCATAAATCGGAGCACCCATCAGTAAAACGAGGTAGGTGTGACCGTCCCGCGAAGCCTCAACCAGGATATTCCGTCCGTACTTCTGCAAATTGCAGGTCTTCATTCCAACCGCATTTTTGTAGTAGTAAGAGCCGTCCTCATCCATCATGATGTTCGAGTGCGTCCATGTCACTTTGTTTCCATTCTCGTCCGTAACAGATCCCTTCGGCTTATAGCTGCCTGTTGTTGCAAATGCATTCAGCTTGCTGTTGTCATAAACATAATCCGCAAGACGGATCATGTCATATGCAGTGGTGACCTGCGCTTCGTCATATAATCCTGTGGGATTGGTAAACACCGTATCCTGCAGACCAATCTGTGCCGCCTTTTCATTCATCAGCCGCACAAACGCGCTGATGCTGCCGCCGCCGACATAATCGGCAAGCATCACAGAAGCCTCACAGGAAGAAGTCAGAAGCATCGCGTAAATCAGATCCTCTACCGTCAGCTCATCCCCGTGCTTGATCTGTGCATAGCGCAGATCGCTCGGATATTCATATCGGATGAATTCCGCAAACAGCATATCGTCCGCCGTTACGGTTTCAGAGGTGATGTCGGAGCATTGCTCCAGACAGACCGCCGCTACCATCAGCTGCACCAGCTGCGCAGGCATCTGCACCGTATCAGGATTCTTTTCGTACAGGATCATATCCGTATCGACATTATAAAGGATCGCCGCCTGGCTCTTCAGCTCAAACGGAGCTGTAAAACTAAGTGCGGACGCGTGAAGCGGCATACACAGCGACAGGCAAAGCACCGCCGCTGTCAATATCGAAAGAAGTCGTTTCATAAGACAGAAATCCCTCCGTAAATCATCATATAGACCTATTATAACAAATTTCTCGGCGTCTGGCTAGTACCTGGAAATAATTTTTTCGGAAAAATTGTTGTCGGCTGTCGAAGTTTGTGATATACTATATAGACAGGAACCCTTGGAAACGGAGGAATTACACTTGATTTATGTAACCGGTGATATGCACGGCGATTATTCCAGATTCAAATCACCCGATATCAGACATCTGCGCGCAGGAGATACGCTGCTCGTCTGCGGCGACTTTGGTTTTATCTGGGACGGCTCCAAAGCTGAGCTGAAGCGTCTGAAAAAAATCGGCAATCAGAAATATACTGTTGCATTTGTTGACGGATGCCACGAAAACTACGATCTGCTTGAACGCTACCCCGTAGAAGAATGGAACGGCGGCAAGGTACACCGCATCAGCGGCAATCTGGTGCATCTGATGCGCGGTGAGATCTATACTGTTGAAGACGAGACCTTCCTGGCATTCGGCGGCGGTCACAGCGGCGACTACGAATTCCGCCGTGAAACCGAAAACTGGTGGGAACGCGAACAGCCGTCCTATCAGGAAATTCTGAATGCGATGGAAAACCTCGCAAAATATGACAACAAAATCGACTACATCATCTCCCACGAGCCGCCAGCGTCGCTCAAGGACTGTCTGGAGGTAGATGTGGGGCAGCGTCTGGAGGTACATACCTTCTTCGAAGATATCAGCAAAGTCTGCACCTTCCGCAAGTGGTACTTCGGAAAATGTCACATGAACAAACGGATTCCGCTGAAATATCACGCACTGTTTGACGAAGTCTGCCCGCTGACTGAGGATTGACACTGACATAATACCGCGCACCGCCGCATACCATGCGATATATAGCTTGTATTGGAAAGGCAGTGTGAATCGGTCATGAAACACCCGAAAAAACAGATTTTATACAGAGGACTCGTCGTGGCTGCAGCGATTGCAGTCTGCGCTGCAGGCATCACAGTCGCGCAGCGAAGCCAGCCCGAAACCGCGATCCCGACCATTGGTATGGTTGAGCAGGCTCCTGTAATCATCCTCGACGCAGGACATGGCGAATCCACTTAAACTGAGTTCAGAAAACATAAAAGACACATCCTCGCTGGAAATCCGCGAGGATGTTTTCATATATTCCTCTCTGGAATATGCAATCCCTCCCATTCACGTTACTTCGGTGAATGGAGTCTGTTGCGCATAGGGTAAATATGTGGTATAATGTATGAAAGCAGTCCAGCACATCATCTGCTTGCATATTCTTGCGTACTCTCATTCCCACCGGAGGTATCCCATTATGATTGACCTGAATCACATAGAAAAATACAAAGAGAACAACCGCATTGAAGCCAAAAAAGCTACGGGTGGATTGCCAAACAGTATCTGGGAAACCTATTCCTCCTTCGCAAATACGCTAGGCGGTGTGATACTCCTGGGAGTCAAGGAAGACAGCGATAAAAAACTACAGGTTGTCGGTCTGCCTGATCCGGAATGGCTTGTCCAGGACTTCTGGGATAACATCAATAATCCTCAGAAAGCAAGCGTGAATATCCTCTCTGAAAAAAATGTTGTTATTGAGATATCGG
>SVNN01000075.1 GCA_015066905.1 Ruminococcus sp.
GCACATCCCACACATACAAACAAAGGGCGACCGCTTGAAATCGGTTGCCCTTTTTTACAGGAGGTCTGTATCACCTATGACACCGCTTGCTGACGCCATCCGCCCCGCCTCGCTTGACGAGGTCGTCGGACAATCCCACATTCTCGGAGAAGGAAAGCCCCTGCGCCGTATTTTAGAGCGCGGCGTGATTCCGAATATGATCTTCTACGGGCCGTCGGGCATCGGCAAAACCACGCTCGCAAGAATGATCGCGGAGCGGTCGGGTATGACGCTCCACAAGCTCAACGGCACCTCTGTTTCGGTCGGAGATATCAAGGAGATCATCGAAGAAACGCGCACCTTAAGCGGGATGAACGGTATCCTGCTCTATCTCGACGAGATTCAGTATCTCAACAAAAAACAGCAGCAGAGCCTGCTGGAGCATATTGAAAACGGCTCGATCACACTGATCGCATCCACGACCGAGAACCCCTATTTTGCCGTATTCAACGCAATCATCAGCCGCTCGACCGTGTTTGAATTCCGCCCCGTATCCGCCGAGGAGCTTGTCCCTGCGGTGGAACGCGCCTTCCGTCTGATGGGAGAGCGCGAGGGGTGTCCGTGCGTGCCTGAGACGGGCGTTTGTGAACATATCGCCAGCGGCTGCGGCGGCGATGTCCGAAAAGCGATCAACACCGTGGAGCTGAGCGTGCTTGCAGGCGAGCGCCGTGAGGACGACATTTTTGTGTCGCTGGACACCGCGCAATCGCTCACCCAGCGGAGCAATATGCGCTATGACCGCGACGGCGATCAGCATTACGATATTCTTTCCGCGTTTCAGAAATCCATCCGCGGCTCAGACGAAAATGCGGCACTGCATTATCTCGCGCGGCTTTTAGAAGCAGGCGACCTCCTCTCCCCCATCCGCCGTCTGCTGGTGATCGCCGCTGAGGACATCGGGCTTGCCTATCCGCAGGCGATGCCGATTGTGAAATCCTGTGTGGACGCGGCAACCCAGCTGGGTCTGCCTGAGGCGCGAATTCCGCTCGCAGAAGCGGTGATTCTCCTGTGCACCGCGCCGAAATCCAACAGCGCGATCATGGCAATCGACGCAGCACTCGATGACCTGCGCCGCAAAGACTGCGGCACAATCCCCTCCAGCCTGCGCGACGGCCATTACGGCGGCGCAGAAAAACTGGGGCACGCGCAAGGATATCAATATCCCCACGCGTACCCCAATCACTACGTCGAACAGCAATATCTCCCCGACGCGATCAAAAACCGCGTCTACTACGAATTCGGCGACAACCGACAGGAACAGGCGGCAAAACAGTACCGCGACCAGATTAAGAAAACTCGCTGACCATCCGTTTGACCGCGCGGTGCGGCGTGTAATCCCACCGCGTGATATGGTCGCCCGTGTAAAAATACTGCGGCAGCGCGGGCGGTGCGTCGCTGTCGAATACGTCCACAATCACGAGCTTGAGTTTCATTCTGTCGGGCAGAATCGCCTTTATGTAGACGCTTGCATGCTGTCCGACGCGCACCGTGCGATGCGGCTCGGCAAGTCCTGCCAGATTCGGCGCAAGCTCCACAAAGATTCCATATTCCTCGACAGAACGGATGATTCCGCCGACGGTTTCTCCGGGACTGAACTGCGCTGCATTTTCCTCCCACGTCCCCAGCAGCTCCTTGTGGGAGAGCAGAATCTTCTCTCCGTCGCGCCCTTTGAAGATCACACGGATCTGCTGTCCGACCACGAAGCGGTCTTCCGGGTGCGAAATGCGGGAGACGGAGATCGCGTCGATCGGAATCAGTGACGGAATGCCGCAGCCGATATCCACAAAGCAGCCGAACGACTCCAGATGGGTCACACAGGCAGGCACAATATCTCCTGCGCGCAGGAAGGAAAGATATTCCGCCCGACAGCGCTCCTGCACCTTTCTGCGTGATAAAATGGCAAGCGGTTCGCCGTGTTCATCCACCGTGACCGCCTCAACGACAAAGCAAACAGGCTTGTTGACCCGTGCAATCAGCGCAATATCACGGGTTTGTCCCTCGCGAATGCCGATTGCGCCTTCTTCTCTTGGAATTACACCGCGCATACACGGCAGCGGAACGATCAGATTATGTGCGCTGTCGCATACCGTCGCACGCGCCTCTAAGATCTGTCCGCGGAGCATTGCCTCACGCAGAGCGGCAGGCGTTGCCATCCTGCGGCGGTTCTCCTCGGTATGAATGCGATGTCCTTCCGGCATATACTGTTCCATTTTTACCTCCCGAATCCGGCGCGCCGATTTTTTCGGCGCGTCCTTTGTTTTTTGGCGTGTCCGCCTTGTTAAAGCTATGCGGGAGAGGAACACTTTATGCACCGGATCTGACGTTCATACCGCCGAGCGAGGTGAACAGCGAGAAAACCGCGCCTGCGGATGCGCTGTCGCACACGACCTCTGCGATCGCGCTCTGTCCGAGCATCGGTTCGGGAATATCAGACGCGGTCAGGTCTTTTTCTTCATTCACACGCATATTCTGCTGTACAAGCGCAGATGCGCCGAGCAGAGAATAGGGCTGCTCCGCCACCGCTGCAAAGGGATACAGCGCAGGCGCGTCATCCTGCATATGCCGCCGCTTTTCCACGATCCGCAGTCGATGCACCCCCGCAACGCCGTGACGGATCTGCCGCAGGGCAAGCTCCGCGCGGTCGATGGATTCAAATTCCGCTCTCACTCTCAGTTCCATATTCTGTTCCTCCCTGAAATTCCAACGCTTTTGCCAAAATGGCACTGTTGATATTGTGGAATATTACGAGGAAAATATACTGTGGAAAACTTGCGTTTTAGCGGAATTTATTGTATAATAGTCTTATGTATCGCGAAAAGGAGGGGGCTTTGTGGATATTCGCCCGAACGATGTTCTGGAGATGAAAAAACCGCATCCGTGCGGCGGAAAGGAGTTTCTTGTCCTGCGCTCGGGTATGGATTTCAAGCTCCGCTGTACCACCTGCGGACGGGAATTTATGGCGCCCCGCTTAAAGATGGAAAAAAACGTGAAACAGATACGCCGCGAAGATACGGACAAGCCCTGATTCTGCGGATGACTGAAAGGATACACAAGGAATGTTTGAACAACTGGAACGTATGGCACAGCGGTTTGAGGAACTGAACGAACGGCTTTCCGATCCGTCGGTGATCTCTGACACCGCTTTATATACCGAGCTGATGAAGGAGTATAAACAGCTCACCCCGATTTTAGAGGAATATCAGCTTTACCGCACCGCGGCCGCTGCCTTTGACGAAGCGCAGGAGCTGCTGGCGGCTGGCGGACTCGATCCCGAAATGAAGGAGCTGGCGCAGGAGGAATATAGCGCGCGCAAGGCAGAAATCAGTGAACGCACCGAAACCCTGACGCGTCTGCTGCTCCCGAAGGATCCGAACGACGACAAGAATGTCATCATCGAAATCCGCGGCGGTGCAGGCGGCGAGGAAGCCTCTCTGTTTGCAAATTCGCTCTACCGGATGTACTCGATGTATGCCGAGGGACGCGGCTGGAAACAGGAAATCCTGAATGCCAACCAGACCGAGCTAGGCGGATATAAGGAAATCAGCTTTTCCATTGCGGGCGAGGGAGCGTACTCCCGCCTGAAATATGAAAGCGGCGTACACCGCGTACAACGCGTGCCCGAAACCGAATCACAGGGAAGAATCCACACCTCCACCGTTACCGTTGCCGTATTGGTCGAGGCGGACGAGGTCACACTGGAGATCAATCCCGCAGATCTGAAAATTGACGTATTCCGTGCCAGCGGCGCAGGCGGCCAGCATATCAACAAGACCGAATCTGCAGTACGAATCACCCACCTGCCCACAGGCGTTGTGGTAGAATGTCAGGATGAGCGCAGCCAGTTCAAGAACAAGGACCGCGCGATGATGATTCTCCGCTCCCGTCTGTACGAAAGCCTCTGTCAGCAGCAGAATGAGGAAATCGCGTCCGAGCGCAGAATGCAGGTCGGAACGGGCGACCGCTCCGAGCGTATCCGCACCTATAACTTCCCGCAGGGACGTCTGACCGATCACAGAATCGGACTGACCATCTACCGCCTCGACGACGTGATGAACGGAAATATCGACGAGATCATCGACGCACTTGCCACTGCCGATCAGTCGGCAAAGCTTGCAAATCAGGAGAGAGAATAGAAATTGGAAACACAGTTGCTTTCTGCGAATGCCGCAGATTTATCCCTTGCCGCACAGCTGATCCAGAGCGGACAGGTTGTGGGGATGCCCACAGAAACCGTCTACGGACTTGCCGCAGACGCGACGAATCCCGACGCGGTCGCGCGGATTTTTGAAGCCAAGGGCAGACCGTCGGACAATCCGCTCATCGTTCATATCGCAGACGTATCAGATCTGGATGCCGTTGCCGCGGAGGTTCCGCCGCTTGCGATGACGCTTGCGGACGCGTTCTGGCCGGGACCGCTGACGATGATCTTCAAAAAAAGAGATGAAATTCCGCTGATTACCACTGGCGGACTGGATACTGTCGGTGTAAGAATGCCGAACCACGATACCGCACGCGCACTCATCCGTGCATCCTTAAAGCCGCTTGCCGCACCGTCGGCAAACCGCTCGGGATATCCCAGCCCAACCACGGCGCAGCACGTCCTGCACGATATGCAGGGGCGGATTCCTGCGATTTTAGACGGCGGCGAATGTGCCTGCGGACTGGAATCCACCGTCATCTGCTTTGACGAGGACGAAACGGTGCGCATCCTCCGCCCTGGCTTTGTGACCGCTGAAATGCTCCGCGCTGTGGCTCCGTCGGTCGTGATCGACAGCGGCATCTTCCGCGACGCGGCAAGCAATGAGGCTGTCAGGTCGCCGGGGATGAAATATCGCCACTACGCGCCGAATGCGCGCGTTACGCTGGTCGAGGGCAGCGCAGAACGCTTCCGCCAGCTGATTGCCCTGCAGCAGAATGAGGGCGTATATGCACTGATTTTTGATTCGGACGCGGCGGATTTTCCCTATCCCCACCGCACCTTTGGCAGTACGTCGGAGGAACAGGGCAATCTGCTGTTTGCGAAACTGCGTGAGCTGGATGAGATCGGCGCAAAAGAAGTCTTTGTGCGGATGCCTGAAAAAGAGGGCGTGGGACTTGCCGTATATAACCGCCTGCTCCGTGCGGCAGGCTTTGATGTAATCCACCTCGCGGAGCTGAAATGAACACTGCCGTATTATCAATCGGAAAGGAGAGAACGCAGATGAACAGTCTGGAGGGCGTCATGGTCGTCGGACTCACCGGACAGACGGGTGCCGGAAAAACCACCGTCTGTGAGGTCTTTGCAAAAAAAGGCTTCTGTATCATCAACGCGGATCTCGTGGCACGCCGCGTGGTCGAAAAAGGATCCCCCTGTCTCAAGGAACTCTGCGAGTGCTTTCAGGCACCGATCCTTTTGCCGAATGGCGAGCTGAACCGCCGTCTTCTGGGCGAGATCGTCTTTACCGATCCGAAAAAACTGGAACTCTTAAATGGAATCATGTACCCCTACATCACGGGCGAAATATTAAAACAGATCCGCCTTTGCTCGATCACAGGCAAAAAGCTTATCCTGCTGGATGCACCGACGCTGTTTGAAAGCCGCGCGGATGACTTCTGTGAACTGATCATCTCCGTGCTGTCGAAAGAGCATCACCGTCTTGCGCGGATCATGGAACGCGACGGACTCACCGAAGAAGAAGCGCTCCACCGTATGAAATCCCAGCACACAGAAACCTTCTTCAAGCAGCACTCCGATTTCATCATCAAAAACAACCGTTCCCTGCATGATCTGCGCGCGGTCACCGAAGAAGTCGCCGACAAGATCCGCGATTATTATCAGGTCAGATGCAGGGCATAATACATACAAAACCAGAAGGAGAGGAATATTTATGGCACCGAAAAACGAAAAAGATCCCGCAAAGGAACTGAAAGAAAAGCTGTTTTATCAGAAAAAGCACGCCGCAACGCTGCTTTCTGAAAAGGAACTGAAAAAATGTGACAAATTCTGCGAGGAATATAAAAAATTCCTGACCTTTGCAAAGACCGAGCGCAAGGCGGTGGATTATTCCGTCAAGGCGCTTGAGGATGCGGGCTTCCGCCCTTTCGCCGCAGGAATGAAGCTGACCGCAGGTGACAGAGTATATATCAACAATCGCGGCAAGGCGATCATCGCTGCCGTGATCGGCACAAAGCCCCTCTCAGAGGGTGTTCGTCTGTGCGCGGCACACATCGACTCGCCCCGCATCGATCTGAAACAGTGCCCGCTGTATGAATCCAGCGAGCTGGCACTCTTCAAGACCCACTACTACGGCGGCATCAAGAAATATCAGTGGACGGCGCGTCCGCTTTCTCTGCACGGCGTGGTCGTCCGTGCGGACGGTTCGCAGGTCAGTGTTTCGATCGGCGAAGAAGAAAACGAGCCTGTATTCTGTGTGACCGACCTGCTCCCCCACCTCGCAACCGAACAGATGAAGCGCACCCTGGCTGACGGCATCCGCGGCGAGGAGCTGAATCTGCTCATCGGCTCCAGGCCGTTCCGCGACACCAAGGAATCTGAAGCGGTCAAGCTGAATATTCTTTCCATCCTCTTTGAAAAATACGGCATCACCGAGGCGGATTTCCTCTCAGCAGAACTAGAGGCAGTGCCTGCCGGCAGTGCAAGAGATGTCGGCTTCGACAGAAGTATGATCGGCTCCTACGGCCACGATGACCGCGTCTGTGCCTATACCGCACTGGCAGCAACCATCGACTGCAAGCAGCCTGCCCACACCGCTGTGACCATCCTCACCGACAAGGAGGAAACAGGCAGCGACGGAAACACAGGACTCCGTTCGCGTTATCTCGAATATTTCATCTGCGATCTGGCAGAATGCTTCGGGCTCAACGGCAGAGCGGTTCTGTCCGCCTCCAAGTGCCTGTCCGCAGATGTCAACGCGGCATTCGATCCGACCTTCCCGGATGTACTGGAGCAGCGCAATGCGGCATTCCTCAACTACGGCGTGGTCGTGACCAAGTTCACAGGCGCACGCGGAAAATCCGGCACATCGGATGCATCTGCGGAATATGTCGGTGAGATCCGCGCCCTCCTCGACAAGAACAAGGTAATCTGGCAGACGGGTGAGCTTGGCAAGGTCGATCTCGGCGGCGGCGGCACCGTTGCGGCATATATCGCAAATCTGAACGTAGATACCATCGACGTAGGTGTTCCTGTGCTGAATATGCACGCCCCGATGGAGATCGTTTCCAAGATCGACACCTATATGGCATACCGCGCATTCCTCTGCTTTATCAACGAATAAACACAATCAATCACGCACCTGAAACGAGAGGCTTCTGTCCTCTCGTTTTTTTATTCCCGCGGTCGCAAAATCGACAGGTTTCTTCGCGCGGCAGGATTATAATAAGAAACAGGTGGTGATTCCATTGGATATTTATCTCGATGTGCTGCTGCTGCTCAACAGCTATGTGAATTATTTTCTTCTGCGCGGCGCGGCAAAGCTGATGCATCGCGCGCTGAAATCCACACGCTGTATTCTTGCCGCAGTCATCGGCAGCTTATTTTCACTCTCGATCCTGCTCCCGGAGATGAATCTTGCGGTGCTGCTCCTGTTCAAGCTCTGTTCCGCCTGGGTGATGGTGCGGATTGCATTCGGAAAACTCACGCGTCTGCGCGAACCGCTCTGCTTTCTTCTGGTCAGCTGCGGCTTCGGCGGCGGTATGCTCGCCCTCATCCTGCTGCTCAACCCCGCCGGTATGGCGATGCACAACGGCAGTCTGTATATTGAATTCTCTCCGCTGATGCTGGTCGTATGTACAATCCTTGCGTATGCCGTGACCTGTCTGATCCGCCGCATCCTGGATAAAAACGGACGCAGCACGGGCAGATATAAGGTGCTCATCCGCGCAAACCGTCATGTGGTCTCCTTAGACGGGCTGTCGGATACGGGAAATTCGCTCGTAGACAGCTTTTCGGGCAGAGCAGTCATCGTCTGCGGAAAGAATCAGCTCACAAAACTGACAGGCTGTGACGGAGCGGAATCCTCCGACGCACTCTTCACCGGGATGACCAGGTCGCTCCGCGGCGTGCGGCTGATTCCCTATTCCACGGTGTCCTCCGGCGGCGTAATGCCGATCTTCCGCCCCGACGAGGTCGTCATCCTGGAGGAATCCACACGGCAGAGAAAACAGGTGGACGCGCTCATCGGCGTGGGCGAAGCGGATACTAAGGCGATTTTTAATCCCAAGCTGCTGCTTTGAAAGGAGGAGATAGTTTGAAACACACTGCATTCTTTGACGCGATCAGACAACGATTCGCCGCACTGCGGATCCGGCTGCGCGGACAGGAGATCCACTATATCAACGGTTCGGATACGCTCCCTGCGCCGCTCACGGGCGAGGCAGAGGCAGCGGTATTTGCACGGCTGAAAGAAAATGATGCACAGGCACGGCAGGAGCTGATCGAGCATAATCTGCGGCTTGTGGTCTATGTGGCAAAGAAATTTGAATCCACGGGAACAGGGCTGGAGGATCTCATTTCCATCGGCACGATCGGGCTGATCAAGGCGGTGAACACGTTCTGTCCCGAAAAAAACATCAAGCTCGCGACCTATGCGTCACGGTGCATTGAAAACGAAATCCTGATGTTTCTGCGGAAATCCTCACAGTACCGCAACGAGGTATCAATCGACGAACCGCTGAATACCGACTGGGACGGCAACGAACTGCTTCTCTCAGATATTCTCGGCACGGAGGAGGATCTGGTGCACCGCGCGATCGAAGCGGAATCTGAACGCTCTCTCCTGCGGACAGCGATTGATCACCTGCCCGAACGCGAACGGGAGATCATGCGCCTGCGGTTCGGTCTCCGCGGCGGTGAGGAACTGACGCAGAAGGAGGTTGCCGAAAAAATCGGCATCTCACAATCTTATATCTCGCGTCTGGAGAAAAAAATCATCAAACGGCTGAAAACCCAGCTGGATGATGCATAATCAGCCAAAAAGCACATATACTATCGCGAGGTGATTGTATATGGAGAAAAAAATCAGCTGGCGCGCGCTGATCGTCTTTTTGCTGATCAGCTGGGGCGTCGGCGGTCTTGCGTCCTTTCTCATCCGCAATAATACGGATATCTACGAAACGCTGCAGCGTCCGGCATTTGCGCCGCCCGGCTGGGTGTTTCCTGTTGTGTGGGCAGTCCTCTACACGCTGATGGGCATCTCCGCCTATCTGATCTTCCGCGCAGTTCCGAGCGCCTCCAGACTGAATGCGCTCACGTCCTATCTGGTCACGCTGATCATCAACTTCGCGTGGCCGCTGATCTTCTTCAACGCACAGGCGTGGTGGGGCGCATTCTTCTGGCTGCTCCTGCTGATCGCGTCGCTTGTGGTACAGCTGGTGCTGTATTGGCGCGTGCGGCCGTCCGCTGCACTGTTGCAGATTCCCTATCTGCTGTGGATCAGCTTCGCCGCTGTGCTGAATCTGTCCATTGCGCGAATGAATTGACAAAAACCGTCCCTTTGTGCTATAATTTGAAAAAAGCACACGGGGACGGTTTTGTTTATGACGCTGTATTATATCACAGATAAAACAATTCACAGATTTGAAAACGGGACGGATCACGCGGTACCTAGCAAGCGGTATGAAAGCTTTCTCGCAACCCTGCAGTCGATCCGCGATACGACCGCATGGAAAACCAGCGGTACGGGCGCAATGTTTACAGGCACTTATGAAGATCCACAGTCGTATGAACGCTGCAACGTCCGCTTTTCAGGGCTTGCTCCCGTCGGCGGAGAACTGATTTATGCCCTCTGTCTGGAGGATATGGGCGGTCTTTACAAGATCCTGAACGACGACACAAACAGCGAGGCATTTTTGCTCGCGCAGAAAGATACGATCTTTGGTGGAATCGCCGAACGCAACGGCAAACTGGCACTGACTGTCGGCACACATCCCAAACTACTGCACCTCGCGGTTCTGACGCTTTCTGATAACCGCATCCGTGAATATACCGACGGCGACACGATCGAAGAATCGCCCTGCTGGTCGCATGACGGCAGGAGAATCTACTGCTCGACCGCCGGCTATGCCCACGGCGGCGGCGCACCCTATTCCATCATCGGTCCGCGTTCGATCGCGGTGCTGAATCCCGACGCCTGCACCTTTGAGGAAAAGCTGACGAATGAAAAATTTGACTTTCTTCGCCCGTATGAGGACGCAGACGGCAATTTTTACTGCATCCGTCAGCCGTATCAGGGCGGAGAAAAGAGTAATCTGCTGGAGGATATCCTCCTCTTTCCGGGAAGGATCGTCAAAGCGATCGGCGGACTGCTCAACTGGTTTTCCATCCGCTACGGCGGAGAATCGCTCCGCAGCGGTGATCTCCGCAATGGCAATCGCCGCGCCAAGCAAA
>SVNN01000076.1 GCA_015066905.1 Ruminococcus sp.
GTTTCGCATCCGAGCCGTGCTGCCGCGAGCGCAGCTTCGACGCCTGCGTGTCCTGCGCCGACGACGATCACATCAAAAGCGCCTAAGTTGTCCATAGAACCCCCTCCTGTCGGCTATTTTCCGACGCAAAATCTTGCAAAAACTTCATCTACCACACGACCCGTTGCACGTTCACCCGTCAGTTCGAGCAGGGCATTCGCCGCTTCATCGAGCAAAACGGTAACAGCGTCCTGCGGCACGCCCATCGACACTGCCGCAATTGCCTCATTCACCTGTTCCAGCGCGCGTGACAGGCAAAGACGCTGACGTTCATTCGACACCACACCCGACTGCGGATCGGGCGCACCGTTCAGGAAAAGCGCCTTGAGTGCATCACCAAGCGGCTGTGCAATATCTGCCGTTTTTGCAGATACCACAAGCACGTGCGGGATCTTCGCTTCCACCGCAGATAAATCAAGCCGGATTCCCTTGTCCGATTTATTCACCAGCGCGATCGCTTTTCGTCCGCCGATCTCATCCAGAAGCGCATAATCCGAGTCGCACAGCGGCTCTGCGCCATCAAATACCGCAAGAATGAGATCCGCCTCTGCGATTCGCTGCCGCGCCAGATCCACACCCAGCTGTTCAATTTCATCTGTTGTATCACGCAGACCTGCGGTATCTGCAAGCCGCAGCACGAGATCACCGATCCGCACACGCTCCTCAATCACATCTCTTGTTGTGCCTGCGCGGTCGGTCACAATGCTCCGTGCAAAGCCGCTGAGCGCGTTCATCACCGTGGATTTTCCCACATTCGGCCGTCCGCAGAGCACCGTGTGGATGCCCTCGCGGAGAATCCGTCCATAGTCGTAGGTGTCTGCTGCCGCCGCAAGATCTGTGCGGATTCCGTGCAGCTTTTCGAGCAGTGCATCATGGGATACCTCCGGCACATCATCCTCGTCGGGATAATCCGCCCACGCCGCCAGATCTGCCAGCACGGTCACAAGACGGTCGGAGATTGCATGAATGCGGCGGAATACTGCGCCCTCGCGGAGCGATCTTGCACAGCGGTGCGAAGCCTCGCCGTCTGCGGCAATGAGATCCATGACCGCTTCCGCCTGCGTCAGACTGAGTTTTCCTGCCAAAAAGGCGCGTTTTGTAAATTCGCCCGCTTCTGCAGGCACAGCGCCGAGGGCAAATGCCGCACGGAGGAGCTGCTCAGAGATGTAATGACCGCCGTGGCAGGAAAGCTCTGCGGTATCTTCTCCCGTATAGCTTCTCGGTGCGCGGAATACGGTCAATACGCCGTCGTCAAGCGCGGTATCTCCATCATAAAACGTGCCGTATGCACAGGTGTAGCCTTCCATTTCGGACACGGGTGTACCGTTCATCGGGCGGAACATCTGTTTGGCGATATGAATTGCTTCATCGCCGGAAATGCGGATCACAGCGAGTCCGCCGGCGCCGGGCGGCGTGGAAATTGCGGCTATGGTGGTAGACATAAATCGGCCTCCTCAACAAAAAGCGGACGGCAAAAGCCGTCCGCTATCCATTAAAACTCAATCTTACCGTACAGACCTGCGTTGATATCGTCTTCCGGCTTGGGACGCTTGTAGTCCTTCTCAAAGCTGGTAGAAAGGTCAAGCTTGCGCGGGCCTTCGCCATCTCTGCGGCGCGGACGGGAATCACGGTTGTCTCTTCTGCGGTTTCCGCCCTTGCGTTCAGCGCGCTCAGGACGGGGATTTGTGCTGGAGATGACAACCTTGCGGAACGGCTCCTCGCCGATCGAACGGGAAGTCACGCCCTCAACGGTAGAAACCGCGGAGTGAATAATTCTGCGCTCGTAAGGATTCATCGGCTCAAGCGTAGTGGAACGTCCGGTACGGAGTACAGACTTGCAGATGCGTGCTGCGAGATCTTCCAGCGTCTTGCGGCGCTTTTCGCGGTATCCGCAGCTGTCGAGGGTGATGCGGAAATATTCCTTGTCGCCCTTGTTTGCAATCATAGCAGCGAGATACTGCAGCGCGTCGAGTGTATCGCCTCTGCGGCCGATCAGTGTGCCGCTGCCATCGCCGTCGAAGCAGACGGTTACGCCGCCCTCGGTTCTGGTCACGGTATGTGCGTCGGACAGACCCATCTGACGAAGAATTCCGCTGATGTAGTCGATCGCGAGCTTGAGCTTTGCTTCATTTTCAGGAGAAAGCGGCTCGTCGCTCGGTGTATCCTCTGCTGCAGGAGCAGCGGTCTGTGCAGGTGCGGTTTCCTCAGCAGGAGCTGCCTGTACGGGAGCTGTTTCCTGTGCCGGAGCTGCTGTCTGCGCGGGAGCGGATGCTTCCGGTGCAGGTGCCGCTTTTTTCTGCTCAGAGAGTGTCACGGTCATAGTTTCGCCGGGTGCAAGCTTCGGTGCATTCAGTTCCTCTTCGGGGAGATCCATCTTCGGAACAAAGGGAGCAGCCTCGCTTTCGGGCTTCATCGCGCGGACGGGCGTCTGGGTCATCATCGGCTCATATTCAGCCTTAACGCGCGCCTCACCCTTGATTCTTCCGAACAGACCGCGGCGCGGTTCTTCGAGGATCTCAAAGTGAATGTCCTTCATTGCGGCGCCGAATTTTTCGACAGCCTGTTCCTTTGCGTCATCGACGGTTTTTCCTGTAAAAATCTCAATCATATCGGTATCGGATGGCACGTCAGCTGCGCCATCGCTCCTTTCCGTCTAAATTTTCATATTCCGCGCTGGATTATTCGTCACCGTATTTTTCCGCCATTCTTTTTCTTGCCTCATTGATGCGGCGGCGGTTATATTCCTGCAGTTCAGAACGGGACAGTCCGTCGGCTTCTTCTTCATCAGAATAATCCACACGGTTTGAACCGGTACGCTGCATTACAGCGCGGTTTCCGCCCTTGCCGTTCTGCTCGTCGAGCATTGCCTGCTGCTGCTCCATCATACGCTGATAAAGACCGGGCTTTTTCTTCTTGCTCTTTTCGCGTTCCTTGGCGATCACCTTTTCGGTGCGCTTTTTGGTGAAGAACAGGTTCAGTCCGACCGTCTGCAGCAGACTGAAGAACGAGGACCATACCCAGTAGAAGCCTACGCCGGCAGGCAGGGAGAATGCCATCCAGATGGAAAACAGGGGCATAAAGTAAAGCATTGCGGTCATACCGCCCATGCTGGGAGCGTCGGGGTTATTCTTTTTGGATTTATACTGGGTATAAATCGTGAGGATCAGCTGCAGAACACCGGAGAGGATCGGGATCATCGCCAGTGCGATCGCTTCCTTGGTCCAGCCGCTCTCGGGACGGATGCTGGGTACTGCGCCGAGGTCGATCAGACCAAGCACAGAGTTGTCGAAGCTGTTTACTGTTTCGGTAAAGCCTTCAATTCCGGAGAAGATCTCGGGATGAGACTTGGAATATTCGATGATCGTCAGCTCAGGACGGGTTTCCAGGAGCTTGTTTGCATCCTTGAGTGCGTCTGCGCTGAGGATTTCTTTTCCCGCACCGCCGAGCCATTCAGAAAGCATAGCTTGTGCCTGCTTCGCCTCATCCTTCAGACGGAGGATGTGCGTGATCGGCTTCTGCACGACCTGCCACACGCCCATGAGGATGAACATTGTGATCAGCGACGGCAGACAGCTGCCCATCGGGTTGATGCCCTCTTCCTGATAGAGCTTGTTCTGCTCCTGTGCGAGGCGTTCGGGATTGTTGGAAAAGCTCTTTTTGAGCTTTGCAAGTTTCGGGTTGATACTCTGCATACGCAGCGTGCTGATGTGCTGTTTATATCCCGTCGGGAACATTGCCAGCTTGATCAGCAGGGTAAACAGGATGATGGTAAGGCCGTAATCATGGATCACCTGATAAATGGCGTACATGATCCAGCCGAGTGGGATAGCAATCAGATCAAACAAAAGGCAACCTCCGTAAATCAGTTTTTATGATTTATCCGCGTCCGTCGTCGCAGTCCCATTCGCCGGGGATCGGCGGTGACGGATGCCGGCCGAGTATGTCGAATTTTTTCGGTACGGGATCAAACCCGCCAAAGCTCCATGGATTACAGCGCAGAAGCCGCCAGACGGCAAGCCAGCCGCCGCGGAATACGCCGAACCGCATCACAGCCTGCACCGCATAGGACGAGCAGGTCGGATAATATTTACACCGCGGCGGAACCAGCGGTGAAATCAGCTTGCGGTAAATATGCACAGGGATCAGAAACACAACACGCAGCAGCTTGTTCAGACGACTCATTTTGCGTCGCCGAATTTCGCGCAGATCTCGCGCAGGCCGCGTCCGCCGAGCTGGGAGATGATGTCCTGCGCCTTTGCCTCACAGATTGCGGTGCGCGCGACAATGACGTAGTCAAGCCCCTTGGGGAGTTTGTCCTCCAGCGTGCGGTAAGCGACGCGGATCAGCCGTTTTGCACGGTTGCGCTGTACGGCGTTTCCGACTTTTTTGCCCGCAGTGATCCCAAGACGGCTGCAGCCGCAGCGGTTTTTTGCCGCATAAACGACAATGTGGCGCATCGGCACACAGAGCCCGCGGCGGTACAGCGTGAGAAAGTCTTTGTTCCGGTTCAGTGTTTCAGTATGCAGCATGTTCTTCCCCGTAAAAAATTCATGAAAACAAAAAGACCACAAGCATTGTTGTGGTCTGACTCGTTAGTAGGTTAATCTTGCTCTGCCCTTTGCTCTCCTACGAGCTAAAACCTTCCTGCCGTTCTTGGTAGCCATTCTCTTCATAAAGCCATGCTCCTTTTTTCTGTGGAGCTTCTTGGGCTGGTATGTTCTTTTCATTTCGGAATCTCCTCCTTCTTCTTCATTTTTTCTGAATGCGGCAAACGCGCAATTCGTTGATCATTCGTGCAGTGGATATCTGCCTGACTGCATAGATAGCCCTGCAAGTATCAATTATATCCGATTGCACGGCATCTGTCAAGCCCTTTTTGAAATTTTTGTGAAATCGACGAAAAAAGCCCGTGCATCAGATAGAATGCACAGGCTTTTGACGTTTTATTCCGCTGTCTGCGGCAGATTGCAGTATCCGTCGTGATAGATCCACACGCGGGTGTTCAGTCCTTCCGGTGTTCCTGTCAGTACGATCTTTCCGATCCGCTTTGCCGCGCCGGATGCGCCGAAGCGGATGAGATCTTCTAGTTCTTCGCCGTGAAAGCCGCGGTATTCTCCGTATTCCGCCGAGAAGCCGCGCATGCTGAACCGTATTTTCTGTTCCAGACACGCGGGCGGATCCGCGGCATACTGCAGATCCAGCGAAATCCGCTTGTGACGCGCGATATTGCGCTCTGCTGCAACGGGGTTCACCAGAGAATATGCGTCCGGATCTCCGCTGATGTCGGGCATATGGATCTCGCTCAGCAGCGTGCGGTAGTCACGCACACTGCCCCTTGCCGTCAGTGCCGTTTCGCTGATCTCGTGGCATACAGGATCGGCAGGCACGGTCACACACACCGTGTTCGGTCCGCTGATATAGGGGTGATTCTGATTGTACTTATAGGCATAATTCACAATAGCGTCCCACTGTGTGCTGCCTTCCTTGATCCAGACATAGTTCGTCGCGTTGATTCCGTCTTCATAACTGACGTGCGGAACCGTATAGCTTTCCATGAGTGAACGAAGCGTCACATCTGTCACCGTTCCTGCTGCCATCTGGTTCTGGCACAGCAGAGAGGTAAAGCCGCGCGAGGTCAGCTTCAGAAGGATGTGTCCGTTTTGTTCCTCTGTGCGGATGGTGTCAATCAGTCCGAAATGGAGCGTTTTGCCGTCCAGCCTGAATTCCGCCGCTGCCGGCTCGCCGAACGGCACAGAATCGGTCAGAAAGACTGCCGTCAGCTGTGTGTAGGGCGTGTAGCGTTCTTTGATGAACTGAAATCGGGTGCATACCGATTCAGTGAGCAATGCGCCCGAAACATCCGTCAGGATCAGTGTCGCCTGACTCATCCTTCCACCGCCTCCGCTTCAGAAATTTCCGTGCCGATCAGCGTGACTGAAAATTCTGCGGTATATCCGCGTTCTGGAACAGAGAGCGTATATTCCGCCACCTGAAAGCCTGAAAAACGGATCCTGTCCACCGAAAAGCTGAGCGCGGTCTGATGCACCAGCATCCGCGAAAGCACAGTAGCAGTTTCCGCTCTGCTCTCAGCTGTGATATGACCGCGCAGCAGGAGCCTGTGCGGCTGTATGCCGGGCGTTGTGAGATGCAGACCGCCCGAAATGTCATTTTGCCCGCGGTAGTCACGCGCCGCCGCGAGAGAATAATCCGTCACCGCAAGAATCAGCGGCGGAAGCATGACGGTATGTACTGCCGCTGTTTCCATCCCGCCTGTCATACTGCCGCCGCCTTTCTCTGATAGCCGCACGCAAGCGTCAGTTCGGCGCGGAGCAGGCGTTTGTCGGTTGTGCGGTCATAGCATACCGGCGCGATCTGCATCTGAACCGGCGCAATGCCGGCATCCAGCAGCCTGCCCAGGATCTCGTCCTCCAGACAGGCGATCATGCTGTTTGCGTCTGCGTCAGGCAGGTCATAAAGCGACAGGGAGATCCCGACCTCCAGCGGATAGATTGTGCCGTCGGCGGTGATCTTGGGCGGTGTGCTGTTGATTTTTCCCACGCCCAGCACCAGATACCGCGGCGGTTTTCTGCGTTCAAACGGGGCAGGGTCAAAGGAATCCGATACCGCAATGGCGGAAGCGGCGAGCGCTGTTTTCAGCGTGCCAAGCAGATTCAGGATCGCTGACATGAACATCCCTCCTTGCCGATTGCGGAGAATACGAAGCGGTCATCGCGGAGCAGCGGCGCGGCAGCGTTCAGATAAGCATCCGCAAGCGACTGTGCAAAGAGCGGACGATTTCCGCTTCCGTCCGCTTTGGGCGCGCTGCCTGCGTTGGTATACACTTTGGTCTGCTGTGTCGCAAGCATCTGGCTGTGCCGCAGATTCGCAATCGCCGCCGCAAGATAGGTCAGCCGTTCATCCGTTTCATCCGCGTCCGCGCGGAGCATCCCTCTGACCTCTTCGATTGCACCGTGCAGCAGCGGCTGGAGGGATGCTGTATCTGTTTCACCCGAAAACAGCGTGAAGATCGGTGCGGTCTGCTGAAGATTCATCCACACCACCTCCTTTAAAAGCGAAACGGCGCGACCGTCTGCTCCGATTCCTGCAGCGTTCCGAGCTGAGAGGCACAAGAAGGCACGGCGTTTCTCTGCAGGATCTTGCGGAATGCGATCAGCTCTGTCAGAGACATCTCATCCGCCGCCTTTTCTAAAATCGAGCGGTATGCCCCGGTACCGCTGACGCTGAGCAGACGCGATACATCCTTTTTCACGTCCTCACGCACCGCGTCGAGAATCTGTTCGCGTTCCTTCACTGCCCTGCGGAGCGATTCGACCTCCGCGGAGGTTCCGTTTTGTGCGCTGCAGTGCTTGGTCACGCCTGCGCGCGGCTGTGCAGGAACGGCAACGAAGCTCCACTCATACGCGTCTGTGATGCCGCCGAGGATATAGTGGCACCGTTTGCTGCCGTACTGCTTTCCCTTGAGATGCGCGCAGGGCGCCTTGCGGTGATTTGCGCCGCAGACCGAGCAGAGCTGCTCTTCGGCGGTACAGGAGATGCTGACCTCTTTTTTGATTCCACCGTCAATCTCGCGGATCAGATCTGCATTCTTCTCCGTTCTGACCATATAGGCGTGTCCCTTCAGACAGGTATACACCTCTCCGGTGCTGGTCTTTCGCGTGGCATCTTCGCACAGCTCTGTATCATAGATCCGCGCGGTCTGACCGCTGCTTTTCGGGACATGATCAAAAATTCCCGTCACGCCGACAAAGAGCGATTTCAGCTCCTCCAGTGCCGAGAGCGAGAAGCGTTCGCCGTCGCGGTCAATCTCGTTGTCACAGAGGATGACGTCAAAGAGATAGACCTCGTCGGGTGTATGCGCTCTGCGTGTGAATCGGCTGAGCTTTTTCATCTGTTCTGCTGTATTCATATATGTACACTTCCTTTTCTGCCTGAAGGCGCGGGATATGAAGCATATCCCGCGTCAGGCGAATCTTCATTTATTCCCAGGAGATGACCTTGACTGCGCCGTTCATCAGCGGCTTGAAGCCGACACAGAGCGATACCGCAATGCGGTCAAGCTGACAGTCGATCATCTTGTCGGTCTCCATAATCAGATCGGCGGAGGTGATCAGCTCCAGCGCAAAGCGCTTGTCCAGACCGATGACCACGTTGCCCTCCAGACCGCCGGATTTCAGCAGCTTTGCGCCGAACGGCAGACAGGTTTCTCCTGCGTGATTTACGTTCTGTCCCTCCATCTGCGGCATCGCCAGAATGTTCGACATCAGCGCAGGGGTGGTGATCACAGTGGTGAGGTCGTAGTCAGTGAATCTGCCGCAGAGTGCCGCCAGATCTGCATAGGTAAAGCCGTCGGATGCATTCTGCAGGCCGTCCGCACTGACGGAGGATACCAGCGTATTCAGCGCAGACGCTGTGATGGCGCAAGCAAGGCGCATACCGATCGAGCGGAGCATCACACCGAACACATCCAGCTTCTGCTGGCGGATTACCTCGTAGGAGGCGGTGATCAGTCTGCCGAATTTTGACAGGCTGATGGCGCTGCCGTCCTGTGTGATTTCGGTCGCAGGCAGTGTGCTGCCCTCGGAGGTGGTTGTGCTGAATGCAGTTTCACCGTCGTCGATCGCAAAGCCGAGATAAGAGGTAGAATTGGTCTTGGTGGTCACTGCGGTGATGTCATCGAGGATGGAGTCGCGCATCCCCTGTTCGATGTTTCTGCGGACAAATTCAGGGAAGAGCACCGCGCTTTCGGTGCAGGAGAAGAACTTCTCCACGCGGTCACAGCCGGTTCCGCTCAGACGGATGTCAAAACGCTTGAGCTGACGCTGATAGGCGTCGAGCTGTTCGAGCGGCGTGCCTGCATACTGCGCGGACGGATCCAGCGCCTCCAGTGCCTCGGTGAAGGTCTTTCCCGACAGATTATAAAGTCCCTTTTCAAGCTTTACGTTATTATACATGCTTTTCTTCCTCCTTAGAATTCTGAAGTTCGAGCGCTCTTGCCTGTGCATGCTTCAGCCGTGCATCAGCGAGCGCGGTTTCATCCTGTAAATTGATAGGCTCCCACTCCACGCGGAGCTGACAGGGTTTTCCCGAAAGCCGCATGAAGGTTTCCGCGATCTTGACGATCACGGGCGTCAGCTGTCTGCGGTAATATTCCAGCTCTGAGGTGAGAATATCCGCCTGCTGTGCAGACATCCGCTCCGTCGTCGCCCAGGAAAGCCCGAGCAGAAACGGCGGAATCGATAGTTTCGCGAGGAGCTGTTCGAGCAGCTGGCGGACGGGGATGTTCGTATCAAACAGCTGGTTTTCTGCACCGATCACCTTGATGTCCACATCGCCGGCGGCAACAAAGTCGCGTACCTCGCCGTATTGCGCGGCGGTCATGCCCTGCTGCCATGCGGCAGCGATCTCCTGCGCCCGTTCGCGGGAAAATGCGCCGTCTGCGTCGGGGTGATAGGTCACTGCGTAGCGTACATTTCCTGCGCGTTCATAATTCTGCCCGATGCATTCGTAGATGCGGAGCAGGATCTCACTCAGCGCAGGGAGCCCCTGTAAAAGCGAGATGCCGTATACGCTTCCGGCAGGCGGTGCGAGCGAGGAAAAGACGATCAGCTCCGGATTCGGGAGCAGGATCTGTTCGCCGCCCTCAGTGCGGTAATAATGCCGTTTTACGGGCGAATTTCCCGGCGCAACGGAGATCTCCGTCACATCGCCGTTGTAAAGTCCTTCGACCGTCAGGGTGTCGCGGTTGAGGATGATTTCTCCCACCGCGTTTCCAAAGGTCAGAAGGCTGTCGAGATAGCTGTCGGTAAAGGTCTGGAGCGACTGCCCTGTGAGTCCGACGGGAACGGTTTCACAGAATCGGTCGAGCATCGGCTGATCGGCTTCGTTTTCACAGACAACGCGGTATCCGCCCGTCAGCCTGACGATCTTCGACAGCGCCGCGTCAATCAGCGGAACCGCCGCACGCAGCCCGCGGTAGAGCGAATGCTCACACGGATTCGGCACAAAGGGCGTGCCGAAAAAGGTCTGCGGCAAGCGGGATGCCAGCTGAACAGGCGCGGAAGTTTCGGTATGCAAAATCAAATCCCTCCTTA
>SVNN01000077.1 GCA_015066905.1 Ruminococcus sp.
TCTTCGATTTCACCGAGCTTATCCTTGCCGATCAGAGCGGCCAGACGCTCGATCTCTTCAATCGGTAGTGCCATATCGGTAGTTCCTCCTGATTTTATGTTTCGTCGGTAAACTTCTTGAAGCAGAGGCAGGCGTTGTGGCCGCCAAAGCCGAGGGAGTTGCTCAGTGCCGCCTGTACGGGCATCTGAACGGTGCCGTTTCCGCAGTAATCGAGGTCACAAGCGGGATCGGGCGTCTGATAGCCGAGGGTGCGGTGGATGGTATCGGTCTCCACAGTCTTTGCGGTGACAATCGCCTCAACTGCGCCTGCCGCGCCGAGGAGGTGGCCGATCATCGACTTGGTGGAGCTGATTTTCAGATTATATGCGTGATCACCGAAGGCAACCTTGAGGGCCGCGGTCTCACTTGCGTCATTCATCGAGGTGGAGGTGCCGTGCGCGTTGATGTATGCAACCTGTGCCGGTGCGACACCTGCCTCGTTGTATGCGTCCTGCATCGCTCTTGCGGCAGCGCTTCCGTCGGGAGACGGAGAGGTCTGGTGATATGCGTCGCAGGTCGCGCCGTAGCCGCCCAGCTCTGCGTAGATGTGTGCGCCTCTTGCCTTTGCGGATTCATAGGATTCCAGCATCAGGATGCCGCAGCCTTCACCGAGGACAAAGCCGCTTCTGTCCTTGTCAAACGGGATGGACGCGCGGGTCAGCTCTTCGGTTCTGGTCAGTGCGCGCATATTCTGGAATCCTGCCAGACAGAATTCAGAGATGGTGCTCTCACTGCCGCCGCAGAGACAGCAGTCGAGGTAGCCGTGCTTGATCTTGCGGAATGCCTCGCCGATTGCGTGTGCGCCGGATGCACAAGCGGTCACGGTAGCGAAGTTTGCACCCTTGAAGCCGGTTTTCATCGCAACCTCACCTGCCGCCATATTTGCGATCATCATCGGGACATAGCGTGCGGAGATTTTGGAAGCGCCGTTTTCGAGGAAGCTCTGGTGCTCAGATTCGGTCATGGTCAGACCGCCGACGCCGACGCCGACGATACAGCCGGCACGGTACGGATCCATCTCTTCGATATTGAGTCCGCTGGTCTGCATCGCTTCTCTTGCTGCAACGACAGCGAACTGTGTGAAGCGCTCCATCGTGCGGATCTCGCGCTTGTCAAAGTGATCCTCTGCTTTGTAGTCCAGTGCCTGGCCTGCAAAATGCACGGCAAGACGGCTTGCGTCTACCATCTGGATCGGGGAGATCGCGAGTCTGCCCTCGGTCAGTCCGTTCCAGAGTGTATCTACGCCGACGCCCATCGGGGTTACGGCACCCATTCCTGTAATCACAACACGGTGTGTCATAGTTTCAGATTGCTCCTTTCTTGTTACATCGACAGTCCGCCGGAGATCTCGATCGTTTCTCCGGTAATATAGCCTGCGTTTGCCAGGAAGAGCGCAAGCTCTGCCACTTCTTCAGGCTGTCCGAACCGATTGAGTGCGGTGCGCTCTAAGATCATATTCTTGCGGTCTTCCGGAAGTACATCAGTCATCGGGGTTTCGATGAAGCCCGGTGCGATCGCATTGACGGTGATATTCTTTCCGCCCAGCTCCTTTGCGGCGGCCTTGGTCATACCGATTACAGCTGCCTTTGCCGCTGCATAGTTGACCTGTCCCACGTTGCCGTAGAGTCCTGCCACGGAAGAGAGGTTGATGATTCTTCCGTACTTCTTGCGGAGCATCACAGAGCCGACCAGCTTCATCATCGTGAATACGCTCTTCTGATTCGTCGTGATCACGCGGTCATAGCTCTCTTCGCTCATACGGAGGAGAAGTCCGTCATCGGTGATGCCTGCGTTATTTACCAGCACGTCGATCTGTCCGAAGCGCGCCTTGACAGCCTTGACCATCTCCTCGCAGGAGGTGGTGTCAGCAATATCAGCAGCAAATGTCTCAGCCGCAACGCCGAATCCGCGGCACTGCTGTGCAAGCTCCTTTGCCTTTTCACAGCTGGATTCACGCAGAGAAGAGTGGATTGCAACATCGTAGCCTGCCTGTGCGAATTTCAGCGCGGTAGCCGCACCGATTCCGCCGGTTGCACCTGTAATCAGAGCGATCATTTCAAGACCTCCTTCATCACGCGGTCTGCATCAGCAAACAGTTCTTCGATAATGTCCTTGCAGGGCTTGACCTCGCGGATCATACCTGCAATTGCGCCGCAGAGGAAGCTGCCCTCTGCTACGTTGCCGTCCTGCACCGCCTTGCGGAGTGCGCCGACGGTCATCTCTTCAAATTCCTCGGGTGTGCCGCCGTTTTGCTCAAATTTCAGCAGCGAACGGGAGAACTTGGTCTTGATGCCGCGGCAGGGATGGCCTGTGAAACGACCTGTTACGATGCTGTCGGTATCCTTTGCGTCAATGACCAGCTTGCGGTAGGTTTCGTGGATGTTGCATTCGGTTGCCGCGAGGAAGCGTGTGCCGAGCTGAACGCCCTCTGCGCCGAGTGCGCGTGCAGCGATGATGCCGCGGCCGTCTGCGATACCGCCTGCAGCGATAACGGGGATCGAAACCGCGTCAACGACCTGCGGAACCAGACACATGGTGGTGTTTTCACCGATATGGCCGCCCGATTCGGTACCCTCTGCGATTACCGCGTCCGCGCCTGCCTGTTCCATTCTCTTTGCAAGTGCAACGGTCGGAATGACAGGGATTACCTTCACGCCTGCTTCTTTCCATGCGGGAACATATTTTCCGGGGCTGCCCGCGCCTGTGGTGACAACGGGAATCTTCTCGTCAATCACGAGCTGTGCGAGATCCGCTGCGTTCGGGGACATGAGCATAATGTTCACGCCGAACGGCTTGTCGGTCAGCGTTCTTGCCTTACGGATCTGGTCACGGATATAATCGACAGGGGCATTGCCGCCTGCGATGAGTCCCACGCCGCCTGCATTGGAAACTGCAGCTGCCAGATCAGCATCAGCGATCCATGCCATACCGCCCTGCAGGAGGGGATATTTCACGCCGAGCAGTTCGGTGATTTTTGTTTTCATGTGTCATAACTCCTTTCGCTGTGTCAATAACGGATGATGACAGCGCCCATAGTCAGTCCTGCGCCGAAGCCAGCAAGACAAACGATGTCGCCGCGTTTGATCAGTCCGCCGCGGACTGCCTCATCGAGCGCGATCGGTACCGTTGCGCTGGAGGTGTTGCCGTAGTGTTCGAGGTTTACAAAGATCTTTTCCATCGGGAAACCAAGCTTTTTCGCCGCGGTTTCGATGATTCTGAGATTTGCCTGGTGGGGGACAAGAATATCAATGTCAGAAACGCTGATTCCTGCGCGCTTTGCCGCTTCCTCCACCACAGAAGGCATCGCCTCGGTCGCGAAGCGGTATACCGCACGGCCGTCCTGGTGAAGCAGGTGATCATCGGGCATATCCGTAAAAATGTCATCCTTGATTTCCGCTTCCGGGTCGATGAAGGGGGATGTCATGTCAAGCGACTTTGCATACAGAGCGGTGGCGCCGGTGCCGTCAGCGCGGAAATAAGAGGAATAGAGCGCGGTTTCTTCTCTGGTCAGGACGCTTGCGCCTGCGCCGTCACCGAAGAGGATACAGCTGCCGCGGTCGTTGTAATCTATGATGCGGCTCAGGGTTTCGTTGGCAACCACGAGAACATATTCAAGCTGTGGATCGGTCGCGAGATAACGCGCCGCAATGTCAAATGCACATACAAAGCCCGTGCAGGCGGAATTCATATCAAACGCCATCGCATTCATCGCGCCCAGCTTCTGCTGGATGATGCAGGCAGTGGCAGGTGTGAAGCAGTCGGAGGTGATCGTAGCGTCGATGATCAGTCCGATCTGGTCGGGTGTGATCTGTGCGGCAGAAATCGCTTCCATTGCCGCTTTCCAGCCCAGATACCAGGTGGGTTCGTCTGTTGAAATATGGCGTGTGGAGATGCCGGTTCGGGTACGGATCCACTCGTCATTGGTTTCAACCAGCTTGGCAAGGTCGTTGTTGGTCAGTTTCATAGGCGGAACGTAATGCCCCGTGCCTGCAATTCGGATACCGGTCAAAAAAATCATCGCCTCTCTGTTGCGTTTTTCCGCTGTTTGTGGTATAGTAAATGCAGAGCAGCACACAGAATCTCATCCATTCTGTATGTGCCTTTGCTGGAATAATACTTCACCTGATTAACTATTTTCCAGTACCATTGTAATAGATTTTGCGCGGAATTGCAAGACAGGATTGACAATTTTCAAACAGGTTATTCAATTTTGGGACATCTCACAAAAAACGCGCACATTTCAAATTTGGTACTATTTATTTTAACTGGAGGAAAAAACAATATGAATGCTGTATTATTTCCCGGACAGGGCTGTCAGAGCGCAGGAATGGGCGCGAGCCTGGTAGAAGCAGACGCTTCGCTGCGCGCACTGTATGACCTCGGAAGCGAGGTGCTCGGTTACGATCTTTACAGGATCTGCATGGAAGGCACTGCAGAGGAGCTGGCGCAGACGGGATATGCACAGCCTGCAATCTATGTGACCTCTCTGGTCTGCCTGGAAGCAGCAAAGAAGCAGGGACTACCATATGAAGCGGCGGCAGGCCACTCGCTCGGCGAATATGCCGCGATGACCGCCTGCGGTATGCTTACCCCAGAAGAGGGCTTCCGCGCACTGAAGATTCGCGCAAAGGCGATGGATGACGCGGCAAAGCAGAGCGACAGCGGAATGTACGCAATTCTGCGCCTGCCTGTTGAGGAGATCACCAGAATCTGCGAGGAGACGGAGGGATATGTGATCCCTGTCAACTATAATGCACCCGAACAGACCGTCATCGCAGGCGATACCGCGGCAGTAGAGGCGGCGGCAGAGGCTTGCAAGGCCGCAGGTGCGCGTGTTGCAAAGCTTGCGGTTTCTGCGGCATTCCACAGCGAGAGAATGACTGCGGCGGCAGATATTATCCGTGCAGAATTCAAGTCGATTCAGTTTCAGGCACCGACAGCCGCTCTGTATGCAAACCTGACGGGAGACAAACTCAAAGGCAGCGTGAATATGGCGGATTACTGTGCAGACCACTGTATCCGTCCGGTGCGCTTTACGGATCAGCTGGCGGCAATGCAGCGCGGCGGCGTGACAAAATTCATCGAGCTTGGTCCCAAGAAGGTGCTGACCAAGCTGGTGACACAGACGCTTTCGGATGTGGAAGCAATCGGCATCACGGATGCAAAGTCGCTTGCGGCAGCATTTTCTGCGGAGTAAGCATATGGAACAGAAATACGGTCTGATCGGCCATCCGCTTGGTCATTCGCTTTCGCCGTGGATTCATGAGCGGCTGTTTGCGCTGACAGGAACGACAGGGACATATCGTCTGCTGGATCTGGACGAAACTGCGTTTGCGGCAGCGAAGGATACATTATCAGAATATAGCGGATATAACATTACCATTCCATATAAAACAAAAATCATCGAAACGCTCGATCAGCTGGACGATTCTGCGCGTGACTGCGGCGCGGTCAACTGTGTGCATGTTCAGAGTGGCAGGCAGACGGGCTATAACACCGATCGGGACGGCTTTCTCAACAGCCTGCCCGATGGTGCGCTCAGCGGCAGGGTGCTGCTGGTCGGTTGCGGCGGCGCCGGCAGAATGATGGCGGCGGAAACCGTGCGTCACGGCGGTGATCTGACGATCGCGGTGCGCAGGGAGTCGGTTTCCAAAACGTTGGCTGTTGCGGACGAGCTGAAAGAAAAGTATGCAGACGCGTCGGTGCGTGTTGTCGCGATCGACGACTGCGCGGACGATTATGACACGCTCCTCAACGCCACGCCGATCGGTATGTATCCGAACGTGGATGCCTGCCCTGTCACAGAGAATGTGATCCGCCGTGTGAAACTGGTGTTTGACGTGATTTATAATCCTGTACGCACAAAACTGCTGCTCACGGCAGACCGTCTGGGGATCCCCGCGATCGACGGCGCTGAGATGCTGGTGCGGCAGGCAGCGCGCGCGCAGGAGATCTGGCGCGGTGTCAGATTTGAAGAAGCACAGCTGTGTGAACTGACCGATCAGCTCAGAAAAAAGCTGGAGGGATAAAAATGGCTGATTTTCTGGAGATCATTGTAGAAGCGGTCATGGATTTCTTTGCCGAAATCATCATGGACCGCACACGGCAGAGCCGCCACAAGCATCTGATCCGCGGTATCTTTTTCGGTCTGATCCTCGGACCGATCATCGCACTGCTGATCTATCTGGGAATTACCAATCTGCGTGAACACGGTCCATTGCTTGCGGCGGTGATCTTCCTGATCGCGCTGGGGCTGGTGATTGCCTGGTTCCAGGTGACATTCCGTGCAAAATAGAGGAGGACGGATATGGACAAAAAGCTCTTTCTCTGCGGCTTTATGGGCTGTGGAAAAAGCACAGTCGGCAAAGCGGCAGCGCAGAAACTGAATGCGGAGCTGATTGACCTGGACGACTACATCGTCCGGACAAACGGGATGTCGATCCCGGAACTGTTTTCCGCTTACGGCGAAGCCGGATTCCGCGACCGCGAAACGGAAGCGGTGCGCACAGTGTCGGCACAGCAGGGAAACCGGATCATTGCACTGGGCGGCGGTGCTGTGCTCAGAGTGGAAAATGTGGAGATGATGAAAGCAGCAGGCACGCTCATTTTTCTGGATGTGCCGTTTGCAGTCTGCTTTCAGCGCATCCGCGGCGACAAAAACCGTCCGCTTGCGGCAGATTCGGAAGAATCGCTGAAAGCGCGGTATGAAACGCGCAGGGCGGTCTATACTTCCTGTGCGGACAGGGTAATCTCCCTCACAGGAGAGGAGACTATCCAGGAGATTGCAGAAAGGATTCTGACAGAATGAGGCTGATTAACGCAAAGATTTATCCGATGGACGCACCCGTGATCGAACGCGGCTGGGTGGAGATCACAGACGGAATGATTACCGCGATGGGAGAAGGGGCGGTTACACCGCGCGAGGGCGACAAGGATCTCGGCGGAAAGATGCTCCTGCCCGGCTTTATTGACGCACACTCTCATCTCGGCATCATCGGAAACGGTGTGGGATTTGAGTCTGACGACTGCAACGAGGTGAGCGATCCGTTCACGCCGCATCTGCGCGCGCTGGATGGCATCAATCCGTTTGACCGCTGCTTTGAGGAAGCAAGAATGCGCGGTATTACAGCGGTTCTGACCTCTCCGGGCAGCGCGAATGCGGCAGGCGGTGAGATTCTTGCCCTCAAGACAGTCGGTCGGCGCGTGGATGATATGATGATCCGCACGGCGGGTATGAAATTTGCACTCGGTGAAAATCCCAAGACGGTATATAACGACCGCGACGAAACCCCCGTGACGAGAATGGCGACGGTCGGACTGCTTCGCGAGGGGCTGGAAAAGGCGCGGCGTTATCAGCGCGATCTGGCGGATTATGAAAACGATCCCGAAAACTTTGACCTTCCCGAATATGACATCAAGTGCGAGGCACTGCTGCCGCTTCTGCGCGGCGAATGCAAGGCATTTTTCCACTGCCACCGCGCGGATGATATGTGCACGGCGGAGCGGATCGCGAAGGAGTTTCATCTGGATCTGGTGCTTGTGCACGGCACAGAGGGGCACCGGATCGCCGATCTGCTCGGACAGTCCAAAACACCCGTAATCGTCGGACCGCTGCTGGGCGACCGATGTAAGCCGGAGCTGCGTGCGGCACAGCTGGAGAATGCCGCAAAATTAAAGGAAAACGGCGTTCCCGTTGCTGTGTGCACCGATCACCCCGAACTGCCGATTCAATATCTTCCGCTGTCCGCACAGGCGGCGCAGAAAGGCGGACTCTCTTTTGAGGATGCGCTTTACGCGATCACCCTCGGCGCAGCGGAGATTGCAGGAATTGCCGACCGCGTGGGAAGCATCACTGTCGGCAAGGACGCAGATCTGCAGTGCTATGCAGAGAATCCGCTGGATCTGCTTTCCGAGCCGTGCTTTGTAATGATCGACGGCGCGTTTGTACGCAGTGACGAATCAAAGTAAAGAATCACAAGTTTGATCTGAAAGGAGTTTTTGCAATGGTTTATCCCGAGATTCAGGCGGTTGCGGATGCAATCGCAGAGCAGTGTGCGCCGCTGAAGGTCTATCTGGTCAGCCAGAAGACAGCGACCGACGGCGAACTGATCAGCTTTAAGCTTGCTGTGGTGGTATCTGACGACGTGGAGAGCATCTCTGAGCTGGAGTGCCGTCTGTATGCACAGATCGACAGCGACTATCCGTATGACCTTGTGCTGTATCAGCAGAAGGAGTGGGATACACTCCGCACAGACAGCCGTACCTTCGCTTGGAAGATCAGTCAGACGGGAAGTGTATTATATGACTAGAGGATACCGCGAAAATGACAGCCGCCGCTATTTCGACTGGCTCTACTACGCAAACATTGACCTGATGGCGGCAAAGCTGCTGGTTGAAACGCCGCTTTGCTACAACAGTGTGGCATTCCACTGCCAGCAGGCGGTAGAAAAAGCAATCAAGGGCTATCTGCTCTTCCGCCGTCACCGGCTTTATGACGGACACAACCTGCCCTGGCTCTGCAAACAGGCGATGCAGGAGGACAACCATTTTGAACGCTGGCTGGATCGCGCCTCTTCGCTCAACCGCTTTTACATTGAAGCGCGGTATCCCGCCGACTTCCTGTTGCAGCTGGATGAGCATCAGGTGCGTGAGATCCTGAATGCAACCAACGAGATGATCTCTTTTATTACAGGACTGATCCACTTCGATTTTGCAAGCTATCGTCACAAAAAACCGCCCACGAAAAAGGCGGAGAAAAAGGAGAGATGATATTATGGCTACACCGCATAATGCAGCAAACAGAGGCGATATCGCCGAAACCGTTCTGATGCCGGGAGATCCGCTGAGAGCGCAGTATATCGCTGAGACCTATCTGGAAAACGTGACCTGCTACAACCGCGTGCGCAATATGCTTGGCTTTACGGGCACTTACCGCGGCGTGAAGATCTCCGTACAGGGCAGCGGCATGGGCATCCCATCGATTGGGATCTATTCACACGAGCTGTTTGCCGAATACGGCGTAGAGCGGATTCTGCGCGTCGGAACGATCGGCGCGATCGCAGACGAGGTTGAGCTGCGTGATATTCTGCTCGGACAGGCTGCCTGCACGAACAGCAACTATGCCGCACAGTTCCGCCTTCCCGGTACTTATGCCCCGATCGCATCCTATGCGCTGCTCTCTAAGGCGGCGTCTATCGCACAGGAGAAGAATCTGCGCTATCACGTCGGCAATCTGCTGTCGAGCGACACGTTCTACGATGACAGCAGTTCGCTTGCAGACTGGAAAAAGATGCACGTCCTCGGTGTGGAGATGGAATCTGCCGCGCTGTATATGAATGCTGCAAGACACGGCAGAGAAGCGCTCTGTATCGCTACTGTTTCGGACTGCCCTCTGCGCGGACTTGCAACGACTGCGGAGGAGCGTCAGACCAGCTTTACGCAGATGATGGAGCTTGCGCTCGAAACCGCGATCTCTTAATTTCTCACACAAAGAAAACCGCCTGCCGTTATTTTTGCGGCAGGCGGTTTTTGTACTATTCCGATTTCAGCTGCTGCGCCAGCCGTGCGATCAGCGCACGGTCGGAGTCAGATTTGATCCTGTATTCGGTGCGGGAGTAGAAATTGTCGTTGACATCCCACAGCACGGGGACAAAGCCGTATTCAAACATCAGGTTGTACATTTCCTCCAGCGAGGCGGTCGATTCTTTGACGTCGGCATTTGAGGCGTAATATTTCCGCTCATAGATCGACGTGCATTCTCCGACGAACACAGGGATTCCCTGGTCGGTGAATGCTTTTTTCAGCAGTTCACACTGGGAGCGGCTGTATTCGCGCCATTTGTCGTTGCCGATCTTGCCGGACCAGTACATTGCGTTATCGATGTAGTGCACAGAAACCATCATCTTATCCTTGGCGGAGTCTTGGGGCATCACGAACCGCGCATCCGTTGTGCGGTCGATGTTTGTCCAGTAGCCCGACGAGATCAGCAGACGGTTTTCGTTGTTGCCGCCTGTTTCGCGGACAGCATCC
>SVNN01000078.1 GCA_015066905.1 Ruminococcus sp.
CGTCCAGAAGTCGTCTGCGGATTTCAGCAACAATCGCTTCTGCCTCAGCACGGCACTGTTTGGTACCGCCCTTATCATAAAAGCCGTCTACGGGGATCCATTTCACCTCAGACACACGGTCATCAGGCGACGGGAAGGTCAACAGCTTGTTGTCATAATATTTCGCGTTGCTGTATGCGATCAGACTCTCGTGGCGGGAACGGTAGTGCCAGAGCAGATGTTTCTGCGGCATTGCCAGCGCCAGACAGTCATCCAGCACGCTTTCGAGATCCTCCTGGTCAAAATGCTCCTCGTCCGTCTGGTTTGCAGAGAAAAAGCTGGTCGGCGGGAGCTGATTCGGGTCGCCTACGACGATGACATTCTCACCGCGTGCAATTGCACCGACCGCCTCACTGGTCGGAAGCTGAGACGCCTCGTCGAATACGACAAGATCAAATTTCGGGAAGGACGGGTCGATATACTGCGCCACAGAAATCGGACTCATCAGCATACACGGACACATTCTCCGCAGAAGATTGGGGATGCTGTCAAACAGCTTGCGGATCGGAAGCATCCGTCCGCCGCTGCGGATCGCCTTGCGGAGGATCGACACCTCCGAGGAGGAAGCAGAGGACGCGGACGTATCCGGGATCTGCGCCGACAGTCTTGCGGCAAGCTCCTGCATCGTCAGCCGTTCAAACTCCTCCGACGTCTCGCGGAATTTTGTGATCGTATCTTCAAACTGTGCGCCCTGAAATTTCGCCAGCACAGGCACGCTGTCAAGCACTGCATGAATCAGCGCACGGCTTGCCGCACAGAGAAACGCAGGGAGTAAATCCTGCTCACGCACACTGCCTGTGCGATATGCTGTTACCGCTGCGCCAAGTCCTGCCTGTTCCAGTGCGTCCAGACAGTTTGTCAGCACAGTGCGTTCCTTGAGGCGGCTGAGATCAGCTGCAAATCCATCTGCCGCCGCCTTTGCGGTATCCATCCAGCAGTCGCCCGCAGTCAGTGCATCCGCACGCACGCGGTATTTCTGAACAAGGGTCTCCAGCAGACGCGCTGCGCTTTCATCCGCTGTCTGCACAGCGCGGATCGCTTCTGTATGCAGCGGCGCGTCAGGTATCGCACAGATCGCCGCACGCAGTGTGATGCGGTCACCGGGCAGTGCCTGCAATTCTGTCCGCAGCTGTGCATTCTGCAAAAGCGCCTGCGACAGCGTTTCAAAAGCGGAGTCCACACCGAACCATCTGCCGCCGAAGAGCGCGGTCAGTCCTGCATCCGCACCGCGGATCTCGGTTTCCAGCCGACGGAAGCGTGCGAGTTTTTCATATATGCCGGGCATCTGTTCTTTTTCCACGCTGCCTGTCTTTTTGTAAAGCCGCATGGTCTTGAGCAGCTTGCCCTGTTTGATTGCTTTCGGCAAGAACCAGCTTTGCTCCGCCTCCTTCCACGCAAGCGCTGCTGACGCGGCATCATATTCCAGCACACCCGGCTCAAAGCCGGCATCCAGCTCCGCACGGAGCGACTGATATTCCTTGCCCGATTCTAAGAGCTGATTCAGCACGCCGAGCTTTGCCTCTAAATCTGCATCCTCCAGCACAGCAGGAAGCAGCGCCGGACAATCTGCCGCGTGCAGCAGTGCATTACGCACCGCGCAGTAGCCTGCATAATCAGACGGGAGTGTACAGCCGAGCTTCTGCTGTGCCGTTTCCCACGCATCCCGCAGATTGGTCACTGCCGCAGAGAATTCCTCCGCGCTTTTCCCGAAGCTGTCGCGGATCGAAAGAGAATACTCCGTGTTTTCATAGCTTTCCAGCGGCGTGCCGCAGAGACCACCGCACGCCTCTCCTGCCGCTGCCGCACTGCGGATCAGATCCTGCCAGTTCTGATAGGTTTCACGATCTGCACCGCTGACGCGCTCCGGCTGCAGGGACATGACCTCTGCAAACCGCTTGTTGCGTTCATACAGCGTAATGGCTTCATACAGCGACAGCCCCAGCGCACGCGGTTCGTGCAGCTGCGCGATGGTATCGTTCAGTTCAGAGCGCAGACGAAACAACCGATCTGCCGTTGCCTGATAGGTTTCGGGCGATTTAATCCGTCCGACCGCCAACGCTTCATCCAGCTGCTGCAGCACCGCGCGTTTCTGTGCCTTGTTGGAGTGAAGCTCCAGACAGAACGGTGCAAGCCCGATTCTGGAAAGACGCTTCTGCACAACCGAAAGCGCCGCCATTTTTTCCGCCACAAAGAGAACGGATTTTCCTTGATAGAGCGCGTTTGCAATCAGATTTGTGATCGTCTGGGATTTTCCTGTTCCCGGCGGGCCGTGCAGTACAAAGCTCTGTCCGCGCGCTGCTTCATAGATCGCAGAAAGCTGCGAGGAATCAGCGCTCATCGGCACTGCCATATCACAGGGCGCAACGGTCTGATCCAGCTCCAGCGGATCGCCTGCCGGAGGTTCGGGTGTCCATTCCGCCTTCCCCGAAATCAGACTGGCAACGACCTTGTTCTGCCGCAGCTCCTCTGAACGGTTGCGGATGTCGTTCCACATAATAAACTGGCTGAATGAAAACTGCCCCAGAAAGGCGAGTTCTTCAATATCCCAGCGTTTCTGTTCCATAATTCCCTGCCGTACAGTATGGAATACCAGCGGCAGGTCGATGCCGTGTTCGTCCTCGGGCAGCGGATTCAGTCCGCCGATGGTCAGCCCGAAATCCTGCCGCAGCATCTCCAGCAGGGTGACGTTCATCTGTGTTTCCTCGCCCCTGACGCGGATCTTATAAGCGCGGTCCTGAATGCTGCGGACAATATCCACAGGCACCAGTACCAACGGCGCATACCGCGGCGACGCACTGCGCTCGGTTTCATACCAGCGCAAAAAGCCAAGTGCTAAGTACATCGTATTCGCACCGTTTTCTTCAATGCTCACCTTTGCTTCACGGTGCAGCTTTTTCATCGTGCGCTCCAGCTCGGTGTCAGAGAGAAAACTCCGCAGACGATGGTTCCGGAATTCCGATTCGCACAGACTCTGCACCGTATCGCGCACAGAGTCGATCTCGTAGATCTTTTTATCAGAAAGAACAGGCGAAAAGTCCTCCGGCACCGCCATAATACGGAATGCCTCGCCGTCTGCCAGCGCATCCTCCAGACGGGGAAGATCCGCCGTCATCAGCTGTACGCTTGCGGCGTTCGGACGGAAGTTCAGCAGGCGGTTTCTCAGGCTGAGATCCAACAGCTTGCGCTCCCAGAGCGTCTGCCGCGTGACGACCGCATCCTCCTGGCACACCACGGTGCGGCGCGTGAGATCCATCTCCTGCGGTGCTGAGATCTCGGGCGCAGGCGTGCCGTAATCTACCGAAGCAAAGGTTTCGTCTGCGCGGCACGGCATCGGACGGATTCCGCCGCTGCGGCAGCGGGAAATATCCACACCAAGCAAAAAGCTGTCCGCATCCTGCAGATGCGCCGCCGCGGTCTGCTGTGCGCGGTCAAACGGAACCGAACGCCCTGCCGCAAAGTCAGTACATTCTACCACGCAGAGCAGATCAATCCCCGCCGCAATCCGTTTGGTCAGCGCAGCACAGTCGTCAATCACACATTCGGGGAAATTCTCCTCCTCCAGCCAGCAGGCGGCGAAAGCGTGTCCTTTTACAAAGAGCAGCATCGGATGCAGTCCGACCGCTTCCAGACAGGAGGCAAACAGAACCGCAAGATCCAGACAAGTGCCTGCCTTCTGTGCAATCACCGTCTGCGGCAGACGCACGCGCTGTCCGAGGGCTTCATAACTTGCAGGCGGCACGGTATATGCCAGCCCCTCCTCCTGCAATGCGGCATAAATCGCCGCGATCTGCGATCTGACCACGTTGGGATTCTTCGTCTGATAGCCTGTAAACGCAGGATCGCCCGTCCATTTGCTGAGATAGACAGCAGCTTTCGCCGTCATCGCCGCGATCTGCGGATGGTTCGGTGTAACAAAGGACGCGATCAGCTCGGGCATACAGGTGATCCCCGGCCACGCATCACAGGCGAGCAGTGTAATCTCCTCGTCCGCGCTGTACAGCTCCCGTTCGCCGGACAAAACCTTGATATGCAGCAAAGCCGTCAGCTGCTCGGTCAGACCAAGCAGATACTCCGGAGAAAGAATCAGTCTGACCGGCGAAAGTTCCACAGGCACATGCGGCATCAGCCGTGCAATCGTTACCGTATAATCCGCCGCAAAAGCAGGGCTTGCCGTAATTTGAACGACCGCGTTTTCCACTACACGATCGGTGTTGTTTGTGATTGTAATATTCCGTATCACAGGAACATGGTTCTGCTGCATCGCAAAATTTACCGTGCCGTTTTGCTGACAGCGTACCGCGAGTTCAGATTCCATACTGCTCCCCCTTTGGTCGTAATACTTTAATTATACCATATCCGACAATATTCCGCAACCAATTCCACCGCACGGAAATTCGGGGAAATCTCTTGACAGACGTGTGAAAAAATGTCATAATATTAGTGTATGATGTTCCGTTGACCAAATGATATTTGAAGGGAAGGAAAAACAGATGAAACACCGCATTCTTGGCGCGGCAACTGCACTTGCGATTGCCGCAGGTGTGACAGCATCTCTGCCGACGGAGACTGTCAGCACCGAAACTGCATCTGCCGCGAGTGACATCAACTACGCGCGTGCGCTGCAGCTCTCACTCTACTTCTATGAATGCCAGCAGGCAGGCGAGCTGCCCGACTGGAACCGCGTGGAATGGCGCGATGACGCAACCACCGAAGACTGCATCAACGGCGGCTGGTACGACGCCGGCGACCACGTGAAGTTCAATCTCCCGATGGCGTATACCGCTTCCATGCTTGCCTGGGGTCTGTACCAATATCCTGACGGCGTAGAAGCGTGCGGAGAGATGACCAACTACGTCAACAACCTCACCTGGGCGCTCGACTACTTTGCCGGCTGCGATCTCGGTGACGAGGTCGTGTTCCAGATGGGCAACGGCCAGGAGGATCACACCTGGTGGGGCCCTGTGGAGCTGTATGAATACGGCATGGGCGAAAACTCCCCCTACACCCGCCCCTATTACACCGCAACCACCGGACATTCTGCCGTACTCGGCGGCATGGCAGCCGCACTCGCTGCCGGTGCTGCTGCACTGGAGGGCAGAGTGGACGACGCTGTGATCGACAATTACATCGCCCACGCGGAGAATATTTTCAAATTTGCCTCCACCGATCCCAGCAATGAAGAATATAACAACAGCGACGCGAGTGGATTCTACCGCGCTTCGCACTTCTACGACGAGCTGTTCTATGCTGCAAACTGGCTGTATATTGCAACCGGAAACGAAGAATATCTCGATCTCGCCGCTTCCTACATCCCGAATCTGGACAAGGAGCTTGGCTCTTCGGAAATGAAATATTCCTGGTCGCACTGCTGGGATGACGTGATGCAGGGCGGCATGCTCCTCTACGCGCAGAACACGGGCGATTCCACCTACGCAAACCATGTTGCAAAGCACCTCGACTACTGGTACAACAACGAATCCAAGCTGGAAGGCGGTCTGTGCTATGTCGGCACATGGGGCTGTCTGCGCTATGCAACCACAATCGGTTTCATCTCTGCAGTTGCCTGCGACACCCTGTTCCAGGATGATGCGGCAAAGCTCGAGAAATATACCGAACTGTACGAAGCTCAGATCAACTACTCGCTCGGCGATAATCCCGCAGGCCGTTCCTATGTGGTAGGATATGACGAAACCTCGCCGCAGAATCCGCACCACCGTACCGCGCACTGCTCATGGAACAACGCGCTTGAAAATCCCACGACGAACCGCCACATTCTCTACGGTGCGCTCGTCGGCGGCCCGAACCAGGACGGTTCTTATGAAGACGACCGCGGCAACTACATCAACAACGAGGTTGCTACCGACTACAACGCAGGCTTTACCGCACTGCTGTGCAAAATGGTTGACAAATATGGCGGCGAGACCGATCCCACTTTCCCGCAGCCTGAGGTACGCACCCCCGAATTCTTTGTCGAAGCAATGGCAAAGGAATCCTCCGGCTCCGGCGTTACGCTGAGTCTGAAGTTCACAAATGTAACCGCTTGGCCGGCACGCATTGAGGACAATATGTCCTACCGCTACTTTATGGATCTTTCTGAGATCGTTGCAGCAGGTCAGAATCCGACCGATGTCGTTGTAAGATGCGACCGTGACCAGAGCGCAATGTACTCCGGCGTAACACCTGCACAGATCTCTCCGATCACCCACTACAAGGATGACATTTACTACATTGAAGTCACTTATCCCGACGGACGCGCAACCATCCCGATCTCTGAGGGCAGATATCAGTGTGAAACCATGCTCGCACTCGTATTCCCCAACTACGGCACGGGCTGGGATTCCTCCAACGACTACTCCTTCGAGGGACTCGGCGACGCGGAGGATAACGTTCAGACAGATAAGATCCCTGTATATCAGAACGGTGTGCTGATCTACGGCACCGAGCCTGACGGCACAACTGCAGGTGATCTCATTCCCTCAGAACCGCAGGAAACCACAACAACGACCGAATCCACGACGATTCAGCCTGCTGGACTTCGCGGCGACGTCAACAGCGACAACGCTGTCACCATCGCAGATCTGGTCAGACTGGCACGCTACATTTGTCAGGATGAGACCATCGAAGCGCTGACCGCGCAGGAAACCGAAAACGCTGATATCACAAGCGACGACAAAATCGACGCGGATGACATCACCCTGCTCAGTCAGTACCTTGCGAATATGGTCGATACACTTTGATGCATATAAAAACGCTCCTGTTCAAAAGCAGGAGCGTTTTTCATAGATACGGAAAAACAGGCAAAAAAAGCGCCCTGTCGAACGATCCGACAGGGCAAAATTGTTGTGGAGTGCAACAAACCTCGAAACAAAAAACGAATTGGGGGAGGGGGAATAGCTAGAATCCACTCAGACCGTGTGCTTTCGTTGTTTGGGGAAACTCCGAAAGGGTCAGTGTTCCTGCTGTGAAAACAGCATCTGCGATATGGCGTGCCGCAGAAGAACACGAAATACAGTCCTGAGCGATCAGCGCACCGGGATCTGCGGGGGAGCAGCTCCCGTCTTGCGCTTTCACTTATTAGACAACCGTGGTGCAGAAAAGGTTTTAAAAATCTCAAAAAAATTTCGAATTTTTTTATTCTCATATTATTTTGTACGCTTCGACAAAAAATACTTGATTTTTTTCAAAAACTGTGGTAGAATGTTTTTGAATTGGATGAAATTATCTGAACTACCGTCAAATCATTCTACCGAGGTGAGAAAAATGAGTATGCAGGCCGTTTATTGCGACCCCGCCCTGCTGACCCCCCACTCTTTCCGGATGCTGTATGAAGAATCTCACAAGACAATTTATAAAATCGCATACAGTATGCTGAAGAATGAACACGACGCCTGGGATGTGACACAAAACGTATATATCAAGATCCTGATGAAAGCGGACACGCTCAGAGATCCTGAAAAACTCCGCAGCTGGATGGTCACGATGACCTACAACGAGTGCAAAAATATGCTCAAGGCACAGCGCAGATCCCTCTTCCGTCTGCATCGTGAAGCTGACATCAGTGAAATGGAAACCTTCACTGATATTGAGAGTCCTGAGCTGGGACCCATCGACTGTATGGAAGCCGACGAGATGCGAAACGAACTGCGCACCTTCCTCAATCGTCTGCCTGATGAACAGAAAAACACGCTGTTCCTCTACTACTACGAGCAGCGTTCGATTGATGAGATCGCTGCACTTTCCGGCTGCACAGCAAACACAGTAAAATCGCGTCTGAATTACGGCAAAAAGAAGATGCGCCATATGATCAACGATTATGAAAGCAGAAACCAGGTCACCCTGCGGTGCAGCGTGCTGCTCCCCATTCTCGGCGGCATCTGGCATATCAAAAACGCAACCGTTGTCGCTTCTTCGATCGCTGCGGCTGCCGCTGCCTGCGTTATCAGCACCAATGTGCTGCCTTCTAACAATCAGACCAAGGTAATGCCCGATCAGGCTCCGGTTTCGGCAGTCACCACAGTCTGCAACACAACAACTGCAACGACTACCACAACAGCTGTCACCACGCTGGCTGCTGTGGCACCTGCAACGACCGCACCGACCGCCGAGCCGCTTGCATTTGTAACTGAAACAACAGCGCAGACGACAACGACTGCAGCATCAGCTACAACCGCAGCTTCCACCGAAGCCACCCTGATCACGACCACACAGACCGAGATTTCATCCCCTTCGTGGGACGAGTTCGACTGGTCGGATGACTGCGACAATCCCTACTGGGACGGCGACGGCTTCTGCTGGTGGGAGGATAACTGCTGGTGGGAAGGCGATTGCGGCAAGAATGACGAAAACGATGATACTGAAACAGAATCCGACTGCACAGACGACGAGGGCGAGGAAGAAGAGGTTCTTCTCCCCGACTCCGACCTCAAGCACTACCGCGATGAATACCGCCCCGATCACAACCGCTGGTGGTATGATGACGACTGTTTCCTGGATGAATCAGAAGAAACCCAGACCGACACAACGGTAGAAGAAACGGTCAATCAGCTGGAGCTGGACGCACAGGAGCTGCTGAATTAAATTTTTCACTGAAACAACCAAGCCCGAAGATTCAATTCTTCGGGCTTCTTTTTGGCGGTATTTTTTCACGCTGCCTTCAGCAATCGGCGCGTTGCAGGCACGCGGAAGAGCGCATATGCGCCAAGCGAGGTAAAGAGTATCTCCGGGAGCATATAGATCCCATTATATGCAAGGCTGTACAGCCAGACGTTGTTGATGTCAAAGCCGCTCCACAGTTCGCCGCAGGAGCGCCAGATTACAACACCGCTGAAGAAGTGGAAGACAAACCGCAGCACCCCGGCAAAGATCGTTCCTGCCACCCAGCCCGATGCACCGCGGCTGCGGAAGATCCCCGCAAAGCCGATTACTGTGAATGCACCGAGATAATCGAGCACGATGCAGGCAATCAGCATCGGCGCGGACAATCCCCACGCAAACAGACCGTCCATCGCGCCCTGTACCAGCTGCACCAGCGAATAGCCGAACGCAACCCCCAGTCCGTGCTTTACACCATAACGAATGCTGAACACGATAATCGGCAGCATCGACATCAGCGTAACCGAACCGCCGGTCGGCAGCTTGAACACGCGGATATAGCTTAAAACTGCGGCAAGTGCAATCATCACCGCGCCTTCAACCAGAATTGTAATTCGTGTTTGTTTCACGTTTCAGACGTCCTTTCTTTCAAAAAAATCGCCGCTGGCTTATTCAACCTGCGGCGATTTGATTCTCATATCATATGAATCCACCTACGTCGGCATTATCCGAATCAGGTTATGGGTCGAAACGTCGGGTACGTTTCCTCTCAGCCTGTCACACAAGCTCCCCTATTCAGTTCATAAAAAGTATAGCACATCTGTGTGGGATTGTCAAGCCTCAGTTTCTTCGTCCGGCTCAAGATATTTCACCTCAAACACCGGAACCGGAACTGCCTTATCCAGCAGCCAGCCCTGCGCCTTACGGAATCCGCAGCCGCAAAGGAAATCTGCCTGCTGCTGCGTTTCAACGCCCTCGAAGATGATTTCCTTATCCGTTGCCTGAATCAGCATACACATCTGCTTGATATATTCGCGGTGTTTGTCAGAGGTTTCGATATTATCTACAAACGCCTTATCCACCTTGACGGTATCGACCGGCGAGCCGATCAGGAAGCTCAGCGAGGAATAGCCCTTGCCGAAATCGTCAATGTCGATCAGGAAACCGCGTTCACGCAGACGCGACATATTCAGCGCCATCTGTTCCATGTCGGTCGCAAATGCACTCTCTGTAACCTCCAGCTCCACATAGCGGCTATCCACCTTATACTGCTCTGCAAGCGCGATGACGCGGTCAACAAAGTTGCTGTAATTGTTGTGGAGACGAGAGAAATTCACGGAGATCGGAATCAGCTTGAGTCCGTTGTCTTTCCAGCGTTTCAGGCACTTG
>SVNN01000079.1 GCA_015066905.1 Ruminococcus sp.
AATGCGATCCAGTCCGAGAAGCATCTGTCTGCGGTTGCAGTCAAGTCCGTCCAGTGCACCTGCACGAATCAGATTCTCCACACTCCGACGGTTCACATTCCGGGCGGCACAGCGTTCGCAGAATCCGACAAAGGTCGTAAATCTGCCGCCCTGTCTGCGTTCAGCAATGATGTCCTCAATCACCGCACGGCCAAGCCCCTTGATCGCCTGCAAGCCGAAGTGAATGCCTTCTGTGCCGACCGTGAAGCCCGCATCGCTGATATTGATATCCGGGCGCAGAACGCGCACGCCGTTCGCCTCACACTCTGCGATATATTCCAGCAGCTTTGCGGTATTGCTCAGTACGCTGGTCATCAGTGCTGCCATATAGGGGCGGAAATAGCGGCATTTCAGATATGCAGTCTGATAGGCGAGGTATGCATACGCCGCCGCATGGGATTTATTGAACGCGTAGGAAGCAAAGCTTGTCATCGAGTCAAAGATCTCGTTTGCAGTCTGTTCAGGAACGCCGTTTCCGACCGCACCCACGCAGATCTTCGCGCCCGATTCATCCGTTCCGTACAGAAAGGTCTGACGCTCACGCTCCATCACATCATGCTTTTTCTTCGCCATTGCACGGCGCACCAGATCCGCTCTGCCGTAGGAATAGCCAGCAAGCGCACGAAAAATCTCCATGACCTGCTCCTGATAGACGATACACCCGTAGGTGACCTTCAGAATCGGTTCCAGCAGCGGATGCGCATAGCGGATATCTTCCGGCTTGTGACGATTGTGGATATAGGTCGGGATCGAATCCATCGGGCCGGGACGATACAGCGAGATGACCGCGATCAGATCCTCAATATGCTCCGGCACCAGCCGCCCGAGCACACGCTGCATACCCGCACTCTCAAACTGGAACACGCCCTGCGTTTTCCCCTGCGCGAGCATATCATACACCTGCTTGTCATCCTGAGGAATCGCGTTGATCGTAAAATCCGGTTCACTGCGGCGGATCTCACGTTCAGTATCATGGATTACGGTCAGGTTCCGCAGACCGAGAAAATCCATCTTCAGAAGCCCAAGCTCCTCAAGCGTTTCCTTCGGATACTGCGTGACGATCGCACCATCGTTGGACTGGAGCGGCACAAATTCGCTGATAGGCGCGCAGGCAATCACAACACCTGCGGCATGCGTAGACGCGTGACGCGGCATTCCCTCCAGCCGTTTCGCCATATCCAGCAGACGATGCACCTGCGGATTGGTGCTGTAAAGCTCCTGCAGTTCCTTGATGGAATCCAGCGCGCGTTGGATCGTTCCGTGCAGATCGAAGGGAATCAGCTTTGCGACCTGATCACAAAGCGCGTAAGGCAGACCAAGCGCTCGTCCCGTATCACGGATCGCCGCCTTTGCTTTCATCGTATCGAACGCGATGATCTGCGCCACATGGTCACTGCCGTAGCGTTCCACTACATAGTCGATCACACGCTGTCTGCCCTCGATACAAAAATCAATATCAAAGTCAGGCATACTGACGCGTTCGGGATTCAGAAACCGCTCAAAGAGCAGATGATAGCGCAGCGGATCAATTCCTGTGATGCCGATGCAGTAAGCGCACAGACTTCCCGCACCCGAACCGCGTCCCGGGCCGACCGGCACACCGATCTCCCGTGCGTAGCGGATGAAATCCCAGACGATCAGAAAATAATCCACATAGCCCATACGACGGATCACAGATAATTCATACTCCAGCCGCTGTTCAGCTTCCGCGGTCGGCGTGCCGTACCGTTCCTGCAACCCCTTGCGGCAGAGCGATTCAAAATAAACCGACGTATCTCCCCCGTCGGGCAGATGAAACGCAGGGAGCTTCAGCTCGCCGAAGGTAAATTCCACCTGACAGCGTGCGGCGATCTTTGCAGTATTGGCAATCGCCTCAGGATGCGAAGCAAACAGCGCTGTCATTTCCGACTCGCTCTTGAGATAGAACTCATCCGTTTCAAAGCGCATGCCGTTCGGCTCGCCGACGACATGGTTTGTCTGAATACACAGCAGAACCTCCTGCAAAGCGGCATCCCCGCGCGTGAGATAATGTGCGTCATTCGTCGCGACAAGCGGGATTCCTGTTTCCTGCGACAAGCGGTACAGTGCAGGCAGGATCGCCTGCTGCTCCGCCAGACCATGATCCTGGATCTCGATATAGTAGTTGTCCGCACCGAAGATCTCCTGATATTGCAGTGCAGTCTGTTTTGCCGCGGCATAATCACGATCCGTCAGCCGTCTGGCAACCTCACCCGCCAGGCAGCCCGAAAGACAGATCAGTCCTGCATGATGCTCACGCAGCAGTTCCAGATCCACACGCGGTTTATTATAAAATCCGTCCATATATCCCTTGGACACCAGACGAAGCAGATTGTGGTAGCCCGTCAGATTCTCACAAAGCAGAACAAGGTGATACGGGCTTGTATCCAGCCGATGCACTTTATCAAAACGGCTGCGCGGTGCAACATACACCTCACAGCCGATGACAGGATGGATATCTGCGGCCTTTGCCGCTTTATAAAACTCAATTGCACCGTACATACAGCCGTGATCCGTAATCGCCACAGCCGTCTGTCCCAGCTCTTTGGCTCGCGCGATCAGCTGAGGGATCCTGCACGCACCATCCAGCAGACTATATTCCGTATGCACATGAAGATGAACAAATCCGCTCATCTGAACGACTCCTTTACTTTGTTTTTGTGCAGGCGCGCGCCGCCTCTGCAAGTGCAGTCAGCCGCTTCAGGCGATGGTTCACACCAGAACGTCCGAGCGGCGGATCAAACAACTCGCCCAGTTCTTTCAGACTCAGCTCCGGATTCTCCAGCCGCAGCAGTGCCATCTCACGCAGATCCTGCGACAGTGTATCCAGCCCGACATGCTCGTCCAGATATAAAATATCCTTCACCTGCCGCTCGGCAGCGCGCATCACCTTGTTGATGTTGGCAAGATCGCAGTTGATAATGCGGTTCGCCTTGTTGCGGACATCCTTGAGGATCTCGATATTGATGAAATCCAGCGTTGCCTGCTGTGCACCCATAAACGTGAAGATATCCTCAATCTGCTCACAGCTTTTGACATACAGCACATAGTTTCCCTTGCGCTGAACCGATTTCGCCGTCACGCCGACCGAACGAAGCATCTGCGCCAGCGCGTGATGCACCGCTTCGTCCGGAACCGCAAATTCAAGATGATATTCCTTGTTCGGATCCGTCACACTGCCGCAGGACAGAAAAGCGCCTGCTAAAAAGGCGCCCAGACTGTTTGTTACAATATTACTTTCCTCCACACCGCGGCACTGCGCGTCAATGCGGTATGTCCCAAGCACCCGTCCGACCGCGTCCGCGTCAGAAATCGTGATTGTGTAGAGGGTATTGACTCCGCGCGTCTGCTGTTCGATCGTCACAGGAAATCCGTCCCCGAAATTGCGGCGCAAAAGCTGCTGTACAAGTGCTGAAAACTGTCCGCTTTCGCTCTGAAGCGCGATACAGTCCTCCCGCAGCTGACGGCTGCAGAGCAGAATGCCGTACAGACAGGCAAACTCCCGGTCCCGATCGGTGATCGTTGCGCAGAGTTCCTCCTTCACCTGTGTGGAAAACGATGCCATGGAAGCGACCTCCTATCCCCTGTCCTTGGTGATGTCGCGGTGGCTCTTGTGTACACAAAAGCCCTTTCCTGCAAGATAATCCGTCATCAGCTCTGCAAAGGTCACAGAGCGATGTTTTCCGCCGGTACATCCAAAACCGATAACCAGCTGGCTCTTGCCCTCCTGCACATAAAGCGGAATCAGGAACTCCAGCAGATCCTTCAGTTTTTTCAGCAGCTCCTGCGACTGCTCAAAAGACATGACATAATCGCGCACTGCCGCGTCGCACCCGGTCAGCGGCTTGAGATCATTGATATAGTAAGGATTCGGCAGACATCTTACATCAAACACAAGATCCGCCTCAGTATTCGTACCGTATTTGAAACCGAACGAAGAAATCTGAATCAGCATCGAATCACTTGTTCTGTTGAGATAGATGCTTCTGACCTGCTCTTTCAGCTGTGAATTGGAAAGATAAGAGGTGTCAATAAAGTAGCTTGCGATCTCACGCAGTGCGTTCAGCTGCTCGCGCTCATAGGCAATTGCAGCGTGCAGACTGCCATGGAACATCGCGTCCAGCGGATGCTTACGGCGCGTTTCCTTATAGCGCTTGAAGATGACATCATCCACCGCCTCCAGATACAGCACCTTGACATCCACGGTTTCATTTTCCTTGACCGCCTTGAGATTTTCACGCAGTTCGGTGAACACCTCCGCCGAACGAATGTCCATCGCGATTGCAACACGATCCAGCTTTCCGCCCGACTGCAGACAAAGCTCTGTAAACTTCAGCAGAAGCTGCGGCGGCATATTGTCGATACAGTAATATCCGATATCCTCCAGCACGTTCATCGCCAGAGATTTCCCCGATCCGGACATTCCTGTCACAATTGTCATTTGCATAAATCCAGTTCCCCCTTGGTGTCTATCTTTATTTCAGTAAAACCGGCTCCAGCTCCAGACGGAATCCCGTCTGCTGCTCCACCTCGCGCTGTACAACCTCCGCCAGTGCCAGAATATCCGCACAGGTCGCGCCGCCCGTATTGATGACAAAGCCGCTGTGCTTTTCGCTCACCTGTGCGCCGCCTACCGAGCGTCCTTTCAATCCGCAGACCTCAATCAGACGGGAGGCAAAATCCCCCTCCGGCCGTTTGAAGGTACTGCCGGCGCTGGGATATTCCAGCGGCTGCTTGGTGCGGCGACGATTCATATAATCGTCCATCCGTCCGCGAATCTCATGCGGCTCATCCAATTCCAGCGCAAGCGTCACGCTGAGAATGATACCACCCTGTTCCATAAAACGGCTGTGGCGGTAAGAAAGTGCCAGATCCTCACGCTCGATCGTGCGGATCGTACCGTCCTGCTCCAGCACCTCAGCGGAATAGACCACATGATCCATCTCGCCGCCATATGCACCTGCATTCATATAAAGCGCACCGCCTGCCGATCCGGGAATACCATAGGCAAACTCCAGTCCGCCAAGGGAATGCTCCAGTGCGAACAGGCAGACATCCTTCAGCGAAGCACCCGCCTCACAGGTCAGATAGCCGCCCTCCAGCGTAATGTGTGAAAACTCCGCGCCGAATCCGATGATCACACCGTCATATCCCTCGTCCGCGGCGATGATGTTGCTGCCGCGGCCCAGCACCGTGAACGGAACGGCATGTTCATTCAGGAATGCAACGAGAGATCGCACCGTCTCTACGGAATTCACCGAAACAAAAGCACGGCACGCGCCGCCGACCTGAAAGCTTGTGTGCTTACTGAGCGGTTCCTCCGCCAGGCAGGCACAGCCAAGCTGTGCGCAGAGCGCGGTGAGCGCAGTCATATCTAACATAAGGGTTCCTCCCTGTTTTCATCTAATCCAGTGATATGCCGTTTTGCGCGGGCATATTCCAAAACGCGGTCCGCATCGCCGTTGAAGATCAGCGACTGCGGGAAATCCAGCTCCTCCAGAAGTGCAAACGCAGTCGGCGTTCTGCCGATCAGCCCGGAGTAGTGGCAGTCGGTGTTCACGACGATCGGCACCTCATATTTTTTGCAGAGGCGGAACACGGGATATGCATTCTCCTTTGCGCCCCGCTTGTAAAGAAGCGAGCTTTCATTCAGCTCCACCAGCTTGTTATATTCCTTGAAGCAGCGGATCACAGGCGCGTGATCAAACGGAAAATTTACCGTGGTGCAATGGCCGATGACATCCACCTGTTCATTGTTCTTCGCAAGATTCAGATATGCCTGTGTCGCATCCTTCCTCAGTTCATCCTCTGCCACATTCGTGTGCAGCGATGCCACGACCCATTCCATAAACCGCATCTCATTCTCGTCAATATCAATTTTTCCAAAGCGGTCAAGAATATTCGCCTCCACGCCCTTGAGCAGTGTCACACCGGAAATCTTCCGCGGCAAAACCTTATAGTTGTGAAAATGCCATACATGGGGTGAATCGGGTGCAGCAGGACCGTGATCCGTCAGACAGAAGAGCTTCAGTCCGATTTTGTCCGCCTCAGCCGCAAGTTCGTTCACCGTGGAATAGGCGTGCGTGGACGCGATGGAATGACAGTGGGTATCTGCTTGAATGAACATGAATGCGGTGCCTCCTAAAATGTATCGTAATTCTTGACAGTTTCCTTGCTTTCCACGTCCATACCAAGACGGTCCAGCAGTTCCTGCGCTGCATTATAGCCCATCTTCTTCTGACGGTTGTTCATCGCTGCAACCTCCATGATGACAGCAAGGTTACGGCCGGGCTTGACAGGGATCGTCAGCGACGGCACCTTGACGCCGAGGATCGAGGAATACTGATTATCCACACCCATACGGTCGTAGATCTTATCGGGATTCCACAGCTCCATCTCGACGATCAGGTCAATCTTCTCGGTGATCTTTACAGCACCCATACCGAACAGGCGGCGTGCGTTGATAATGCCGATACCGCGCAGTTCCAGGAAATGGCGGATATTATCCGGCGAGCTGCCCACCAGACTGATGTTGGATACCTTGCGGATTTCCACCGCGTCATCTGCAACCAGACGGTGTCCGCGCTTGACCAGCTCGATTGCGGTCTCGCTCTTACCGACACCGCTCTCGCCCGTAATGAACACGCCCTCGCCGTAGATTTCAATCAGCACGCCGTGACGTGTGATGCGCGGCGCAAGATTCAGGTTCAGAAACGCGATCAGACCCGACATAAAGTTAGATGTGCTTTCCTTACTGCGGAGCAGCGGTACATCGTACTGCTTTGCAAGCTCCAGCATTTCCGCAAAATACGGCAGCTCTCTGGTGATGATGAGCGCAGGCAGCTTCTGTGCAAACAGTCTGTCCAGACGTTCCTTTCTCGTCAGCTCGTCGATCGTGGAAAGATATGCAAACTCCATCTTTCCGATAATCTGGATCCGCTCCGGGTTGAAATATTCGTAAAATCCCATCAACTGCAATCCGGGACGGTTTACATCGTTTTCTTCGATCTGGATCTCACTCGGATCCTTATGGGTATAAATTACTTCCAGTTTGAATTCCTTAATGATCTTATCAAGCCCGACACGAAATCTCTCTGCCATTGGCTCGTCCCCCTTTCGCAGCATTGCCGCATTATGATATGATTATTATACATCATTTCCCTGCAAATTTCAATCCTTGGAGCGATTTTCTTTTGCAATCCCCGCAAAAGAAACAGTCCCCGGTTTCGCGGGGACTGCAGAAGCAGTTTTTACTCAAACGCCTTATCAAAAATTGCGGTCGCGGTATCATTTCCGTCGCTGACGGTCCAGAACACATAGTTATTCTTTGCAGTCACACTGCTGGCACGGATTCTGTCCGCCTGATCAGGAGCATAATCCTGATAAAGATTCGCCTGTGCATCACGGCGTGTTTCCACCGCAGTCTTGACCTTGGTCAGCTGATCGCCGCCGCTTGTCTTGATCACGCAGACCTCATCCGCCATAGCGCCGTCGCCTGCCCAGTATACGCCGTACTCGGCATAATCTCCCTCAGCAAGGCCATAGCGGAGACGGAAATTGTCCTCGTTGACCTCCACCATTTCAGGGAACGCGATATCAGACGCAACGATCTCCGCACAGATCTCCTTGCAGGATTTCTTTGCGGCAGCCTCACTGCCGCCGTCATCACAGCTGCAGAACACAGCCGCCGACAGGCAGAATGCGAGTGAGAGTACGCTTGTTTTCATCAGAGATTTCATCATGTTTTGATTCCTTCCTTTTCTTTATTATTCACCCGTGTGGGTTAAAATATAATCGATAAAGATTTCATATGTCGCTTTCTTGAAGTGGATGCCATCCGAACTTGCCTGTTCGGTCGGCAGCTTTCCGTCGTTCCCTTTGAGCGCGGTATTGCTGTCTACATAGCGTGCACCGTATGCATTCGCCAGCGTAAGCAGCGCGGAATTATACTCATCAACCGCCGCATTTGTAATCGGTCCCTCCGCCGCCGTTTCACGCTCTGCAGTCACAGGCGGTATGGAGAGAATATAGATCTGTGAATCGGGTGACGCGGCTTTCAGCGCATCCAGCAGTGCGGTATACTGCGCGATCATATCAGCCTGTTCCATCCACGCGATGCCGTTGCTGCCAAGCATGATGTAGATCTTTTTCGGCTGTGCCTGCTGCACCGCCTCCACCGCTGTGACATTGCCGTAGGTCGTCATGATCTTTTCCGTCATCACCTTGGAAAGATTCATGCCGATGCCTGCGAAAACGTGCTTGACAGGAATCAGCTGATAATCTGCAAGTCCTTGCGTGATGGAATCGCCGATGAATACGCAGTCGTTAAAGTAAGACGCAGAACGCTTGTCGGATTCCGGCACAGGATTGACCAGAGCATCTGTCTCAGGCTCCTCTGTCACAGTTGTGGTTGTCGATTCCGTCGCCTGTGTGGATGTGGTCGTCGTTCCCGTACTCTGCGTCGCAGCGGAGTCAGTCGGGATCTGTTCATGCTCGGTACCGAACAGATTCGCAGAGATCATGAACAGCACAAAACAAGAGAGAAAAGAAATAAACCAGATAAACAGTACAGTGCCGAAATTAAACCGCAGCCGCGGCCTCCGCCTCCTCCGGCGGGAACCGGATGAACTGCGGGGCGTTTGGTTTGTCCTACCCATCAATGCAAGCCCCCTCAATATACTCTCCTTATTATAACGGAATCTCTCAATTTTTGCAAGAGTTTTTGGAATAAATCTTGCAATCAGAGTACGATTATAGTATAATAAGAATGATACTGCACGCAAACCGTATCTGCGGGACAGCCCGAAGCCGTTCTTCCGACGCATATCGCCCCTGCATCCTGCACACACTACCCGTAGCCAAAGGAGGTCTTATTTATGTGCGGATATACCGGCTTTACTGCCCCGTCCTATGATGCCAAGCAGACACTGGAAGCGATGATGGAACGGATCCGTCACCGCGGTCCTGACGCGTCCGGCTCATATATTGACGAAGATATTGCCCTCGGGCATCGCCGCCTGAGCATCATCGACATCACCGAACAGGGCGATCAGCCCATCTTCAACGAAGACCGCTCTCTTGTGCTTGTGTTCAACGGAGAGATCTATAACTACGCCGAACTGCGGGACGAACTGCTCAGAAAAGGGCATTCCTTCCGCACCGAAACGGATTCCGAAGTACTGATCCACGGCTACGAGCAATACGGCGCTGATCTGCTTCCGAAGCTCCGCGGTATGTTCAGTTTTGTAATCTGGGATAAAAACAACAAGGAGCTGTTCGGCGCGCGCGACTTTTTCGGCATCAAACCGCTCTACTACGCACAGATGAACGGCAGCTTCCTGTTCGGTTCGGAAATCAAGAGTTTTCTGCCTCATCCGCGTTTTGAAAAGAAGCTGAACGAAGCCGTGCTCGAATCCTATCTTACTTTTCAGTATTCCCCGACAAAAGACACTTTCTTCGAAGGTGTATGCAAGCTTCCTGCGGCACATTGGTTCCGCTGGAAAAACGGCGGTCTGACCGTCAGAAGATATTGGGAAGTCCGCTTTTCTCCGGATGAGTCTCCCTCGCTTGACGACTGGGTCAGTAAGATTTCCGACACCTTCCGCGACTCCGTGCGCGCACATAAGATCGCCGATGTTGAAGTCGGCAGCTTTCTCTCCTCCGGTGTGGATTCCAGCTATGCGGCGGCGGTCGCTGATGTTGACAAGACCTTCACCGTGGGATTCGGCGAGGATGAGCGATATAACGAGATCGGCTGGGCAAAGGAATTTTCCAAGGCGATCCAAAAAGACAACTTCAGCAAAGTCATCACACCGCAGGAATACTGGGATCACCTGCCGAAGATCCAGTACCACATGGATGAACCGCTCGCGGATCCTGCCGCAGTGGCACTCTATTTCGTCAGGTGATCCCAGTATTCCTGC
>SVNN01000080.1 GCA_015066905.1 Ruminococcus sp.
CAAGGCGGACGGAAAGCTTAAGGATCTCGACGAGAGCGAAGAAATCAACGCTTGCTCTGTCAAGATCAAGGTGGATACGGACAAGGGTGAGGAAGACTGGGTTCTGATGTTCAAGAACGAGACCCACAACCACCCGACCGAGATTGAGCCGTTCGGCGGTGCTGCAACCTGTCTTGGCGGTGCAATCCGCGATCCGCTGTCTGGACGTTCCTATGTATATCAGGCAATGCGTGTGACGGGTGCTGCAAATCCTCTCGTTCCTGTGGAGGATACGATCAAGGGCAAGCTGCCGCAGAGAAAGATCACCATCGGTGCGGCAAACGGTTACAGCTCCTACGGAAACCAGATCGGTCTTGCAACCGGTCACGTTTCTGAGATCTATCACCCCGGCTATGTTGCAAAGCGTCTGGAGATCGGTGCGGTCGTTGGTGCGGCACCTGCGGAGAATATCCGCAGAGAGCGTCCAGTTCCCGGTGACGTTGTCGTTCTGCTCGGCGGAAAGACAGGCCGTGACGGCTGCGGCGGTGCAACCGGATCTTCCAAGTCCCACACACTTGAATCCCTCGGCCACTGCGGCGCAGAGGTACAGAAGGGCAACCCGCCCGAGGAGCGCAAGCTTCAGAGATTGTTCCGTGATCCTGCGGTCACCCGACTCATCAAGCGCTGCAACGACTTCGGTGCAGGCGGTGTATCCGTTGCAATCGGTGAGCTGACCGACGGCCTGGCAATCAATCTGAACGCAGTTCCGAAGAAATATGACGGCCTCGACGGCACCGAGATCGCAATCAGCGAATCGCAGGAGCGTATGGCGGTTGTGATCGCAAAGGAAGATCTGTCTGCATTCCTCAATGCCGCACGCAAGGAAAACTTAGAGGCGACCTATGTTGCAGACGTTACCGACACCAACCGTCTGCAGATGGAGTGGAACGGAAAGACGATTGTAGATCTCTCCCGCGACTTCCTCAACTCCAACGGCGCAGAGAAATATACCGACATCGAAGTAACAGATCCCGCAACCGATCTGCAGCTTCTGTTTGAGGATGACGAAGAGGGCTGGACCTCTCTGATGTCGAATCTGAACGTATGCTCCCAGAAGGGACTGGTTGAGCGTTTTGACTCCACCATCGGTGCAGGCACTGTCCTGATGCCGTTCGGCGGCGAGCAGCAGCTCACCCCGACGCAGGCGATGGCAGCGAAGATTCCTGTTTTAGAGGGCGAAACGAACACCTGTTCTGTCATGGGCTGGGGCTTCAACCCTGTCATCAGCGAAAAGAGCCCGTATCACGGCGCGATCAACGCGGTGATCGAATCGATCGCGAAGGTTGTTGCGGCAGGCGGCTCCTATAAGAAATGCTGGCTGACTTTCCAGGAATATTTTGAGCGCACCCAGAATAATCCCGTCCGCTGGGGCAAGCCGTTTGCAGCACTCCTCGGTGCATTCCGCGCGCAGATGGAGCTGGGCTGCGGTTCGATCGGCGGCAAGGATTCCATGTCCGGTACCTTTGAGCAGATCGACGTTCCGCCGACGCTGGTTTCCTTCGCGGTATCCGTTGCGGACAGTCGCAAGGTGATCTCTCCGGAATTCAAGGCTGCAAACGACACTGTTATTTATATCGCACCGAAGTATGATGGAAACGGACTGCCCGATTTTGAGAGCGTCAAGCAGTGCTTTGAGCGCGTGGAGAGCCTGATTGAATCCGGAAAGGCAAAGGCTGTCTGGAGCGTTGCAAACGGCGGCGTTGCCGAGGGTATTGCCAAGATGTGTTTCGGCAACCGTCTCGGATTTGAATTCTCGACCAAGCTGTCGGATTCCATCCTCTTCAAGCCCTGCTACGGCTCCTTTATTGTCGAGCTGGATGGCGACGCAGGCTACGGCGATGTGATCATCGGCCGCACGATGAGCGAATACCGCATCTACGGTGAGCGCTACACCCTGTCTGTTGAAACCCTGCAGAAGGCATGGGAGGGCAGACTGGAGGCAGTGTTCCCCTGCAAGATCAGAAACAACGAATCTGCGGCAATTGAGGCTTACAGCCACAACGAGACCAAGCGCGTTGCACCTGCAATCAAGTGTGCAAAGCCCCGTGTGCTGATTCCTGTATTCCCCGGCACAAACTGCGAGTATGATACCGCACGCGTATTTGAGCGTGCAGGCGCAGAGCCGCATATCATGGTCATCCGCAACCTCAGTGCGGCGGATATTGAAACCTCCGTTCTGGCAGTTGCAGCACAGATGAAGCAGTCGCAGATCGTTATGCTCCCCGGCGGCTTCAGCGGCGGCGATGAGCCGGATGGAAGCGGTAAGTTCATCACTGCATTCTTCCGCAATCCGCGTATCAAGGACGAGGTACACAACCTCCTCAAGAACCGCGACGGTCTGATGCTCGGTATCTGTAACGGCTTCCAGGCACTGGTCAAGCTGGGACTTGTCCCCTACGGTGAGATTGTGGATATGGCAGACGATGCTCCGACACTGACCTTCAACACCATCGCACGTCACCAGTCGATGATGGTTACCACCAGAATTGCATCCAACAAGTCTCCGTGGCTCGCAAACTGCGAGGTCGGACAGCTTCACAGCATCCCGATCTCCCACGGTGAAGGCCGTTTCGTTGCGCCTGAGGCGCTCATCCGCCGTCTGGCAAACAACGGACAGATTGCAACCCAGTATGTGGACAACCTCGGCAAACCCACACTGGACATCCGCTTCAACCCGAACACCTCTATGGACGCGATCGAGGGCATTACCTCGCCTGACGGACGCGTACTCGGTAAGATGGGTCATAGCGAGCGTATCGGCAGTGACATCTGCAAGAACGTACCCGGCGACAAGGATCAGAAGATCTTTGAAAGCGGCGTAGCATACTTCAAATAAGCAACAAAAGGAAAAGCCCGGCTCAGATGAGTCGGGCTTTTTTGGGCTTCGCTAGATCTTAGCAGCCACAGCCGCAGTTGTTGTCGCAGCCACAGCCACAGCCGCAGTTGCTGCCGGTGTTGCCGCCGCAGTTACCGCAGCATACGAAGATGAGGATCAGGATGATAATCCACCAGCAACCGTTTCCACCAAAGCATCCATTCATGAGTCAACACTCCTTTAATAAAATGTAAGAAACAAGGTTTTTTCCCCGTTTCATAGTACATCATATGCCGGCGGAGAAAATGTGTTACAAAGAAATCTGTTCTCGACAATTTTTTTATTTCGCTTGTGGCATACTGTATGTGGATAGCTTTTGAAAGGACGGTTGCTGGAAATGGCAGATGAAAGGCAATATACAAAAAAGGCGGAGGCGGTGCTGGATGCGGCGGTGCACAGTGCCTCTCTGCTCGGGCACACTTATGTGGGAAGCGAACACCTCCTGCTGGCAATTCTGCAGGAGGGGGCGAATGTGGCCGCTGCGCTCTTACAGGATCACGGTGTGCTGATGAAGGCGGTATATCAGGCGGTAACGACGCGTGTGGGCACGGGCGAGCAGACTGAACTCAGTGACGCTTGTATGACACCAGCCATGCGGCGGATCACTACGGAGGCACAGCGGTATGCAGAGCGGTGCGGTGCGCCGCAGACGGGAACCGAGCATCTTCTGCTGGCGATGCTGGAGTCGGGTGACTGTGCCGGCAGCGCGATCTTGCGGGAAATGGGTGTGAATCTGCCGCAGCTGACAGAGGCAGGTGCAGACGCGTGTGCCGCCTGCGGAAACAATCTGCGCGAATCTGCGGTGCTGGATAGAAAACGGTGTGCGACGCTTTTGCGCTACGGCAAACTGATGACAGATGGGATTGCTCTGCGCAACCGCGATCCGCTGATCGGCAGAGAACGCGAGGTGGAGCGCGTGATGCAGATCCTCGCGCGGCGCACAAAGAATAATCCGTGCCTGATCGGTGAAGCGGGTGTCGGAAAAACCGCCATTGTGGAGGGGCTTGCCCAGCTGTTTTTGCGGGGCGAGGTACCTGAGCAGCTGCGCGGCAAGCATCTGATTGCGCTGGATCTCACCTCGATGCTGGCAGGGGCGAAGTACCGCGGCGATTTTGAGGAGCGGATCAAGGCGTGCGTGGATGAGGCTGCCAGCGTGAAAAACGTGATCCTCTTTATTGATGAGCTGCACACGATCGTCGGCGCAGGCGCAGCAGAAGGCGCAATCGACGCGGCGAATATCTTAAAGCCCCAGCTGGCACGCGGCGAGCTGCAGCTGATCGGCGCGACAACGGTGCAGGAATACCGACAGCAGATTGAAAAGGATAGCGCACTGGAACGGCGTTTTCAGTCTGTATATGTTGAGGAGCCGGACGAAGAAGCAGCATATGAGATTCTGCGCGGCATTCGTGAGAATTACGAAGGCTTTCATCGGGTGAAGATCAGCGATGCGCTGCTGCGCGGCGCAATCCGTCTTTCGGTGCGCTATATCCACGATCGCTGCCTGCCCGACAAGGCGATTGATGTGCTGGATGAAGCGTGTGCGCGCGCAAGAATGATGGCACAGCGCACGCATGCCGAACCGGAAGCGGGCAGAGAGTGTGTGACGATGGAACTGCTGCAGAGCAGGCTGCAAAAGGAACTCCCGACGCAGCAGCGTGCACAGATCCAGCTCACGCAGAATGATCTGGCTGCGGTGGTATCGAACTGGACCGGTGTGCCCGTCAGCCGTATGACGCAGGAGGAGGGCGCACATCTGCTGCAGCTGGAGGAGATGCTCTCTGAGCAGATCATCGGGCAGGATAAGGCGGTACGTGCGGTTTCTTCTGCGATCTGCCGCGGCAGAGTGGGACTGCAGGATCCGAACCGTCCGATCGGCTCGTTTTTGTTCCTTGGACCGACAGGCGTTGGCAAGACGGAGCTTGCGCGCGTGCTGGCGGATAGTCTGTTCCGCACGGATGACAGTCTGATCCGGCTGGATATGTCAGAATATATGGAAAAGCACACGGTAGCACGGCTGCTCGGTGCGCCTCCCGGCTATGTCGGACACGAGGAGGGCGGAAGGCTGACTGAGCAGATCCGCCGTCATCCGTACAGTCTGGTGTTGTTTGATGAGATCGAAAAGGCGCACCCCGATGTGCTGAATATTCTGCTGCAGATTCTGGAAGAGGGAACCTTGCGTGATGCACAGGGACGCCGCGCGGATTTCCGCAACGCGCTGATCGTTCTGACATCGAACATCGGCGCGGAGCTTTTACAGGCACGGTCGCTCGGCTTTGCAACGGGTTCTGCCGCGCAGGAGGAACAGCGCGTGATCGGTGCGGTCAGAAAGCGAATCCGCCCCGAACTGCTCAACCGCATGGATGAGATCATCGTATTCCACACACTCAGCGAGGCGGATTATATCAAAATTACACAGAAGCTGCTTTCGGTGCTGATTGACCGCGCCGCATCGCTGGGAATTACGCTGAGTGCGACGGAAGAGGCGGTTTCTGCACTGGCAGATGCGGAGGACAGAATTCAGTACGGCGCAAGACCGATCCGCAGACGCATTACCGAGGAGGTAGAAAACCGCCTTTCGCACCTGATCCTCACAGGCAGTGCGGCGGCAGGCAGTGCATTCCGTCTGACTTATCACTGCGGAGAATTTTCTCTCGAATCTCAGGTGGATGCGCCGATTCTTTGATTTTTGTCACTTTCTTGTAAGATTCGCCCCTTATACTGATAGTAACATCAGTAAAGGGGGCTTTTTTCTATGGATGAGAAGAACGCAATTGAGGTCAAGAATCTTGTAAAAGTATATGGCAAAGGGGAAACCGCGGTTACCGCGGTGAATGATCTGACTTTTTCAGTCAGACAGGGACAGTTTGTAGCGATCACAGGTGAGTCGGGCAGCGGAAAGACCACACTGCTCAATCTGCTCGGCGCACTGGATGTGCCGACCTCCGGTTCAATCACAATCGGCGGAATGCCGCTTGTGGGCGCGAAGGATAATGTGCTTTCTGTATACCGCAGACGGAATATCGGATTTATCTTTCAGTTTTATAATCTGATCCCCGTGCTGAACGCCGAGGAGAATATTCTGCTGCCGATGAGTCTGGACAACAAGGAAGCAGACCGTGAATATCTGGATGAGCTGCTGGAGGGACACGGTCTGTCAGATCGCCGCAGCCATTATCCGCACCAGCTTTCAGGCGGACAGCAGCAGCGGGTTTCAATCGGCAGAGCGCTGATCAGCCGCCCGATGCTTGTTCTGGCGGACGAGCCGACCGGAAATCTGGACAAGAAGAACAGCCGTGAGATTGTAACGCTGCTGAAAAACAGCGCGAAGAAGTATAATCAGACGATCGTGCTGATCACGCACGACGAGCAGATTGCTGCAATTGCAGACCGTATCATCCGTCTGGAGGACGGCAGGATCGTTCTGGACACGGAAACCGAACTGTGCGGGGGTGAGACAGAATGATGTATCTGTTCCGGATTTCGATGCGCTATCTGCGCGCACAGAAGCTCCGTACCACACTGACCTGGCTGTGTATCGCGCTGGCGGTACTGCTGCTTTCTACGACGGGTGCCCTGGCAAGCACACTGTACAGCGCGCTGGTAGAATCGACTGTGATGCAAAACGGCAATTACGAGGTGGACATTGACCTGAATAGTAAATATGCCACCTTTGATGCCGACGTGCTGAAAAACAGCAATCTCGTGGATCAATATTCGCTGGATTATGTGTCCAAAGGTTTTAGAGAATATAATGCGATTTCGTGGGAGGATATGACGACAGAGCAGCAGATTGAACGTCGGCGCAGCACGCTCGTAAACACAATTACGATCAATGGTGACACAATTCTGTTTGGCAACTGTTTACAGATGCAGCAACTGGACACAGAATCGGCAAAGCTGTATTCTGCATATGACGTTGCACTCGTCAGCGGCAGATATCCCGAAAACGAGAACGAGATCGTTCTGCCGCATAGCCTTAAGTCGCTTGCGGTCATGGAGAAGGAGTCGCAATATAGCATGATGGCTGCCGGAGAGGACCTGCCTGTCAAGAAGTGGGGGTCTTATGTACTGGGCGACCAGATCACCTTTACATACAGCGAGGATATATATCGCCTCAACGAAGAACATCCGGAGGTGAAGGAGACGCTGCAGGAGGAAAGCTGGCTCGGTAATTATGCGCTCAAAGGATTCTGTGATACGCCCGATAACGACAAGATCATTCTGACCGAAGAAGGCGTAAAAAAGGAAAAGACCTATACGATCGTTGGTTTTTCTGAATCGATGTATGGCGCAATGATGTTCTGCTTCCACCCTGATGACACACTGCTCTCGGATTATTATAGTCCGTCAAGTGCGCGTGTTCGTCTGGATCAGAATCTGGATTATGATGAGGCACTCGGTCAGCTGCTCGACGATGCACTGCTGACCGGCAATGTAAACGACGCGAGATATATTCCGAACGCTACGCTCTTATTCTTAAAGTTCCGCGGGGTGGAAGCGCGTGCGGGCTGGGTACAGACAGGTGCTGCGCTTTGCTTTGGTGCACTGCTGATTATGATGGTTGCAAGACTGTTCATTGACAACGCATTTGAGATGTCCACGCAGGAACGTGTCCGCCAGTTCGGTATGCTCCGCACGATCGGTGCAACCAAGGGACAGGTTGCGGCAATCGTACTGTTTGAGGCGCTGTTTTATATCTGTACGACGATCCCTGTGGCGATGCTTACGTCTGTCGGTGTTGGCAAGGCGCTGCTCGCCATGCTCGGCGATGCGCTGGAGGCGATACAGAAGCTGGAGAGTCTCCCGATCCCGGATATACGGTTCAGCTTTTTGCCGCCGGTTGCGATCGGAACGGTACTGCTCTGTGTGCTGGCGATCCTGATCTCCTCTTACACATCTGCGATGTGGGCGTCAAAACAGCCGCCTGTGGACGCACTTTCGTTCGGCCGCCCGAAGATCAGCAAGTCGGAGGAACGCGCGCTCAGACGCAGAGAGAAGTCTTCCGCCAAGCGTCGTGCAAAGAGCACCCATCAGTTCGGTTTTGCACCTTATTACGCAAAGATGAATAAAAAGCGCAACAAGAAACGCTACCGCATTGCAATCTTTTCCAGTATGATCGGTATCACGTTGTTTATTTCGATTGCGACCTTTACGACGGTCATGATGGAAGAACTGGCGGTAGAGATGGATGCGTCGGTTATGCGCATGGGGTATGATGCCGGTCTGACTGAACAGGAGGTCAGTGAGCAGGTTGCCGCATATGCTGAAACAGGCAATTTTGAGATGACTGTTGCTTCGGTGGATGATTATCTGGAACTGCGCGAGAGCAACTTTGCCGAGGGACTTCTGCCCGGTGCCAGAGAGGTGTTTGAAACCGCATGGCTCGATAATGATCTGGTTGCAAATCTCACCTATATCGACCGTCACACCTATCAGACCTATCTGGAAAAAGAAACGGGAATTTCGTTTGACGAATGGGCGAAATCGGACAAGGCGTTTGTCACCAGAGATATGACGCTGATGATTGAGGACGAGTACAGAGTGACACAGAAGCCCTATCAGCTGTTTGATGAGAATGTGGATTTTGTGCTCAAGTCGCAGACAAGGGTCTGGTCACCTGAGAAGCCGGAGCCTGAGGTCGTGGAAAAGGCTGTGCATCTGGCGGGTGCGGTAGATCCTGAGATTCTGCCGCAGTTTATGCAGGCGAATGCAAAATATAATATGATCATCTTCCGTCCGTTGACGGACGAGGTGCTGGAGCAGGAACCGGTATTGTTCTGTCTTCGTCCGCTGGAGAAAAAATATGATGCGGCACTGGAAGTCTTCAACAAAGCACAGGAAAATGATGCGCGGCTCATCTGGGTAGAAGATGGCTATACTGCGGCAGGCGCAATGCGCAAGCTGATGCAGTTTGCAGTCACCGCGATCATGTATGTGCTGGCAATTTTCTTCTTCATCAACATCTTCAACATCATGAACACCGTGCACACCAGCATTATGAACCGTCAGCGCGAGCTGGCAATGGTGCGTGCGGTGGGTATGACACGCAGCCAGATGCGTGCAAGCATCATTCTGGAGGCAGTGAACTATATCATTGTTTCTGTCATCATCGGCACGATCGTCAGCGCAGGCATCGTATATCTGTTCCAGTACGGAGTAGCAATGTTCGTTGCATCCGGCTGGATTGTCTATCTGCTGCTGTATGCACTCATCGTTCTGATTGTCGGTGGTATATTCTCCGTGCTTTCCGTTTTCCCGTCTTTGCACACGGCAGAGCGGAACGAGGTGATGGAGGTCATCCGCGAAATCAATTGATTTTTCGCAAATTATGTCGTTTTTTGGCGGCACAGGAAGAGAAATTCCTGTGCCGCTTTCCCTATTTAGCGCGATTTGTGGCGGTTTTTGTCGAAACGTGTCGAGAAATGCGAATCCAGTGCCGAACATCTGTGCTATACTGAAATAGCAGCAAAGCTGACAAAAACAACAGGAGTGGGATTAGATGTACACACAGACTATAATTCAGAAGCTGGAATCGGCATCCGGCGTGGTTTATACCGCATATGCACATACTGTACTGGTTGAGGGCAAGCCTGCAGAAAGCTGCGGCGTTGAGATCCGCGCCGCTGACGCGGTGTGCCGCCAGGATGATATCACACCCGACCGCGCCGCAGTCAGCGCATTTTTGCATTCGTTATATGAACATGACGCACAGCCCTCCGAGCTGTATGTACTGGCAGAAGATTTTCTTGTGGCGCTGTCTTGCAATCAGGACGGATCTGTGGTATACTGAATCCATCATATTTGAGGAAGGA
>SVNN01000081.1:0-5281 GCA_015066905.1 Ruminococcus sp.
CATCAGTCCGACTGCGCAGGAGATCAGTCCCTTGTAGCTGATTCCGGTATCCTCGACACCTGTTCCGACAGAGGACACATCCACGAGGGTGCCGTCGTCATCACGGACGGAAAGTGTGAGAGAATCGCCCGTCATTTCATCGACAGTAATGTTGAGGCCCATTTCCTTTCCGATGTCAGTCAGTGTGCCGACGATATTCACCTTGTTGTCAGTGCTCATCTGCTTGATGATGCTGACGCGTTCATCGGCATTCAGACTGTACAGGAAGGTTGCACGGTCTGCTTCGGGCAGGGAGTTTACAAAGGCGATTTTTTCGTCCAGCGTCATATTAATCCACTGTGCCGAGGTGATGCCCCAGTCCTTGACGCCGTCGTCAATGCCTGCATTTTCCGTGATCGCCGTTGTAGTTGTGGTCGTGGTTGTAGTAGGCTCGGTTTCACCATTGGGTCCGGTTGTTGTCACCACAGTAGTGGTTGCGGCGGGTGTGGTGGTTTCACGGGGAATTCCGAAAATATCTTCGATGTTTGCCCAGATTTCATCCTCATATACAGTGAGGCATTCGATATAATAGTCATAATCCTCCGGAGAGGTCTTTCCTTCGTTGTGAATATAGTTGAGCCCCGACTGGATTGCAAGCTCAGGCAGTCCCTGTGCGCGGCAGGCAGCGATGAACTCCTCTTCCGTTGCAGCGGATGCGGTCAGGGCGCAGGCTGCAAAAGCGGCAATTGTAGTGCCAAGTACGGCAATTGCTTTTTTGAAATTCAGTTTCATTTCTGATCCTTTCTCATGAATCGTGCGATTGTTTGTTTATGTACATAACTACTCCCATAGTATAGCATAACGACAGGGAAAAAGCAATAGGAAATAACATGAAAATTGCGTGAAAACGGCGCTGTCGGATGATGTGAAGGAATTGACTTGCATTTTCGGTGAAAATTCGGTATAATGAAAAAAAGACGTTAGTTCAGAAAGGAACGATCACCGATGCTGCAACCGCTACTTCTGCCGCACGACTGCGCTTCCTGCAGATTGTGCTGTTCGTTTGATGATTCTGATTTATGGGAGCTTCCGCTGATGACCGCAAAAACTGCGGAACAGGTTGCTCAGCTTTCTCCGCAATCTGTGCTGGAACCCTGCGGCAGTGGGTTTATTCCTGTTCCGCGTGCACAGGAATGGGATGAAAAAGGGCTGTATCGCTGTCCTGCACTGGGTGAAAACGGCTGCCGTCTGCCGCGTGAAGAGCGCCCGTTTGAGTGCCTGGTCTGGCCGTTCCGTGTGATGGAACGCGACGGAGCATACATCATTTGTGTTTCGGAGCTTTGTGCGCCGATCTGCCGTCATCCGCGGGAGCGGCTGCTGGAAAAGCTCAGAGGCGGTCTTGCTGAACGGATGTTCCGTTACGCGCAGGCATATCCTGCGAGCGTCAAGCCCTTTGCGGAAGGATATACTGTACTGATGCACGAATCGGGGGCGAGCGTATGAAATTCTGGAAGCATTTCTGTACCATTACCCGTCACCGTCATCTGGTGATGCTGCATTGTTTTCGCGCAGGAATCCCGCGTCAGGGACTTCTGCATGATCTTTCCAAATATTCGCCTGCGGAGTTCTATGCGGGAATCCGGTATTATCAGGGTACGCGCAGTCCGAACGAGGGCGAGCGTGAGGCAGTCGGCTATTCTGCCGCATGGATGCATCACAAGGGCAGAAACCGACACCACTTTGAATACTGGACAGACTATATTCCGAAAGAGCATAAGATGATGCCTGTGCGGATGCCGAAACGGTTTGTTGCAGAAATGTTCTGTGACCGCATGGCGGCGAGCAAGGTTTATATGGGCAAAAAATATACACAGCGTGCGCCGCTGGATTACTTTCTTTCTGTCAAGGGGAAGCGTGTGATCCATCCTGAAACATCAGATCTGGTCGAGCATTTTCTCACTGTGCTGGCGGAATCGGGTGAGGATGCGGCATTCGCTGAAGTACGCCGTGTGCTGGCGGACAAATCCATTCCCTGAGAGGAGTTTTGAGCGACTATGGACAGACATGAACAATTTGAACGCGCGCTGTCGGTTGTACAGGCAAGACGGGCGGCGGCTGTTGCGGAGAATCAGCGCAGAACGGCTGAGATCTCTCTGCAGATTCCGCAGATCGCGGAAATCAGCCGTCAGCTTGCGGATACGGCGAAGGATATTTTCCGTGTGATCCAGTCGGGAGAACAGGTGGAAGAGCAGCTTGCACAGATCCGCTTACATAACGAAGAACGGCAGTCGCTTCTGCGTGATCTGCTGGTGAAAAACGGCTATGCGCCGGATTATCTGGATCTGCATTATTCCTGTGAGAAATGTGATGACACCGGATATTGCGGAAATGAAAACTGCGCTTGTCTGAACCGTGAACTGAGCCGTATTGCAGCGGCGGAGCTGAATCGTCACGCACAGCTTGCGCTTTCCAGCTTTTCAGATTTTTCTCTGGACTATTACCGATCGGGCGGTGCGTCGTGCTATGAAACGATGGAACGCATTCTTCAGTTTTGCAGAGGATATGCGGCAAACTTCTCGCTTTCCTCACCGAGTCTGCTGATGATGGGTATGACCGGACTCGGAAAGACGCATCTTTCGCTTGCGATCGCCAATGAGGTGATTGCAGCCGGACATCAGGTGATTTACGATTCTGTCATCAATCTGCTGCACACAGTGGAGCGGGAACATTTCGGACGGAGTGAGGGGAATACGCTGGAAACCCTGCTCGGCTGTGAGCTGCTGATCATCGACGATCTCGGGGCGGAGTTTGATTCCGGTTTCTATGTTTCTACGGTGTACAATATCATCAATACGCGGCTGAATCGGGGTCTTCCCACGATCATCAGTACGAATCTGACGCACGAGGCGGTGCAGAAAAAATATGAGGAGCGGATTGTTTCCCGTCTGTTCGCCTGCTATACCTGTCTGCAATTTCAGGGGAAGGATGTGCGGATGCAGATTCAGATCGAAAAGCAGAGCCGCCGCAGATAAAATCAACGCGCATATGCCGGTTCAGGTGTATGCGCGTTTTTTCTGGTATATGCGGTCAGACTGCCCAGATTGATGCAGTCTGTGCCATAGCGCGCACGCAGCTGTTCCACAGCGAGTTCCATGCGGTTCTGCTTTTCATATTTCGCCATATCTGTCCAAAGACTGTGCTGGATCGGTGCGTCTGCATCCACAAGATCAATGGCGCGGACGGTTACGGCACGGACGGGAAGATGCCAGTCATAGCTGCGGCAGAATAAGGAGAATGCGTGTTCGGTCAGATGGCGGAAACTTTGTGTCGGGGTTTCCAGCTGCATCTGGAACTGACGGGAGGAGAGCAGGGGATTTTTCACCACGATCTGTACTGATCTTGCGGCAAGTCTGTGCTGGCGAAGCTGATGAGAAATATCCTGTGTAAGAAATTCCATCAGCCGCCGCACCTGTTGATTGTTTTCGAGATCCTTCGGCGCTGTCAGTCCGTGTCCGACGCTTTTTACGGGCGGACGGAGTGCATATGGATTGACGGGCGCTGTATCACAGCCGTTGGCATAGCGCCAGATCATTACACCCTGTTTGCCGAATTTCCGTTCCAGAAAAGCAACATCTGTCTGTGCCAGATCACCGATTGTGAAGATGCCGCACTGTGCCAGTCTGCGGCAGGTGGAGCGTCCCACACCGAGCATGGCAGAGGCGGGGAGGGGGGAGACGATCGTGCGGAACCGGTTGCGCGGAATGACAGATACTGCGTCCGGCTTTTTCAGATCAGAGCCGAGCTTGGCGAAAATCTTGTTGAAGCTGACGCCGACAGAGATGGTCAGTCCGGTTTCGTTTTTGACTCTTGTTCGTATTTTGTGCGCAATTTCTTCTCCGGTTCCGAACAGACGGCGGCTGCCTGTGACATCCAGCCAGCATTCGTCTGAGCCGAACGGCTCCACGCAGTCGGTATATTGCAGATAAAGCTCCCGTACCAGCCGAGAGTAGTGTAGATAGCTGCTGAAATCAGGCGGAACAATGAGCAGATCAGGGCATTTCTGTTTCGCCTGCCAGATTGCTTCGCCCGTCTGCACGCCGTATTGCTTTGCCTGTTCGGATTTCGTCAGAACGATGCCCTTTCGTTCTTCCCGGCTGCCGCAGACGGCGATCGCTTTTCCGCGCAGCTCCGGGTGCAGAAGCTGTTCTACGGATGCATAAAATGCGTTCAGGTCACAGTGCAGAATGGTGCGTTCCACAATTTCTCCCTCCTCAATGATACGAACAAAATGGGTGCATTACAACTATACACCCATTTCGGGTGTTTGTCAAGTGGAAATATGAAGAAAATGTTCGTACCTTATTTCGCCTTGACGAGGGGGCGGAATTGTGATATAATAAAATTTCAAGTCAATAGGATATAACATAGAACCTGGAGCAGCGGCTCCACTGATAAAAGAAAGGAACCAGAATGCAATTTGATGAACTCCTCTTATCCCAGGAAGTATTAAAAGCGGTTGAAGCCATGGGCTTTACCGAAATGACCGAAATTCAGGAAAAAAGCATCCCGATGATGATGGAGGGCGTCGATCTGATCGGCCGCTCCAATACAGGAACAGGAAAAACCGTTGCGTTCGGCATTCCTGCCGTAGAATCCATTGACCATGACGGAAATGGTTCTGTGCAGGTACTGATTCTCTGTCCGACCAGAGAACTTGCGATGCAGGCGTGTGATGAGATCAAAAAACTGGCAAAGTATATGCACTGGGTCAAGCCGTGTGCGGTATATGGCGGCGCAAGCATGGACAAACAGATTTTTGCTCTTAAGCGCGGCGCAAATATTGTTGTTGGTACTCCCGGCCGCGTGATGGATCATATCAACCGCCGCACGCTGAAGCTGCACAACCTCAAGACAATCATCCTCGACGAGGCAGATGAGATGCTCAATATGGGCTTTCGCGAGGATATCGAAACCATTTTACAGGATGTTCCTGAGGAGCGTCAGACGGTGCTGTTCTCTGCGACGATGCCGCCGGAGATCATGGCGATCACCAAGCAGTATCAGCGCGACCCGCTGGTGATCAAGATTGCTGCAAATCACCGCACGGTAGATACGATCGAGCAGTATTATTTTGAAACCGCAATGGGCAGAAAGACGGATGCACTCCGCCTGCTTCTGCTGGCATATGAGCCGAATTCTTCGATGGTATTCTGCAACACCAAGAAGATGGTGGATGAGCTGACCGAAACGCTCTGCAGCAAGGGCATTCATGCCGCAGGTTTGCACGGTGATATGAAACAGA
>SVNN01000081.1:5291-9425 GCA_015066905.1 Ruminococcus sp.
TATGCCGACCCGTGCAATTATCTTCTGCAATACAAAGAAGATGGTTGATGATATTTGCGAATTTTTAAACGGAGCGGGTATCCGTGCCGAGGGTTTGCACGGTGATATGAAGCAGATGCAGCGCACACAGGTGATGAACGCATTCAAGAGCGGAAAAACTTCTGTGCTGGTTGCAACGGATGTTGCAGCACGCGGCATTGATGTCAGTGGCATTGACGCGGTATTCAACTACGATCTTCCGCAGGATAACGAGTACTATATTCACCGTATCGGCAGAACGGGCAGAGCGGGAAAATCGGGTAGTGCCTATACGCTCGTCAGCGGCCGCAAGCAGGTGTTTGCGATCCGTGATATTGCCAGATACTGCAAAGCAGAGATCAAGCAGCGCGCCCTGCCGACCAGAGCAGAGCTTGCGGACAAGAAGCTGGATCGTCTGTATGAAAAGCTCTCTGCACGCTGTGAAGAACAGAGCGGAGAACAGGCACAGAATCTGCTGGCGCGTCTGAATGAGGCAGGATATTCCACGGAACAGGTCGCGCTTGCGCTGCTGGATCGCCGTGTGCAGAAGTCACTGCGTGCGATCCCTGAATTTGATGCGCCGCAGCCGATCATCCGTGAAGAAAACGGAAGAAACGGCCGCCGCCGTACTGCAGTGCATAGCGTCAAGGTGGATATCAGCGTCGGACGGCAGCACAGAATTGCGCCGAACTTTATTCTCGGTGCGTTGGTAGACGCAACCGGTCTTCCCGGCAAGGAATTCGGCAAGATTGACATCTTTGACCGACACACGACCGTCGAGGTGCCGGAAAGTGAACTGGAATTTGTCATTGATGCAATGCAGGGTGGAAAGATCAATGGACAAAAGGTGACAGTGAAGCCCTATGAAGGCAAGGAAACTGCTTCAAGGCGTGAATATTCCGAAAAGCCGGGACGTCGTGAATGGCGGAAGAATTCCCGTCATTCTGACCGCAGAAACGATCACCGCAGACAGTCCAAACGCTATTACGGCTGATATTGCGAAAGGAGAAATGGCGTATTATGAAACAGAACAAAACCAAGCCCGGTGAAAAATCCACGCTGATGCGTGTGCTTGTATTGATTCTTGCCGCTGTTATCGTGATCGGCATCGTCATTCTTCCGCTGATCAGTTAGTGGGCTCATAAACAACAAAACGAGAGGCTGTGAACGGACACAGACCTCTCGTTTTGTTTTATTCATTTTCGCGTGTGCGCTGACGGATGTTTTCTTCTTTGAGAATACGTCCTTCCCGCAGGAGGGATTTCAGCTGTTTGCTGTCGCTGTCTGCGATCGCTTTGCGGTAGATTTCCAGCTGTCCGATCAGTTCATCCAGTTCAAACAGAAGACAGTCGCGGTTTTCTAAAAACAGCGATGTCCACATCGACTCGTTCAGCGTTGCAATGCGCGTCATATCCTTGAAGCTGCCAGCGCTGAAGCCCATTTCCTGCTGCATGGTCGGACTTTTGACATAGGCGCTGGATACGACATGGGCAAGCTGTGATGTATAAGCGATAATGCGGTCATGTTCTTCGGGCGAGGTTTCTACAATCGTACCGAAGCCAAGCTCTTTTGCAAGCTTTTCAACCAGCAGGACTGCCTGTTTATCCGTCTGTGGTACAGGGGTGACAATGAAATTCGCGCCGATGAAGATCGTACAGTCGGAGAAAGCGAAGCCATAATGCTCCTTGCCTGCCATCGGGTGTGCGCCGACGAAGCGGATGCCGTATTCTGCCGCCAGTTCGGTAATTTCAGGCACCATATTTCCCTTGACGCCACAGACATCAGTGATGACTGCGCCTTTTTGGAATCGGGAAATATGTTCTTTTATGAAAGCGGTTTCAATGTGCGGATGCAGACAGATGATGACCAGATCAAATGAACCAAAGTCATCAGTTGTTGCAGCAGAAGCGATCGCACCACATTTCACAGCGGAATCCAGTACGGCAGGATCGGTGTCATAGCCGCGCACCGTGTGATTGGTGTAACGGGAAATCCCTTTACAGAGTGATCCACCGATCAGACCCAGTCCGACAACGAGAATTTCCATGATGTCCTCCTTACAGTGATTTATGCTCAAACGCACACAGTGTGCGGATATCGCCCATCATATCGGCGAAGACGGCAGGTGTGATGGACTGTGCTCCGTCACAGAGTGCCTCGGACGGGTTGGGGTGTACTTCAACCATCAGTCCGTCTGCGCCTGCAACAACTGCGGTTTTGGAAAGCGTGGGAACGAGTGCGGATTTGCCGGTTGCATGGCTTGGATCTACTACGATCGGCAGATGCGTCATTGCTTTCAGAACGGGAACAGCAGCGATATCCAGCGTATTTCTCGTAGCGGTCTCAAAGGTGCGGATGCCGCGCTCGCAAAGGATGACGTTCTCGTTTCCGCCCGACATGATGTACTCTGCACTCATCAGCCATTCCTCGATCGTGTTTGCCAGACCACGCTTTAAGAGGATTGGCTTGTTGCATTTTCCGATCTCGTCAAGCATCTCAAAGTTCTGCATATTGCGTGCGCCGATCTGGATGACATCGACATCATTGAACAGATCCAGGTGATCCAGACTCATCAGCTCGGTGACGATCGGGAGTCCGGTTTCCTTCTTTGCAGTGAGGAGAAGGTCAAGTCCCTTTGCCTTCAGTCCGCGGAATGCATACGGAGATGTGCGGGGTTTGAATGCGCCGCCGCGCAGGAAGGTGCCGCCTGCTGCCTTGATTGCACGTGCACAGCTGACGATCTGTTCCTCACTCTCAACCGAGCAGGGTCCTGCGATCACGCCGAACGAACCGCCGCCGATCTTCACGCCGTTGACATCCACGATCGTGTCTTCTGCGTGGAACTTGCGGTTGACCAGCTTGAACGGCTCAGATACACGCTGTACCTTTTCAACGATCGGAAGTGCCTGTACATCCTCTACGTCAATCTTGGAGGTGTCACCGATCAGACCGATGATGGTAGACTGTGTACCCTGACTGCAGTGGGTGCGGAATCCCTGTGCCTCAAAGCGGTTGGTCAGCTCTTCAATACGCTTGGTGCCTGCACTGTTTTTACATACGATAATCATAACGATATCCCCTTTGATTTTATTGCTTTAAAGCTTTTAAGCTTTGTTGTATTAAAGTATATCACTTTAAATCAAAAAAGTCAATACCTTTTTTTGAAAAAAATTCGCAGCACCGGAAATCTGATGCTGCGCGTTGCTTGAATCAAAGATACTGACAGGAGAAATTTTCAAATTCTGCGTGGTTTTCACCTTGTGGGTTCTGTGCGTACAGACCGATGACAACACCGGTAAATCCACAGGCGACCTCCGAGGAGAGATATCTGGTCTGCGCGGATCCGAGCGTCTGTTCGCCGTGTTCGGTTTCCGCAGAGAATGTGTAGCAGTAGTTGTTTGCGTAGATCTTCAGCACGGCATTGCCGGCTGAAACAGGAATGCGGTTCTGTACCGATTTGATATCGCCGATGTTAAGACGCTCGATCACGCTGAATCCGGTTTCGTCTTTGATCAGTGCGATCTCGTAGTGATGAGACTGATCCATATAACAGGTGATGCCTGCTTCACCGCAGTCGATGGACAAATTACAGCGGATCTCTGCGTGGAATCCGCGTTGGCGGATGGCAAGAAAGGTCGGAGAAAGCGGCTGATCGAGCGTAACTGCTGTACCTGTCAGACAGAGCTTATTTTCCTCCCAGCGGTAATGTTCACGCACAGGATGGCGCAGCCAGAGCCATTCCAGCTCGCGGTCCGTGGTCTGGAATGTATCCAGCGTGCGGAACTCCTGCGAAACGCCGTCCCGGATGCGGTCGGTTTCAAATTCCAGACGACAGGTGCCGTTTTCGCCTGCGTCGAAGAATCCGTCCGCGCGGAAGGTCACGGGCGTGAGGAAGGTCTCGCGTCCGATGTGGTGGAATGGATCCCACTGACCGATCTGACGGAAGCCGAGATGGATCAGCCACCAAGCGCCGTTTTCATCCTGGATCAGATCGCCGTGACCGACCGCCTGCGCACCGCGAAGTAGCGCGCAGCGCGCAGCCGCAAAGCCCGGCGACGGGCAAGCACCGCAGACGGGGCCGGGGACAGGCAAGCTCCCGGCCCCGGTGCGTTCGGG
>SVNN01000082.1 GCA_015066905.1 Ruminococcus sp.
GATCTTCCAGTGGCGCACTGACTGGAACGATGACACCCTCCCCTTCCTGCTCGTTCAACTTCCGATGTTCAAATATAAACACGACCCCGATTACAAACACTGGTGCAAGATCCGCGAGGCACAGCACCGTGTTGCAGATTCCCTAAAGAATACCGAACTTGCGGTCATTCTGGACTGCGGCGAGTTCGACAACATCCATCCGACCGACAAGCTTCCTGTGGGCGATCGCCTTGCACGGCTTGCGCTGAAACGCTATGGTCTGTGCGACAGCAAGACAGCCGATGCGCCAATGTACGACTATCACATCATCAGCGGTGACACAATTACAATTACGCTGAAAAATGCAGAAGACGGTCTGTGCGCTGACGGCGCGCCCCTCGGATTTGAACTTGCGGGTGCCGATAAGCAGTACCATCCTGCTGCGGCTGATCTGTCCGGGAATACGATCCTGCTCAGGTCTGATGCGGTTTCTGCACCAATGTATGCGCGGTATGCATGGACGAATTATATGGAGGTCAATGTATTCGGGAAAAATGGACTTCCGCTTGCGCCGTTCCGCACTTCAAGAGAAGACGAAACCTGATTTGCTGTGAATATGTCCAAATCTGTCTGTATAATTTCGTTATATCGGTGATATTCACGAAATTTTATGTCGAAGTCGGCAAATACTGTTGACTTTTTTGTGAGTTTTGTATATACTTGAGGGAGTAGGACGAACATCTGCTCCCTTTTGTATATTTTACGGATGTTTGTTGTACGAATCGAAATCTGATTTCCGGCATATATAGAATCGGAAACGGAATTCTCCCCCTCTCACAACAAATGATCAACGGCAACCAGGATTCCGACCTGTGCGCCGCAAAAAAGAATTGTGAGGAATTGAAATTATGAACATTGTCATTGCTCAATCCGGCGGTCCCACCTGTGCGATCAACGCTTCTCTTGCCGGTGTATTTACCGCCGCCTGTGCCTCTGACGAAATCGGGATGATCTATGGCGCAAGAAACGGCGTTGAGGGAATTCTGCACGATCACCTCATCGACCTGCGTTCTGTGCTTGACAGCAGCGAACAGCTTGATCTGCTGCGCCGTACCCCTTCCACTGTACTCGGATCCTGCCGCTGCAAACTGCCGCAGCTTGAAGAAGATGACCGTCCTTACCGCCAGATCCTCGATTGTCTGGAGCGCTATGAGATCGGCGCTTTCTTCTACATCGGCGGAAACGACTCGATGGATACGGTTGCAAAGCTCTCTGCATACTGCACCGCTGTCGGCAGCAAAATCCGCGTGATCGGAATTCCCAAGACAATTGACAATGACCTGATGTATACTGACCACACGCCCGGATTCGGATCTGCAGCAAAATATGTTGCTGTAACAATGTCCGAGATCGCGCGCGACAGTGCAGTTTATAACCTTCCGTCCGTAACTGTGGTTGAGCTGATGGGCAGAGATGCCGGCTGGCTGACTGCGTCCAGCTGTGTGCTGCGAACCACCGGTGAAACCGCTCCCCATCTGATCTATCTCCCTGAACTGCCGTTCTCTGAGGAACGCTTCCTCTCGGATATCCGCAAGGAGCAGAACCACCGGAAATCTGTTGTGGTCGCTGTTTCAGAGGGCATTCGTCTGAGTGAGGGCGGCTATGCCGCAAGCGCGTTCCAGTCGGGTGCAGACGATGCATTCGGTCACCGCTATCTGGCTGGTGTAGGCAAATATCTGGAAGATCTCGTCCGCAAGCATCTCAAGTGTAAGGTACGTTCTGTGGAATTGAACGTTATGCAGCGATGCGCGGCGCATCTTGCTTCCAAAACCGATATCGACGAAGCAGAGCAGATCGGTTCTGCAGCGGTCAATGCGATGCTTGGTGGTGCTCATGGCTGTATGATGGCATTTGTGCGAAGTGATTCTTCGCCGTATTCTGTTACTGTGAAAACTGTTCCGGCGGATTCTGTTGCAAACCGCGTCCGCCTGGTTCCGTCTGACTGGATCACCGAATCCGGCAACGATATGAAACCTGAAGCGGTGGATTATTTCCTCCCGCTGATTGCAGGTGAACTGCCTCCCGTCATGAAAAACGGAATGCCTGTTCATCTCAGACTGCCGGAGATGATCTCCGGCTAAAGGAGACATCATGACATACACAATCCTATTGGTCGAGGACGACGCAGCCCTCGCTGGCGGAATCTGTTTCGCGCTGGAAAACGAAGGCTATCATGTCCTGCATGCTGACACAATCGAAAAAGCGGAGACACTCTGGCACGACGCTAATCTTGTTCTTCTGGATGTCACACTGCCGGACGGTTCCGGTTTTTCGTTCTGCAAAAAGCTGCGGGAGCGAGAATCGGTTCCTGTGATTCTGCTGACCGCACGGTCGCTTGAAGAAGACATCATCCACGGACTGGAGCTGGGCGCTGATGATTATATCACCAAGCCTTTTTCGCTTTCGATCCTGCTAGCACGCATAAAAGCACTGCTGCGCCGTTCCCTTCCCGCACAGGACAACATCCCCGAAGGACTGACAGCGCTGGAACTAAAACTGCTGGAATATCTGCGGCTCAACAGCGGTCAGGTGCTGACCAGAGAACAGATCTTTAATCACCTCTGGGATTACCGCGGCAGTTTTGTGGATGACAATACGCTCTCTGTTCAGATCCGCCGCCTGCGCGAAAAGATTGATACAGACGGCGTCAAGCATATTCGCACCGTGAGAGGAGTCGGATACCAATGGATGGATTGATCAAAGATTGCGCGAACCGTCAGTTCCGAGGGTTCGCGCTTGCTGTATTATTACTGATCGCCGCTGCTTTTGGCGGCGGTTATTTTCTCGCTGAGCGTACCACACATAATACGATCCTCGCCTGCAACCAAATGAATCTTGCTGTGGTCGGCAATATCTGCAACGCGCTTCCCGAACACAAGGAAGAAATCAAGACCGCCTTTCTGACCGCCAACAAACAGGATGTTGCGGCAGGCGACGAATTGATTGAAAAATATGCCCTGTCAAGCGAACGCTATCATCCTGAGACATCACCCTATTATAATGAGGTCCGTGCCGAGATCTATGAATCAAGCGTGTTGTTCAGTGTGGTTCTGCTGCTTGTACTCGGTGCAATTGCGCTGTGGATCATTCACAGCCTGTTTCATGAAATGCGCAAAGCAACCCACACCGCCGACTGTGTTTTGCAATCCTGCCGCGCTTCCATACCCAAGGCAAATTCTGCTGACAGCGCCGCGCTGATCGCGTCGATCATGCTGCTTTCGAGCCGCCTGCATAATCTTGTCGGTCAGCTGAAACAAGAAAAGTGCTTCCTGCACGATTTTATGCAGGATATTTCTCATCAGCTGAAAACACCGCTTGCTGTATTACAGCTGAATCATGATATTCTCTGCGGCGGACGGGAAATTGAGAAAGCGAAACAGGATGAATTCCTTGAAATCAACTGCCAGCAGCTGGAGCGCATGAACTGGCTGATCCAGGCACAGCTCAAGCTTGGAAGACTGGACGCTGAAGTCGTGGAGTATCACTGCAGCAAACAGCCGCTGTCCTTTACCTGCAAAAATGCGTGCGCGCAGCTGATGCCGCTTGCTGAAGAAAAAGGGTTATATATTTGTAATGCAGTCGATGACACAATCCTGCTGGATCACGACAGCGGTTGGATCGCCGAAGCAATCAGCAATCTGATCAAGAACGCGATCGAGCATACAGAATCCGGTGGAATTACACTCAGTGCGGAAGAATCGCCTCTGTCTGTACAGCTGACGATCGCGGATACGGGAAAAGGCATGACACACGAGCAGATGATCCACCTGTTTGACCGCTTCTCTGTGTCAAGTAATGCTGTCAATGCGGCAGGCACAGGCATCGGTATGGCAATCGCAAAAAAAATCATCACCGACCACAGAGGCGATATCAATGTGGAAAGTCGCATTGGAAGCGGCACAAAACTCATTCTGATTTTTCTGAAATCTGAAAAAAATTCCGGAAAACGCTTGACAAATCAGAAACAATCTGATATACTTTTATAGTATCCTTGCTCACACTCTGAGGTGAGCGAAATCCAAAAGGAGGTGTCACAAAAATGGCAAAGGTATCTGCAACGTATGAGGCTATGGTAGTGTTCAGCCTGGCACAGGGCGAGGACGCGATGAAGGCACTGGTTGAAAAGATCAAGTCCAGAATCGAGAAGAACGCTACTCTGAACGAGGTTGATGAGTCCTGGGGCAAGCGCAAGCTCGCATACCCGATCGACGATGAGACCGAGGGCTACTACGTCATCTACTCTTTCACTTCTGCTCCCGATTTCCCGGCTGAGCTCGAAAGACGTATGAACATTACTGACGGTATTCTGCGTTCCCTGATTACTGTAAAGTAATCTCACTATTTTTTCGGAGGTGTTCTCTCAATGTTGAACAAAGTGATTATTATGGGCAGACTCACTGCTGACCCTGAACTTCGCCAGACAACTTCCGGTATTTCGACCTGCCGTTTTACGGTTGCTGTGAACAGACCGTACCAGAAGGACAAAGAGAGACAGGCTGATTTTATCCGCTGCACCGCCTGGAGAACAAATGCTGAGTTTATCTCCCGCTATTTCTCCAAGGGCAAGATGATTATTGTTGAAGGTTCTTTGCGTAATGATGATTACACGGATCAGAACGGTGTAAAGCATTACGGTATGGATGTTATCGTTGATAGAGCATCTTTTGGTGAATCCAAAGGTTCTTCTGAATCCGGCTCCTACAGCGAACCGACCTTTCAGCAGCCTGCTTACCAGCAGCAGAATCGTCCGGCACCCGCACAGGCACAACCTGCACAGGAGTCCCTTCAGGTTGGCAGCTTAAGCGACTTCGAAGAAATCTTAAGCGACGGAGAAGTTCCGTTCTAAGGACTCCCCGCTTCATTCACATCTACAACAATAATTAATGTCATTTCTGACATGGAGGTTTATCATGGAAAGAGAAAGAAATTCTCGCGGCGGCAAGAGACCGCGCAAGAAGGTTTGTATGTTCTGTGTTGACCGCGTTGAAACCATTGATTACAAGGATCTGCCCCGTCTGAGAAAGTGCATGACCGACCGTGCAAAGATTCTGCCCCGTCGTGTTACCGGCACTTGTGCATATCACCAGCGTGAGCTGACCGTAGCAATCAAGAGAGCGCGTCACATTGCTCTTCTGCCTTACGTAAGCGAATAAGTAAAACAAAGCGGCATCTGTTCAGATGCCGCTTTTTATGTTCAGAGCCAAAGCATAATCACCGTCAGAATCGCGAGCATGATCACAACCCAGGTGGAGCATACCGCAACAATACCAACGCCGCTGACGCCGCCCTTTTCGTGGAGAATCCGCAGACGTTCCCAGATTGTTGCGTTACTATATTTTTGCCGCACCTTATAAATTGTTTTCTTCGCAATATGATAATAGATGAAATTCGCGAACAGTCCTACAAACACAGAAAACGCAATATCTCCGACGCTGCACAGATTAACCAGCCCGCTGAAGAAGCTGCCGTCCAGATTGAGTCTGCCAATCAGATATTCAAACTGCGGCAGCTCAACAAGATACAGCAACAGCGCCGGGATTGATAATACCAGCTTAATCAGCAGACTAGCAAATGCGGGAATCCACAATTTACGGCTGCTGAAATAGATCGTCGGAGAAATCAATCCAATCAGATTGAACGAAATCTTCCGACCCGTTTCTTTCATCGAAAGAAAAATTCGGGAGATAGTAGACATGGTTTGAACCGATATAAGTGCAAAGCTCGCCTATCGTTACCCCGTCAAATTCCTCATCAGGGTTCAGTCCGAGCATCGGTGCATCGGGATATAATTTCCGTCCGCAGAACTCGATCGCCTCCCCCATCCGGGGCGAAGCACCTTGCGGGGCAGTTGTATTTTCATTCATTTGCTGCGTCTGCTCCTGTTTGGGTTGGTGCGTTTCATACCATCCCATCTGCGCGTCATGCAGCATCTGGTTGATACACCGTCTGTTCTCATTCCAGCACGCGCGATGATACGGCGTGCCGCATTCCGGACAAACGACGATATCATCATTCTTTGTAAAGGCTTTCTGACAGGAAATACAGATCTGATCTTGATATTGCATTGTTTTACAGCGGTAAATCCGCTTACTCCTTCCCTTTTGCTTGATTTCACACTACTATTATATCACTTTTTCAGAAAATTTCAAGAAATATTTGCACATTTCATTTTTTTGTAGTATAATAGAAAAGGTATCGTAATTTGTATATTAACGGAAAGGAACAATCGAAATGATTTTATTAGATGAACTTCGGGTACAGCTCATCAATTATCGTCCCCAGTTGGAGGAGCTCGGCAACGTACTCCAGATTGAAAAGGCAAAGTCTGAGCTTGCCGATCTGCAGATTCAGGTGACCTACGACGGCTTCTGGGACGATCCTGTGAAATCCCAGCAGGTCATGCAGGTAATCCGTAAACTCGAGAATAAAGTTGACAATTATAAAAAACTCTGTGACAAGTTGGAAGACACCATCACGCTGATCGAGCTTTCTCTTGAGGAAGGCGACGAAAGCTCTGCGGACGAGATCCAGGCCGAGGCAGATGATTTTATCGAAAAGCTGGAGGCTGAAAAGCTCTCTACCCTGCTGACAGGTGAATATGACAACTCCAACGCAATTCTGACCTTCCACGCTGGTGCAGGTGGAACAGAGGCACAGGACTGGGCACAGATGCTCTATCGTATGTACAACCGCTGGGCAGAGCGTCACGACTTCAAGGTAAACCTCCTGGATTATCTGGATGGAGATGAAGCCGGTATGAAGAGCGCTTCCCTTCTGATCGAGGGCGAAAATGCTTACGGATTCCTCAAATCGGAAAGCGGCGTACACCGTCTTGTGCGCGTTTCTCCGTTTGACGCATCAGGACGCCGTCACACCTCCTTTGCGGCACTGGAAGTCATTCCGGAAATTGATGATAACACTGATGTTGACATCCGTCCGGATGAGATCAAGATGGACGTATTCCGCGCAAGTGGTGCGGGCGGCCAGCACATCAACAAAACAAGTTCTGCTGTTCGTCTGACGCATATCCCGACTGGTATCGTCGTTGCGTGCCAGACGCAGAGAAGCCAGCTCCAGAACCGTGAATTTGCTATGAAGATGCTCCGTTCCAAACTGATTGAAATCAAAGAGCGTGAGCATCTGGAGAAGATTTCTGATATCAAGGGTGTACAGAAAGAAATCGCATGGGGCGCACAGATCCGTTCCTATGTTTTCATGCCCTATACCCTGGCAAAAGATCACCGCACAGGCTTTGAAAACGGTAATATCAACGCTGTCATGGACGGTGAGATTGATGGATTCATCAACGCATATCTCAAAGCACTGACAAATGGCACACTCGGTCAGCCCGAACAGAACGGATAAACAAACAAAAACCGCCGCGATCCACTCCATGACCGCGGCGGTTTACATATTACTGTACGATGACTTCCGAAAGCACAACGCTGTCCAAGTCGAGCGTGCCCGTTGTATTGGTGTAGTCGTATGCCTCAAATGCGACGCGGCGCACACGCGCAGGGACTTCAACAGTGATTTCCGCTGAACCATTCTCATTGAATTTGAGCGAACCCAAATCAATCTGGAACCACTTTCCCTTCGATCCGTCCGTATTTGCATATTCTCCATCCCAGTAGCCCCAGCCGGTGTTGATCTCGCTGCCAGCTGCGCCCTGTACACAGAAGGTTACATGTCTTCCGCCAAGTCCATCGCTCATACGCCACTTGCCGGCGTCCTCCTTGACGTAATCCACGGAGATGATCGGATCAGTCGCCTGTTCACCTGTCAATACTGCACGTTTGAGGGCGCAGAGATCAAATGCATTCAGCGCAGAATCCGCTTTTATATCTGCGTTTTTGCCACTGATGTGGTGCGTGTTCTTCCCCAACAGATGACGGCGCAGACGAATGACATCCTCATAGTTTACCATACCGTCCTCGGTTGCATCACCCTCCAGATCAAAGGAAAGCACCTGCATCGTCTGACTCACGGTATATGTCGCTCCCTGCGGTTCTGCATAATTGCGGAACACCTGAGTCGCACAATTCCATTCCTTGAAAATATAGACATCTGTGGTGTCCAGATACAACATATTATCATAGATCAGATTATTCTGCCCCCAGCCGTCGATCTGAACATTTGCATCAAACGCGTACTTCATTTTCTCACAGCCGTTGCGGTATCCGACATTATTGCGGACGATACAATTGTTTCCCTTAATTTCAACAAAGCTGTCGCCGCCGTTCTGCCCCTGAATTCCCGTGCCGTCAAAATAGCATTCCTCTACGACATTTCCGATCGTATATTCCTTGATATCCACGTGATCCGCTGCGACGTTCGGGCCGAACCGGCATCCGCGCACCGTGTTGTAGTGACACTCGAAACCATATCCCTCGGTGGAATGCGCACTGCCAATATAAACCCCCTCGCCGTATTGCGGCGTAATCGTGCCTGTGTCATGCACATAACAGTTTTCTACAAGGTTGTAGCTGCTGTTGTCGATGATGTGGATCGCCTCACCGCCGATGTTGTAGACCTCACAACCGGAAATTACACTGTGTTCTGACTGTGTAAGAAAAATCCCCTTTGCCGCTTCACAGATCACGAGATCGCGAATCTCCCAGTAGCTGCCATCAATCCGAAGTCCGACTTTGTTCTCCTGTGTCACGCCGGACAGCATTGCGGGATGCTCCGGATCCTCACTGCGAAGAATAATCGGTCGATCCGCTGTGCCATCCGCTTTTGCGTAAAACACCGCCCAGATGCCGATCCAGTCACCATGCTGATAAAGCCCCTCGCGCACAATGATCTCATCCCCTGCCTGTGCGTCAGAGAGTGCGGCAAGCAATTCCTCTGTGTTCGTTACGAGCACTTCGCGTGTTCCCTCCGCATAGGTCAGCGAAGAAACACCTGTTGCCAAAAGAATCATAGCAGTCAGTACTGCTGTAACATGTTTCAATTTTCGTTTCATAATCTCACCCCTAAATCCGATTATCTACCAGATTATATCACGTCGGCAATGTGAATACAAGAAACAAACTGTAAACTTTATATATCACACAAAAAAGCTGTCACATAGCATGTGACAGCTTCTGAGTTTTAATTTCGGTTCATCGGCCAAGCAGAAGTGCAGTCAAAAGACGGACATCCTCGGCGTTGACAATGGAATCGCTGTTGATATCTGCCGCCAGTTTCTCTTTGGCTTCAAGATTCTGAGCCAGAATACCTTGTTTCATCTTAGCAAGGTCAAATATGTTTACAACACTGTCGCAGTTCAGATCACCGATCAGAACATCCTGAATGTCCGGAACTTCGGGTTCCTCTTCTGTATTGAGCAATAGCTCAGCATATGCGATA
>SVNN01000083.1 GCA_015066905.1 Ruminococcus sp.
TGGAATATCGCCGTTTCGTCTTTATGAATTATTTTTGGAGAATGAACTTATTGATTGCGATGACATCTGCAATAGTAACAGAGCCGTCGCTGTTATAATCTGCTGCTGTCTGAGCGGCGCTGTCGGTGAATCCGTAAAGCAGACCGCGTTTGAGGATCAGAACATCAAATACATTCAGGCAGCTGTCATTGTTCAGATCGCCTGCAGCATAAGTTACAACAGGTTCTGTCGTAGTGGTTGTTGTGGTAGTTGTTTCGGATGTTGTTGTGGTTGTCTCTGTTGTAGTTGTCGTGGTTTCAGTCGTCGTTGTGGTAGTATCCTGCGTCTCTGTTGCCAGAATCGCATAATATACATTAATACCGCTGGAAGCACTTGCAAGATAATATACCCCTGCTTCGGGAATATTGAACGTAAACTTTTCAAGCGATGTACCGGCAACCGGTTCAGCACTTGCAATCACCGATCCGCCTGCATTCAGCAGATTCGCAACACGCGTATCCGTTGAATTGGAGCACATCATATAGACAGTCAGTGTACCAGCACCGCTTGCAGTGATCTGAATAGAACGGTTTGCTGTATTTCCTGCGCCGCCGAGCTTGATGCGCTGGGACATATTTACCACACCGTCCGAAGAAGTCTTCGCACTTGCATCAACGGTGACAGCATCAGCAGTGTTTACCTTGATTGTAAATGCGGGATTTACAACAACGTCAGAGGAATAGGTGCCTGCTGCAACTTCATCCGCGTCAAGGATCATCGTGTCGGTGATCACAACGTCACCAGGTTCGTCAGGATCTTCGGGATCTTCAGGATCTACGTCAGGCTCTGTCGGATCGCCGGGAACAGTCGGATCGGTCACGGTGCCTTCGCTGCCGGGATTATAATCTGCTTGATCCATTCTGCCGGAATAAGCGATCGCCTCTTCCTTGGCTGCTGCTGCGGTCTGAGGGGTGTAGCTGTTCAGATAGATCTTGGAGGAATCGATGTCAAAGTTGTCGTAGTTCTCTCCGCCGCTGACAAGGTTGTTGATTGTCGCAGACTGCATACGGGAGGTTACAGCCGTGTAGATTGAAGTGCCGCTGCAGTCATCCAGAATATCATTATAGGATTTGATGGTGCCGCTGTATTTGTCGCTGCCCATTGCTTCCGTATCAAGCGCATTGTTGCACTTGTAGAAGTAGTTTGCCTCGCTGAAGATTCTGGAGTTATAGGATGCAGCAATCGCGTAGCTGCTGATATTGCTGAAGTAGTTATTATATGTATGGATGTGCGCGATTCTTGCGCGCGGATTTCTGGACATTGTGGAATCGAACCAGTTGTGGTGATAAGTGATCCAGTCCTGCTGGTGAGAAGTGCCGCCGCCGACGAGAGAGGTCTTGTGGCAGTGATTGTAGTAGTTATAGGAAATGGTGACATATTCACTCCACTTAATGTCTGTGGAGCCGTCGCCTTCCGCCTTATCTGCGTCAACAGTACCGTTGCCGGCATATTCATTCAGACCGATGCCGAAATCGTTGTTGTGGATCCAGATGTGCTGAGATTTCATCGAGCTGTTGCCGCTGACACCGACTGCATCATCGGGATACTGATAGAAATACAGGTTACGCACTTCGATGTTTGTGCCGCGCTTGATCTCAAAGCCCCAGCGCACAAGATGCGCGTCATATCCGATACCTTCCATCGTGATATTGCTCAGTTCGTTGAGGTAGAGCATATGCGATCCGTCATTGCTTGAGCCATCATTCGCCTTTGCGCCGCTCGGTACATCAACCTGACCGATGAAACGAACGATCAGATTGTCGGTGGAATTCTTATAGAGAATGTTGTACAGACCGGTCTGCCCGTTAAAGGTGACCGTATCTTTGGTTTCATTGGTAACATAAATGATGGATGCGCCATTCTTGGGAGTACCGTCATCATTATAAGCACCAACACCCTCAGTGTGATTCCAGTGTGCATAGCCGCTTCTGTCATATGACATCGGGGTGATGGTGGTGACAACTGCCTCGCTGCCGCTTACGATCTTGATGTCGTATGCCGTTCCGCCGCGCAAGCCGGGAATATCCACACGGTTACCGCGAACCAGTTCCTGATCTGCCTGAATATAAGCAGAATCGCTGGCGCTTGCGAGCTTATAATATACAGTGCAGTTGCTGCCTCCGCTCCATTCTGCATAAGCGGTTTCGAACCAGCCGCCGGATTTCGTGATTGTCAGCGAAGCTGCCTGTACAGGAAATGTACCGAGCATCGTGATCAGCATGATAACCGCAAGTATTACAGCGCTGAATCTTGTGTTTGCTTTTTTCTTTTTTGTCATAAAAACAATCCACTCCTTATATTGTATGATATCGTTGCCTGAACTAATCTGATTATAGCATGATGAATCAGAAATCTCAATAATTTGTTGCAAAAATCAGACAATTATACAGAAATCAAAGACGATACATCAACGCACGGTTAATGGACTTCAATCGGCGGAAAATTTTTTTCAGATTTTCTCTTGACAACGCTTTACTGATGTGCTATACTAAATTCATAAAGTTCGGAAGAAAGGAGTTCTAATTTCATGGCACAGCATAACGTTCGTTTCTTTTTTGCCTTTACAAACGACTCTGGCTATTATTTTAGCTTCGAGTCTTTTTGTCGTGCAGAAACGGAAAAGAAACGTTGATTTTGTGTTATTGAAGGATCTTTCATCCGAATACATTTATCACCGCTGCTTTTGCGTTTTGCAAAGGAGCGGTTTTTTACATTTCAGGAGGTTTTAATCATGATTCTCATTCTTAAGCACAATGCACCCCAGCAGGAACTTCAGGCACTCGAAGCAATGCTCTCTGAGCAGGGCGTACAGGTAACAGGCATCCACGGTACGCACCACAACATCCTTGGTCTTGTCGGCGATACCAGCAAGATCGACATTGACTCCATTCTTGCGCAGCCTGTCGTTGAAAACGTCAAACGTGTCCAGGAGCCGTTCAAGGCCTGCAACAGAAAGTTCCACCCCGAAGATACTGTTGTTGAGGTTGCCGGAAGAAAGATCGGCGGCGGCCATGTTCAGGTCATGGCAGGTCCGTGTTCGGTTGAGAACGAGGATCAGATCATTGAAGTTGCAGAAGCCGTCAAGAAGGCGGGTGCGACCATGCTCCGCGGCGGTGCATTCAAGCCCCGTACCTCCCCTTACGCATTCCAGGGACTTCACGCAGAGGGCATCGATCTGCTCAAGAAGGCAAAGGCTGCTACCGGTCTGCCGATCGTCACAGAGATCATGGCAATTGAGCATCTGGATCTCTTCGCTGACGTTGACCTCATCCAGGTGGGCGCAAGAAATATGCAGAACTTTGAGCTGCTTAAGGCACTCGGCCACTCTGACAAGCCGATTCTCTTAAAGCGCGGTCTGGCTAATACGATGGAAGAACTGCTGATGTCCGCAGAATATATCATGGCAGGCGGTAATATGAATGTAATACTCTGCGAACGCGGCATCCGTACCTTTGAAACAAAGACCAGAAACACGCTGGATATTGCGGCAGTTCCGCTGCTCAAGCAGCTCTCTCACCTGCCGATCACTGTGGATCCGAGTCATGCAACCGGTATTCCGTCCCTCGTCAAGCCGCTTTCTCTCGCTTCCATTGTATGCGGAACCGACGCACTGATGATCGAAGTACATAATAATCCGTCCAAGGCGCTGTCTGATGGTGCACAGTCCCTCACACCGGCTCAGTTTGCCGAAGTAATGGATGATGTCAAGAAGCAGATCGCTTTCTGTGGAAAGGAACTCGGCTGATGCGAACGATTCATGTTCCTGCTGGCGCACCATACGATGTGTATGTAGAACGCGGACTGCTCCGCAGCTGCGACAGCATGATCGCTGATGCGACCGGCGCAAAACGCTTTGCCATTGTATCAGATGACACTGTATTTGCCCTCTATGGCGATGCCGTGACCCGCACGCTGCATGAGGCTGGATATGAAGCTGTCGCTTATGTATTCCCGCACGGAGAAGCGTCCAAGTCGCATGAAACACTGCTCTCGCTCTATGCCTTTTTATGCGAAAATCAGATCACGCGCACTGACGCGCTCATCGCACTCGGCGGCGGTGTAACGGGCGATCTGACCGGTTTTGCAGCGGCCACTTATCTCCGCGGACTGCCGTATGTGCAGATCCCGACCACTCTGCTCGCTCAGGTAGATTCGTCCGTCGGCGGAAAGACTGCGGTCAATCTGCCTGCCGGAAAGAATCTGGTCGGCGCATTCTGCCAGCCAAAATGTGTAATCTGCGATCCGGACACACTCTCTACTCTGCCTGCGGCAGAATTCGCCTGCGGTATGGCGGAAGTCATCAAATACGGCATGATCCGCGATGCGGCACTATTCGAAACGCTCATCGCACATGATGCCGATTCGATCAGCAGTGTGCTGGATGATATTATTGCACGCTGCATTGAGATCAAGCGCGATCTCGTTGCAGAGGATGAATTTGATACAGGTGCGCGTATGCTGCTCAATTTCGGACATACCATCGGTCACGCGATTGAACGCTACACCGATTTTGCATGGACACACGGACAGGCTGTTGCTGTCGGCATGATGCTGGTTTCTCAGCGTACTGCCGGACAGAATGTTACAGAACTGCTGAGTCGCTGTCTGGCACAGTACCATCTGCCGACTGAAGCACCTGCAGAACGCGCTGTACTGCTCCCCTTATGCGCGAATGATAAAAAACGTGCAGGCGGTTCTCTGACCTACGTCGCCTGCAAAACAATCGGAAACGGAACACTGCATCGGGTGCCTGTTGCTGATTTTATGAATACGATGGGGTAACCCCCGGATTGGAGTCTGACAAATGGATTACGATGTTTTCCCCGGCGCACTTTCAGGTACAGTAAAGATCCCTGCCTCCAAAAGCGTCGCACACCGCGCGATCCTTTGTGCCGCGCTTGCAGACGGCACCTCTGTGATCCACAATGCAACCCCCTCAGAGGATATTGACGCAACCTGTCTTGCGGCGCAGCAGCTCGGCGCAACTGTTGTCCGTGACGGCGATACTATAACCGTAACGGGAAGAACAGAAAGCGAAGCTGCTGTAACACTCAATTGCCGTGAAAGCGGATCTACACTGCGTTTTCTGCTTCCGATTGCAGCCGCACTCGGTCTGGAAGCCACCTTCATCGGGCAAGGTCGTCTGCCGTATCGTCCTTTGGGTCCGTATCTGGATGCTGCGGCGTCGCATGGTGTATCCTTTGAGATGCCGGATGATGCTTCTTTACCGCTCAAGAGTATCGGTACGCTGACAGCCGGAGAATACGCGCTGGCAGGTAATATTTCATCGCAGTTCGTCACAGGACTCCTGCTTGCACTTCCTCTGCTGGATGGAAATTCCACGATTCGCTTCACCACACCGCTGGAATCTGTCCCTTATGTGACTATGACTCTCGCCGTAATGGCAAAATTCGGCGTCCACGCTGAACAGACCAAGGATGGATTTTCCATCAGCGCCAGACAGCACTATCATGCCACGGAATACACGGTAGAGGGCGATTATTCGCAGGCAGCTTTCTTTTTGACTGCTAAAGCGATCGGACACGACATCACGCTGAACGGCATTTCTGAAAAGAGTTTGCAGGGCGATGAAAAAATCGTTGAAATTATTGCCGGTTTGTGTTATAATAATAGAAATGAAATTATAAACGGTTTTTCGGTAGACGCAAGGGACATTCCCGACCTCGTGCCAATCCTCGCAGTTCTGGGCACATTTTGCGGCAAACCCTGTACAATCACAGGTGCCCAGCGGCTTCGTCTGAAAGAGAGCGACCGCCTGAGTGCGATCTCTGCCGCGCTGAATGCCATCGGCGGAAAGGTTGAACAAACAGAGGACGGACTTCTGATCACCCCGGTCAGTGCGTTGCACGGCGGAGAGATCGACTGTGCAGGCGACCATCGCATTGCGATGAGTCTTGCAATCGCCGCAACCAGAGCGGACGGGCCTGTACGCCTCCGCGGCGGTGATGCGGTCAGAAAATCATACCCTGCGTTCTATCAAGATCTGGAAAGCCTAGGAGGTAACATTCATGTCATCCCTTTGGAATAACCGCATCTCAATCTCTATCTTCGGCGAATCCCATGGTCCTGCAATCGGTGTTGTAATCGACAATCTTCCGCCCGGCGAATCAATCGATATGGAAGAAGTCGCTCGTTTTCTGGCACGTCGTGCGCCCAAAAAGGATGGCACTACCACCGCGCGTCGTGAGCTGGATCTGCCGCAGGTGCTTTCCGGTATGCATAACGGAAAAACGACCGGAACCCCGCTGTGTGCTACCATCATGAACACGGATATGCACTCTGCGGATTATTCCAATCTGTCCAAGCTGGCGCGTCCCGGACACGCCGATTATACAGGCGCACTTCGTTACCGCGGCTTCAACGACATCCGCGGCGGCGGTCATTTTTCAGGCCGTCTGACTGCGCCGCTTTGTTTTGCTGGTGCTGTCTGCGCCCAGATTCTCGAGCGCAGAGGAATCTATACCGGCGCGCATATCGCCGAGATCCACAACATCGCAGACGCTGCATTCGACCGTGTTCAGGTAACAAAAGAAGATATTCTCGCTGTTCGTTACAAAAGCTTCCCTGTTATCAATTCCGCCAAGGGAGAGGAAATGCGGGAAGACATTCAGAAAGCGCGTGAAGGTTGTGAATCGCTGGGCGGTATCATTGAATGCGCCTCTGTGAATGTGCCTGCCGGTATCGGTTCTCCGATTTTTGATGGTCTCGAAAACACGATCGCACAGCTGATTTTCGGCATTCCTGCTGTAAAGGGACTGGAATTCGGCGCAGGCTTTCTGACCGCAAAGATGGTTGGCAGCCAGAACAACGATGAATTCTATCTCGACGAAAACGGCCATGTCAAGACAATCACCAACAATCACGGCGGTATTCTCGGCGGCATTTCTTCCGGTATGCCGATCACCCTGCGTGTTGCAATCAAGCCCACACCATCCATCAGCCGTCCGCAGAAAACCGTAGATTACAGCGCGATGAAGAACGAGATCGTCAACATCAAGGGCAGACACGATCCTTGCATTGTTCCGCGTGCCGTTCCCTGCGTTGAGTCTGCAGTGAATATTGCTCTGCTGTCGCATATGCTGGATTATCCGAATTTTGTCTGATCAAACGGAGGGAAAGCTATGTCGCAGCATGAACTGACAAAAATCGAACTGTCAGACCTGCATCTGATCAATATCCTCCTGTGCTATCTTCTTTCCAGGATGCCGGAGCCGGTTCCGCCGGACGATCTGTATGATATCGTCGTAGGCAGTGGAATCATCAACTATTTCTACTACAACGATTCGCTCTCTTTTCTGACGCAGAACGGGTCGATCGTACTGGCTGAAACCCCGGACGGAAGCGAGCGGCGTTATATGCTTTTGCCGCGGGGAGAACTTTGTGCCAAGCGTCTGAAGGATTTTGTTCCGAAGATCTTCCGTGATCGACTGGTACTGACTGCACTGCGGTATAATGCCCGTCAGAAATATGAAAATGAAGTCAAGATCACATATGAGGAGATGGATAAGGGATATTATCTTCATCTTCGCTGTCTCGATCAGGGGGATGACGCGCTGGATCTTAAGCTGTCTGTGCCGGATCTGACGCATGCAAAGCTGCTCGGTGAGCAGATTATGAAAAATCCATCCGGTTTTTACGGAAAAATCGTTGAACTGGCACTCTCAAATGAAGAACCGCCGATTGATCTTTCGGATAATTAAAAACAGGTCTTTGAGTCAATTCTCAAAGACCTGTTTCTTTTATGATTTTGCTGATTCACCGCGCATTGCAAGCGTGTAGGATACAAACACTGTGATCACAGGAACGATTACCATACCTGCAAACACACATAACCGACTCATAGGCAGTGTTGCCAGTGTGTGTTCCCCGCAGGCAAATGTGAGGAGCTGGAAGAATGGAGCATTCAGAAAGCGATACAGAGGAAGAAAATTAAATCCATTACTCAGGCGCAGCACGAGAAGCAGAATCCACAGCGACAAGGCAGGGATTCCTGTTACCATCGAGAGAAGAGCTGTGCGAAGCGCTGACAGCTTCTTGCCGTCGCGCCTTGATTCTACGGCATCGCGTTTTGCCATCTTCACGCCGAAATCCGCCATGATCCCAATGTGAATTCCCAGCGTACAAAGCACACTGATATATCTGCCGACTGCAAAGCTGACTGAAAATGCTGCGCAGGTAAAGCTGATAAACAAACAAAGAATTTCAGAAAGCAACACCGACCCGATGCCGAGTGCGGCAGCTTTTCCGAATGAGGTGGTCTGATTCATAAAATCTGCCTCCAAAGTTTTATGTTGATATGCGTGATAATTCGCGTTCTGTGTGCAATACTAATATTGCAGGTTCTAAAGAACAAAATCTTCAGATAACGGAAGGAAATGTGCCATGGAAGAACGCAAAGAACAGGAAGCGTGTATGAAAATTTACACGCCGCGTGCTGCAAAAACACCGACCACCCAGGATACCACAGCTCGTGAACCGGAACAGGTACGAATCTGGAACGGAAGCCGGGTGAAAAGCGACACTGAAAACTGAAGCAGTTACGATGCGCTGCGTCCGCGCAGAACGCCGATGAGAGAGAAAATTGCGAATATCAGCAGATTTGCAACTACAACACTGGCGCCGGGCGCGGTGTTCATCGTGAGTGAAACGAAGAAGCCGAGCAGAAAACAGAATACTGAAATCAGAGCGGAGCAAACCACAACGCCGCGGAAGCTTCTGCATACGCGCATTGCACTGACCGACGGGAAGATGATCAGACTGGAGATCAGAAGTGAACCCATCATCATCATACCCAAAACAACTGTAATTGCAGTCAGGACAGCAAGCAGTGTGTTATAAAACCGTACATTGATTCCTGTTGCACGTGAAAATTCTTCATCAAAGGTGACCGCATATATACGGTGATAGAGGATCAGATATGCACCAATCACAAGGACAGACAGTCCGACACTCAGTGCAACGTCCTCTTTGCTCATCGCAAGGATACTGCCGAACATATAGGAACTGACATCCTGCATCAGACCTGCCTTGGAGCTGACCAGGATGCCGACCGCCAGAGCAGATGTGGAAAAGATTGCGATTGCGGAATCGCCTTTGAGGTGTCCGCGTTCTGACATGCGC
>SVNN01000084.1 GCA_015066905.1 Ruminococcus sp.
TCCGCGCGATGAGGATCCGCAGGCGATCGTAGATGATATTCTTGCAGGACTTACGCATAGCACGGTGCCGTATGAGGTGGTACTGGATCGTGTCGAGGCGATCTATCGCACACTGGAACTTGCGCAGACGGGTGATATGATCGTTCTGGCAGGCAAGGGACATGAAGATTATCAGATTCTTGCGGGCGGCGTTCACATTCATCTGGATGAGCGCGAGGTCGTAGCAGAGGGCTTAAAACGTATCTGACGGAGGATAAAACAATGGAGCAGATGACTACTGCGGAGCTGATTGAAGCGATTGGCGGACGTGCAACACAGCCGCTTTGCGAATCGGTTTCGATGATTTCAACTGATACCCGTGACCTGCCCCGGGGCTGCGTATTTCTCGCACTCAAGGGCGCACGCTTTGACGGAAATGAATATGCGGCAGAGGCTGTGCAAAAAGGTGCGGTATATGCCATTACAGAGCGTGAGATTCCGGATTGTCCCTGTGTGGTGGTAGAGGATACCGCAAAGGCTCTGCTGGCGCTGGGCAGATATTACAGAAGTAAGTTTTCGCCTGTGCTGATCGGTGTGACGGGTAGTGTGGGAAAGACCACGACCAAGAATATGCTTGCACTGACGCTGGGCGCAAAATATAAGACGATGAAAACCGAAGGGAATTTCAATAATGAGATCGGTCTGCCGAAAACGCTGTTTCGTCTGGAACAGAGCCATGAAGCGGCGGTGATCGAGATGGGAATGTCCCATTTCGGCGAGATCTCCCGTCTTTCTCAGACAGCTTGTCCGACAGCGGCGGTGATTACGAACATCGGCTTTTCTCATATCGGCAACCTTGGCTCGCAGGAAGGAATCCTGAAGGCGAAATTAGAGGTGTTGGACGGCATGGCGCCCGATGCGCCGCTGTTTGTGAACGGTGACGATGCACATCTCGCGCCGCTGAAAGAAACGCTTGGCCGTCCGGTCATCACCTTTGCGATTGAGAATAAGGATGCGGACGTCCGCGCAGAGGAGATCGTTACACAGGGCGAATCGGTTCATTTTCTTGCAGTCACAAAGGAGGAGCGCGTTGCTGTGACGCTGCCGTGTATCGGCATGCACAATGTGCTGAATGCACTTGCGGCATATGCGATCGGCAGACGGTTCGGGATGACGGGCGAAGAAATTGCTGCCGCACTGGCAAATTATCAGGGAGAAAAGCTTCGCCAGAGCGTGTTTACCAAGGATCATAAGACGGTGATTGTAGACTGCTACAACGCAAGTCCGGATTCGATGCGCGCTGCGCTGCTTGTGCTGGATGAATATCCGTCCGAAGGCCGCAAGATTGCTGTATTAGGTGATATGCTGGAACTGGGCGAGCAATCCACAACGCTTCACGCGGCTGTCGGACAGCTTGTGGCAGATACAAAACCGGCGATGCTCTTCTGCTTCGGCAAGGAGTCTGCGGCAATCGCACTGGAGGCGGCAAACGCAGGCATTCCCGCACAGCATTTTACAGAGAAGGAAGCGCTGGCGCAGGCACTGCTTGAAACGCTCCGCGACGGGGATACTGTTCTGTTCAAGGCAAGCCGCGGTATGCGGTTGGAAGAAACCGTGACAGCGGTATTCGGTACATTGCGTTAAGGCGGCGTATGCACAGGATTGATGCCTGTGTGCCGCAACACATCTCCAAACAAGGAAAGGACGATTTGATTCATGCCAATCTGGGTGACACTTAGTACAGCAATTCTTTCGTTTGCGCTGGCAGGCGTGATCGGCTGGGTGCTGATTCCATATCTGAAGAAACTCCATTTCGGTCAGACAATTCTGGAGGAAGGACCGCGCTGGCACAAGAATAAACAGGGAACACCGATCATGGGCGGATTTATGTTCATTATCAGCAGTATTGTTTCCCTTGTGGTAGGCTACCTACTGTATCGGTTCTGCGTGATGGTCGATGTGACGGATGCTGAAACCTCACGCCGCGCGCTCCGTGTATTCGCGTGCATCGTATTTTCGGTGCTGTATTCCGCGATCGGCTTTGCGGATGACTACATCAAGGCGATCAAGAAACAGAATCTCGGTCTGACCGCCAAGCAGAAAACCTTGTTCCAGGTGATCCTCTGCGGTGCTCTGCTCGCTGTGTTCTACGCACTTGGTGATCGTGCGACAACGGTCAATCTCTGCTTCATCGAGCTGGATTTCGGCCTGTTCTATTATCCGCTGATGGTTGTTGTGATGTACTATCTTTCTAATGCTGTCAATCTCACGGATGGTGTAGACGGATTGTGCGGTACTGTAACGGTTGTATCCATGCTTGCGCTGACGGTGCTTGCTTCGATGATGGATCTGCACGAGCTGTCGCTGTATTCGATTGCACTGGCAGGCGGCTGTATGGGCTTTCTGATCTGGAACCTGCACCCTGCAAAGTGCTTTATGGGTGATACAGGTTCGATGTATCTTGGCGGTGCATTTGTGGCAGTCGGCATGATGACCCGACAGCATCTGCTGCTTGTGCTGATCGGCCTTGTCTATGTGTTAGAGGCGCTTTCTGTCGTGATTCAGGTCAGCTACTTCAAGATTACGGCACGTCAGCACTTCAAGAAAACAGGTGAGAAGGGAAAAGGCAAGCGTATTTTCAAGATGTCGCCCATCCACCATCATTTTGAGATGTCCGGTTTCAGTGAGTATAAGATTGTTGTAACCTTCTCTCTGTTCGGACTCCTGATGGGTGCAGCGGCACTCGGCTTATTTGCAATGAAGTAAATCCTGAATTTGAAAGGTGAGAATGCATGACGACGCGTGCAAATTCCAATTCCTCCGGCAGCGGACGCACCCAGCTGACCGCGATCCGGAATAATCACGGCAAGTACCGCATTCCGTATGGGAATGTAGATCTTCCGCTGTTTATCATCATCATGGCGCTGCTGGTAATGGGCATCGTAATGATGTTTTCTGCGAGCTATGCCTGGGCGATTGACGAGGGCCTGGAGGGAACACATTACGCGATTCGTCAGATGCAGATGGCAGGCGGCGGACTGGTCTGTATGTTTATTGCCAGCTATTTCGACTATCACGGCTTTCAGAAGCTCTGGCTGTCGGGCGGCTTATTTTTGCTGGCGCTGGCACTCCTGATAGCGGTTCTGGTGATCGGTGATTCCACTGCAACGGGTGTTACGCGCTGGATCACGATCGGTCCGGTTCAGTTCCAGCCGTCGGAGATTATGAAATTTGCGGTAATTATATTTTTTTCTACGATGATCGTAAAGAACTACGAACGCATGAACCAGTTGAAATATGGCATCCTCCCATATATGGCGATGCTTGGCGTGATTGCATTTCTGATGCTGCAGCAGCCGCATCTTTCGGGTACGATTCTGATTCTTGTGATTGGTGTTGTGCTGATGTTCTGCGGCGGTGCAAATGTGTGGCACTTCCTTGGTGCGGGCATCTGCGGTATTATTATGATGGTTGTTGTCGTGCTGGTGAAGAAAAGCTATTTCATGGTGCGAATTACGACCTGGCTGGATCCGTTCAATGAAGCGACCATTAGCGGTGAAACATGGCAGACGAGCCAGTCGCTGATTGCAATCGGTTCGGGTGGTTTCTTCGGACTCGGCCTGGGCGGATCGCGTCAGAAATATCTCTATCTGCCCGAAACAAAAAATGACTTTGTATTTTCTATCGTCTGTGAGGAGCTGGGCTTTGTCGGCGCAGCAGTTGTCGTTCTGCTCTTTGTTCTGCTGATCTACCGCGGCTTTTATATCGCCGCACATTCGCGCGATAAATTCGGCGCACTTGTTGCAATCGGCATCACGGTGCAGATCGGTCTGCAGGCATTTCTGAATATCGCCGTTGTCAGCAATCTGATCCCGAACACGGGAATCAGTCTGCCGTTTTTCAGCTACGGTGGAACGGCGCTGATCATGCAGCTTGCGGAGATGGGTGTTTTGCTCAATGTATCCAGGCAGGCGAATATAGAGAATTAGGGGTGTAGCATATGAAGGTATTACTGGCTGGCGGCGGAACAGGCGGCCATATCAATCCTGCGCTGGCGATCGCGCAGATTATCAAGGAACGGATTCCCGACGCGGAGTTTCTGTTTGCAGGAACGCCGAACGGTATGGAGGCAAAGCTGATTCCGCAGGCAGGATACCAGATCGAATTCATCAAGGTAGCAGGCTTCCAGCGGAAGATTTCTGTCCAGAATATCGGCAGAAATGCGAAAGCGCTGTGCTATCTTGCGACATCGGGACATCGCGCCAAGCAGATTGTGAAGGAGTTTGCTCCGGATATTGCCATCGGAACAGGCGGCTATGTGGCTGGTCCTGTGATCCGTATGGCGGCGAAACTGGGCGTTCCCTGTGCCATTCATGAGCAGAACGCATATCCCGGTGTGACAAATAAGCTGCTTTCTAGGGAAGTCAGACAGGTTATGGTGACGTTCGAAGAAGCGATCCAGCATTTTGATTCGAAGGCGCCGATGACCGTAACAGGACTTCCTGTGCGTGAATCAATTCTGAAAACAACACGCGCAGAGGCGAGAAAAAAACTCGGTTTTGACGACGGTATGTGCATTCTGTCCTTCGGCGGCAGTCTGGGCGCAGGATGCATCAACGATACAATGGCGGCAGTCATCGACTGGCACACAAAGAATGGTCTGAAGGTCAACCACATTCACGGCTACGGCGGCATGGGCAAGGAGAGTTTTCCGCAGGAAATGACACGGCGCGGAATTGATCTTTCTAACCCCAGACTGCGCGTGAGTGAATATATCAATGATATGGACACCTGCCTTGCGGCGGCTGATCTGGTCGTTTCGCGTGCAGGCGCTTCTACGCTGGCGGAGATCGAGGCGGTCGGCCGTGCGTCTTTGCTGATTCCGTCGCCGATCGTAACCGCAAACCACCAGTACCACAATGCCTGCGTGCTTGGCAAGGCAGGTGCTGCTGTGGTGATTGAACAGAAGGACGTTACATCTGAACGGGTTGTGGATGAAGTCCGCAAGCTGTATGAATCGCCCGAACAGCTCCGTGTGATGGCAGAGCGTGCGGCATCGCTTGCAGTACGCGACACTGAGGAGAAGATCTGGGGCGTAATCCGCAAACTCATCGACGAAAAATAAGCCGCTTTTTCATCAGTCGGAACACTTTTTCACCAAATGCATAGGATAAACAAACTGGCTTTGGGTGGTGCGATGATCTGATGGGAACACAATGTCTTTTAATCGACGGCGGCGGGCGTCTGGGCGGAGAACTGCGCGTACAGGGCGCAAAAAACAGCGCCTTGCCCCTTCTGGCAGCGTCTGTGCTGTGCCGCGGCGAAACGGTCTTTCACAATTGTCCGCGCTTGTCGGATGTGTTTGCGGCGTGCCGCATTCTGACCTGTCTGGGATGCAGGTGCCGGATGGAGGAGCATTCTGTTGTTGTGACAAACGACGAAATTGCCTGTACTTCCGTTCCGGATGAACTGATGCGTGAGATGCGCTCGTCCATAATTTTTCTTGGCGCAGTGCTGGGGAGAACGGGCAGCTGTATGCTTTCGCTGCCGGGCGGCTGTGTGCTTGGTCCGCGGCCGATTGATATGCATCTTGACGCGCTGCGTCGTCTTGGTGCTGTCATCACCGATCAGCATGGTATTATCACCGCCACGGCTCCCATCGGGCTGCATGGTGCGCGTGTTACACTGCCGTTTCCCTCTGTTGGTGCGACGGAAAACACAATGCTGGCAGCGGTGACTGCAAAGGGCGAAACTGTCATCCTGAATGCTGCACGTGAACCGGAGATCCGTGATCTTGCCGCGTTCCTTAACAGATGCGGTGCGAAGATCCGCGGTGCTGGGGAGAGCAGGATCGAGATTGAGGGTGTGGAGAAACTGCACGGCTGTACATACAGCGTGATGCCGGACCGGATTGCGTCGGTGACTTATCTTTCTGCGGCGGCGGCAACAGGCGGAACAATCTGCCTGACAAATACCGCACCGCAGGAATATGATGCAGTATCCGCAGTTTTCGAAGAGGCGGGCTGCCGCGTCTATGGATATCAGGACAGAATGTATCTTCACGCGCCGACCAGTCTGCGCCCCGTAAACCGCATCCGTACGATGCCGTATCCCGGGTTTCCGACAGACGCACAGGCGATTGTGATGGCGGCACTCTGCTGTGCGAAGGGCACAAGTGTATTTGAAGAACGCATTTTTGAGAGCAGATATAAACATGTGGATGATCTGAACCGTATGGGAGCAGATATACAGGTATCGGGCGCAACCGCAGTTGTGCGCGGTGTGCCGAAGCTTTACGGCGCGAAGGTTCGCGCAACAGATCTGCGTGGCGGTGCGGCACTGCTGATTGCAGGACTCGCTGCAGAGGGACAGACAGAACTTTCTGCGCTGTCGCATATCGACCGCGGCTATGAAGAAATTGAAACAGCGTTCCGCGCCTTGGGCGCACAGATCCGACGAACGGAGCGCGGGGAGGAAGACCGAATATGCAGGATGTCGTAAAAACGAATGTGAAGCGAAAACAGAACTCCAAGCGGACGCGCCGCCGCCGCAGGAATATGTCACTCTATATCCTGCTGGTGGCGGTGCTCGTGCTCGGCATATTTGTTGCGCTTTCGCTGACGCTGTTTTTTAATGTCAACACCGTAAAGGTAATCGGAGAAACCGGATATGAGGATACGCAGATTGTTGCGGTATCCGGTATTCAGAACGGTGATAATCTTGTGCGGCTGGATGAATTCGCTGTGCGGGAGAAGCTGCTTGCAGGGCTGCTGAATGTCGAGGATGTCGCAATCAAAAAACGATATCCGAGTACCGTGGAAATCACGGTCAGCCCCTGTATTCCCGGTGCGAATATCGCCTGCGAAAGCGGATATCTGCTCGTGAGCGAAAAAGGGAAGATCCTGGACCTGAAAACAGAAGCGGACGGCAGTCTGCTGACTGTAACTGGTCTGGAACCCGCATCGCTCACGATCGGCACCTATCTTACTTCGACAGATCCACAGAAGGACAAGATCTTTGAAACGCTTACCAAAGCAATCCGGGACAAGCAGTATGATACAATCGTTTCAGTGAATCTGACTGACAAATATGATATTCATGTGAATTACGAAAACCGCATCGACTTTGCCCTCGGAAACTCAAATGAGATCAATTATAAGCTGGAGCTTGCGGCTGCTGCAATCAAGGAAATCAGCACGGAAAAAAGCTACGTACTGCGTATGGTCGGCAGTAATCAGATCTCAGTTCAGCAAAAACAGGATATGACAGAAGAGCTGATCACAGATCTGCCCGAGATCACAACAATCCCGCCGTCTGAGACTGATTTTATCTCAACAGCGACCACTGCGGTATCGGCAGAATAGACAAATCGCAAAAAATGACGTATTTTTTTCGAAAAAGGGTTGCATTTGCGTTTGATTTGTGTTAATATATGTTTATATGTTTCGAAGATATAAGGCGGAGTAGCCGCATCACAACGAAAACTCATATGGGTTTTAGCATTTTAGGAGGAAAAATCAATGACTGACTTTATCTACGAGGACGCGTTTGACCCGCAGGTGAATATCAAGGTCGTCGGTGTCGGCGGCGGCGGCGGTAACGCGCTCAACTGCATGGTAAATGCAGGTGTAAAGAATATTGAATACATTGCTGTTAATACAGACGCAAAGGCACTGAACAATTCCAAGGCGACTTCCAAAATTCAGATTGGTGCAAAGCTGACCCGTGGCCGCGGCGCAGGCAACAAACCCGAGGTTGGCGAGCGTTCTGCTGAAGAAAACCGCGATGAGATCATGAACGCACTCAAGGGTGCTGATATGGTATTCATCACTGCTGGTATGGGCGGCGGTACTGGTACTGGTGCAGCTCCTGTTGTTGCAGCAATTGCACAGGAGATGGGCATCCTGACTGTCGCAGTTGTTACCAAGCCGTTCGTTTTTGAGCGCGAGCAGAAGATGGCACAGGCTGAGCGCGGTATCGACGAGCTGATGAAGTACGTTGACTCGCTGATTGTAATTCCGAACGAGAAGCTGCTGGTCGGCATCGACAAGCCGCTGACAATGAAGGAATCCTTCGCACTGTCTGATGACATTCTCAAGGTCGGCGTTAAGAGTATTTCCGATCTCATCGTTGAGGAAGGCTACATCAACCTCGACTTCGCTGACGTATCTACCATCATGAAGGGCGCAGGTTACGCGCACATGGCAATCGGTCACGGTTCCGGAAAGAACAAGGCAGAAGAGGCTGCAACAGCAGTTATCTCCAGCCCGCTGCTTCTTACTTCGATCACCGGTGCAAAGCGCCTCCTGATCAACATTGCAATGTCCGAGGATATCCTCGCTTCCGAGGTGGATGCTGCAACCAAGATGATTACCGATACTGCCGCTCCGGGCGTAGAGTTCATCTTCGGTACTGCGTTCAAGGAAGATATGAACGACGAGATGACCATTACCGTCATCGCTGCCGGATTCGAAGGCTTCGAGCCGCAGAAGGTCATTCCGATCAACAATCCGCTGCTTGAGGAAGAGCCGTTCCAGCCTGCTGAGCGTGCTGCTGCTCCGGCAAAGCGTTCTGATCCGCTGGATGATGATCTTGACGAAATCTTCAAGATTCTGGATAAAAAATAATATTATAACACAAAAACCGCTGTCTGATTGCACAGCGGTTTTTCCATTTTCAACAGAAAAAAAGTGATATTGCACGAAAATAGGCATAAATATTGTACAGAATGAGCGTTGAATTTTATATTTAGATGTGTTATAATTAACAAGTAACATTGCGCGATTAGCTAATGCGTCTGTTCATCGCACACGGACAGGCGCCGCGCATCTGCAGCTGCGAGAGCGGCATATTACAGTGCGAGGAAATGGAGCGATAGTATGGATCAACCAACCGTATTAAGAACCGCGAAAGTTGGCGGTTTCGTCAAAGAAGATGTTTTAACTTATGTAGATGAACTGAATTCCAAGATTTATGGTCTGGAAGAAGAACTGAAGGAAGTGCGTGAAAAGGCAAGTGCGCCTGCGCAGGATTCGGCTCAGATCCAAAAGCTTGAAAATGAGATCAAACAGCTTCGTACTGACCTCGGAACTGCGAATGCAGGTCTGCGAAAGGCACAGAAAGAAGCTGTTTGA
>SVNN01000002.1 GCA_015066905.1 Ruminococcus sp.
CAACCCACGACCCGTTCATTACGAATGAACTGCTCTACCAACTGAGCCACACAAGCATTTGATATTCAGTTTTGATTATTAGAAATCAAAACTCACATATTTATTTTACCACATTTTTTAGAGTTGTCAATACCTAATCTGAATTTTTTTAAAATTTTCTGAATTTTCAAAAAATAAATTGCATTCTAATAAAAACTGTGATATAATAATTTCATATTGTTTTATGATCGTAACTGGATGAATTCCCAGATGAAAATAAAGACACAAGGAGTTTGATTTGATGAAAGCGAAGAAAAAACTTGTATCCGCTCTTGCAATTGTGATGATTATTGCCTGCGTGCTGTTGATCGCATCTACATTGACAGCGAATATCCTGTTCTCAGATCCGCAGGCGACACCGAGCGTGTTCGGAAACAAAATGTTCCTTTACACAGAGACTTCTATGACTTCGAGCGTACATCAGAACGCTGTTGTCCATTATGAAGAGAAGGGAAGCTACTCCGCGGGCGACATCATCTTATATGAATCGAACTCCGGAATGCTCCATATTTCCAAAATCGCTCGGATCGACAGTGCACCTTCCGAAGAAACCGGTATGATTACGCTTGACGTTATCAATGATCACGGTCTGACAGAGGCGCTGAAGGCGGATGCGATCCACGGCCTTTGCGTGGAACAGAATCTCTTCCTTGGAAAGGTTCTGCTCTTTATGACCGATAAGATGGGCATCATCTTCCTGCTGGTCGTTCCCTGCGTTGTTCTTCTGGTTTATGTGATCTCCCGCTTCATCGCTGCCGCACAGGATGATGAAGATGATGATCCGCTGGAGGCACCGTCCAATATCAAGAAGATGCAGGGCAGCAAGCGTCCGCAGACGCCGCTCTTTACTCCTGATTCTGCAGCACCCAAGGATAAGGACTTTGAAGAAAAGAAGGCATCCCTCGCTGAGAATTTCTCTCAGAAGGCGGCAGATAACAAGAAGAAAAAGAATGTACCGCAGTATGATCTGGAAGATGGCCGCCGTGCGCTGGAGCAGGCAGCGGCTGCACGCCGCAGAGAGCGCGTAGAAAAGCTCAAGAGTGTGCAGATTTCCCGTGATGCAGAGGAAGAAACTGTTGCACCGCGTGAGGATCTGGATGACCGCGTAGCTGAGATCAAGCGCGCAATGGAACAGCGTGCCGCAGAGCGCCGCCGCAAGGAGGAAGAAGAAGCACGTTTGCTGGCTGCATCGAAAAAGCAGGCTGAGGCTGCTGCTGAAGTTGCAGAGGAGCCGGTCCCTGAGATTGAAGAAACACCTGTGCAGGAGTCTTCTCCTCTTGATAAATTTATGATTCCTGAGGAGCCGGTGGTTACGGCTTCTGCGGATGCTGAGCCTGAAACAGAAGCACAGGAAGTGGCTGCTGCACCCGCTATGGAACGTCGTCCTTCTGCACGCGAAGCTGCTGTATCTGACCGCAGACGCGCAATCCAGGAGCGTGCTGCTTCCCAGCGTCAGCGTCAGCCGCGTACCAATACGCCCAGAAGACCTGCTGCACGTCCTGCTGCCGGTCCTGCATCCTTTGAGGATCTGATGGCGAAGCTTGAAGAAGAGAAGAACAAGCTGAATGGCTCCCGCTAGAAGCTCGTGGAAGGGCTATGCACCGCGCGGCGTGAGGCGATACATCGTTGAAATGCGATGCAATGGCGAAGTGCGTTATCTTTACACGCGGCGGGTATCATTGGCGAGCGTAGAGCTGGCGCGGCGGTTTATGCATCGCAAATCCGCATACCGCTTTGCGCGCGAGAGTGAGTTTTGTGTTCCTGGTGTGACACTCCGTGTGATTGCCGTGACTGCATATATTAAAAAGAGACGTAAAATCTGACCTGTGTCCGATGCGGCGCAGGTCATTTTATTTTTTTTGAAAAAACCGAAAAAAGGTCTTTCCAAATTGAGAGAAATGTAGTATAATAATTGTATATGTGACATTTTTGGGAATATCCCGATCAGAAAGGAAGAGCATCATGCTGAATCGAGTAAAAGTTGTAATCTGCGGTCGTGAATATGTTCTGCAGACGGAAGAAGCACCGAGTTATGTATATAGCCTTGCAAAAACGCTGGAGAAGCGTATCATGGATATTACGGAGTCGAATGCCCGTGTATCTGCACATCATGCCGCTGTTATGGTTGCGCTCTCCACGCTGGATGAGCTGAGCCGCAGTACCGCAAGCGTGGAGACCATCCGCGCACAGGTGAAGGAATATGTAGACGAGGCAGGAAAGGCACGCTTTGAGCGGGACGCTGTTCTGCGTGAGAATGAGGTTCTGAAGGCAAAGATCACACAGCTGGAGAACATCGTCAAGCTCAAGAGCCTGAAGGACAGCATTTAATGCAGAAAAATCCCGAACTGCTTGCGCCTGCGGGGAGCAGCGAGGCACTGATTGCCGCGTTGCGCTGCGGCGCGGATGCGGTATATGTTGGTGCAACACAGTTTTCAGCTCGTCAAAGTGCGAAAAATTTTGATCTGCCTGCACTGCGTGAAGCGGTGCAGCTGTGCCATCTGTATGGTGCAAAGCTGTACCTTACACTGAACACCCTGCTGTTTGACGATGAATATTCTGACTTCATTTCCGTTGCTGCAGGCGCAGCTGAAGCAGGCGCTGACGCGTTTATCATGCAGGATCTCGGTGCGGTTTCGCTGGTACGGCGTATGATTCCTGATCTGCCCGTACACGCTTCTACACAGATGTCCATTCATACACCTGCCGGTGTCGAAGCTGCTCGTCAGCTTGGCATCACCCGTGTGGTCGGAGCAAGAGAGCTTTCCAGACAACAGATTGCCGCATTATGCGATACGGGGATGGAGATTGAGATTTTCTGCCACGGGGCTTTGTGTATGTCCTTTTCTGGACAGTGCTACATGTCTGCGATGATCGGTTCGCGCAGTGCAAATCGTGGTCGTTGCGCCCAGACCTGTCGTCTGCCGTTTTCGGCAGAGGGGAAAGGGGACTATTGCGCGCTCTCTCTGCGCGATCTTTGTCTGATCGACCATCTCAGCGAACTGCGTGATCTTGGTGTGGCGTCTCTGAAGATCGAAGGCCGTATGAAGCGTCCGGAGTATGTTGCTGCGGCTGTGACTGCATACCGTAAGGCACTGAGCGGAGAAACGCCGGATTATGAGCAGCTGCGTGCCGTTTTTTCGCGCAGTGGTTTTACAGACGGATATTTTACAGATGAACGCCGTAAGATGTTCGGTGTCCGTATGAAAGAGGATGTGACGGCGGCAAAAGATGCGCTTCCTGCGCTTGCCGCGCTTTATGCCCATCCGCGCAAGGTGAGCGACGTACAGATGACGCTGACCTTGCAGGAGGAAGTACCGGCTGTGCTCTCACTGACAGACACAGATGGAAATGCTGTTTCTGTGTGCGGTGCTGTGCCGCAGAAAGCGCTCAAGGCACCGCTGGATGAAGAACGTGCCGTCCGACAGCTGTCCAAGCTTGGTGACACGGTCTATACGCTGGGTTCGTTTTCGCTTTGTAATGACAGCGGACTGATGCTTCCTGCAAGTGCGCTGAATGCACTGCGGCGCGATGCAGCAGACGCGCTGGATGCTGTACGAATTCAGAATAACACGCCGCACTATCAGACCATGGCAGGGGACGTACCGCAAAGAACCAGAAGAAGTGCAAAAAAACCTAAGATTTATGTACAGATACAGCGTGCCGAACAGCTGACAGCACTATCACCGCAGGACTGCGCATTTGCAGTTGTACCGATCGACGTGTGCAGAAAAACAGCATTTCCGTCTGAACAGATCATTGCTGCGCTGCCACGTATGATTACAGATGAACCGGCACTTTTCAAAAAACTTGAAGCGCTGAAAGCGAGTGGCATCACCCATCTGCTTTGCGATAATCTTGCGCATATTACACTTGGAAAAGCACTCGGATTTACGCTGCACGGCGGATTCGGGCTGAATCTTGCCAACAGCGGCTCGTTTGATACAGCCGCTGCGCTTGGTCTGACTGATGCAGTTGCTTCTTTCGAGCTGCGGCTGCAGAAGTTCAGATCCTGCACCGCGCCGATGCCGGTCGGGCTGATTGCCTATGGCAGACTGCCGCTGATGCTTACCCGTTTGTGTCCGATCCGTGAAGAACTCGGCTGCAAGCGGTGTACACACAGTTTGCAGGATCGGACGGGAAGAACGTTCCCGGTTCGCTGCAGCGGTGATTATGTCGAAGTGCTGAATGCCGAGCCGCTTCTGCTTGCGGATCAGGCAGAAGATCTTGATCGTGCTGATTTTTGGGTGTTACAGTTTGAAGACGAATCTTCTGCTGAGATATCGGACATGATAAACGCATATCAGAACGGGGTCAGTCTGTCTGACCGCGCATATACACGCGGCTTATATTACCGCGGTGTACAATAAAAGTAGACTGGAGTGAATGAGATGCAGCTGCTGATTCAGAAACGTTCTTCGCACGCAGTGTTGCCGGTTCGTGCAACAGAAGGAAGTGCGGGATTTGACCTTGCAGCCTGTCTGGAATCGCCTGTTGTGATTGCACCTGGTGAGATCGTGCGGATTCCCACGGGGATATCTGCGGCGCCCGATCGCAGCGACTGCGCTTTGCTGCTGTTTGCCAGATCCGGACTTGCGTCCCGGTACGGCGTATCGCTTGCTAACGGTGTCGGTGTTGTTGACAGCGATTACCGCGGCGAGTTGCAGGTTGCGTTGATCAATCACGGCAAAGAACCATTCACTGTTACACATGGGATGCGGATTGCACAGCTGGTGCTGACGCCTGTTTTGCTTCCGCAGCTGATCGAAACGGACAGCCTGCCCGATTCCGAACGCGGAAGCAGTGGCTTTGGCTCCACGGGACTGACACAGAAATGAATAGGAGAATGACAGTATGAAAAATAAACTTGTTTTGATTTTTTTGATCCTTGCTGCCGCGATTCTCGGCGGTATTCTTGGCGAACTGACAATTGGTATGTATGGACTCTCCTGGCTGTCTTACGGCAAAACGATCGGATTTAATACGATCTCGCTGGATATTATTTTCATGGATCTGACCTTTGGTCTGCATTTCTCACTGAACGTAGCGCAGGTAATCCTTCTTATGATTGCTCTGCTTATACATAAAAAAGTTTCTTCTTTGATTGATGTATGATCGAAATTTTCATGGTCTGTTGTGAATGCAGACTTTAGTGGTATAATAAATGGCGTGCGGGCGTGAAAGAGTCACGACAGAGGACAGATACGCCCCCGGAACAAAGAAACGGTACAATCTGCCGAAAGGAGAATTAGAATGTTTACAAGGGACATTGGAATAGATCTCGGCACCGCGAATACCCTTGTGTATGTACGCGGAAAAGGAATTGTCATTCGTGAACCCTCTGTGGTTGCGGTTAATACACACACTGATCAGGCGCGGTATGTCGGCAAGGAAGCGAAAGAGGTAATCGGCAGAACGCCCGGTTCCATCATCGCGGTACGTCCGCTCAAGGACGGCGTAATTGCCGATTTTGATATCACGACCACCCTGCTGCAGGAATTCATCCGCAAGACGCTGCGCGGAACCATCTTCACGCGTGCCCGCGTGATTATCTGCATTCCTTCCGGTGTTACAGCGGTGGAGCGCCGTGCTGTCAAGGAGGCTGCGGAAAAAGCAGGTGCAAAGCCGGTTCATATCATTGAAGAACCGATGGCAGCCGCAATCGGCGCAGGACTTCCGACCTCTGAGGCAACGGGCAGTATGATTGTTGACATCGGCGGCGGAACCAGTGAGGTTGCTGTGATCTCTCTCGGCGGCATCGTTACTGCGCGCTCGGTGCGCGTTGCCGGCGATGAATTTGACGCGTCGATCGTCAACTTTATCCGGAAAAAATATAACCTTCTGATCGGCGACCGCACTGCGGAGAATCTCAAGATCAAGATCGGTTCTGCGTTCCCGATGGAACAGGAGGACAGCATGGAGATCAAGGGGCGGAATCTGCTCAATGGTCTGCCGGAGAATATTACCGTTACATCGGCTGAGGTGCGTGAGGCACTTTCAGAGCCGCTTTCCCGCGTGATCGAAGCGGTCAAGACGACGCTGGAAAAGACACCGCCCGAGTTGTCGGCTGATATCATAGACCAGGGCATCACACTTGCAGGCGGCGGTGCGTTGCTCCGCGGTCTGGATAAGCTGATCAACCGCGAAACGGGAATGCCCGTCTATATTGCCGAGTATCCGCTGGACTGTGTTGCGGAAGGCACAGGAAAGATTCTGGAGAATATGAAGAAATACCGCGACATTCTCACAGATGAAACCCGTTACTACTGATTCTGCGGCGTAGCTGCCACAGATATTCCATTCTATCAGGGAGGTCCGGATGGGCGATTTTTTCCGAAGTGTAAAATTCAAGATCATTCTCTGCATTCTGGGCTTGCTGCTTGGAATCCTGCTGTTTTCTCTGACAAAGGGCGGTTATACATCTGCAATCTCCGAGGCATTCGGTGTGGTGTTCAATCCGCTGAAGCAGGCTTCCAACGCAGTATCGGGCAAGATTGAAACAACCATTGACCAGATTCATAACGCGCAGGCATATTATGAAGAAAATGAAGCACTGCGCGCGAAGATCGGCGAGTTGAACAGCCAGCTTGTGGATTATCATGAAACTCAGGCGGAGCTGGAAGAGCTGCGGAAATTCCTCGGTATCAAGGAGGAACATTCAGACTTTCAGCTTTCTGAGCCGTGCCACATTATTTCCTGGACGACCAACGATCCTGCCCGCGGATTTGTCATTGACCGCGGTACAGAGGATGGCATCTCTGTCAATGATCCCGTGCTGACAGGAGAGGGACTCGTCGGCGTTGTGGTGGAAGCGGCAGGCAACTATTCTACGGTCCGTACTGTACTTTCTCCCGATCTGTCAATTGGTGCGCTGTCAAGCCGGACAGGCGACACAGGAATCGTTGAGGGTACATTAAAACTCGCGTCGGATAACTGCACGCGTATGATCTATATTGACAAGGACAGCCCGCTTGCTGTCGGCGATCTGATCATCACCGCAGGCGGAAGCGGTCTGTTTCCGCGCGGCTGTGTGATCGGCTCTGTTGCTTCTGTTTCGCTGGAGGAAAGCGGTCTTTCCAAACACGCAGAGCTTACACCTGCAGTGGATTTTGAACATCTTGACAGCGTTGTGGTTCTGATCGGATTTGACGGCAAGGGGGACGGCTATCATGGCAATTAATACCCCATATCGCAGCGTCGGACAGCGTCGGTTATATACGGTACTGCGCTGGATTCTCTACCTGATCCTGCTATGTCTTGCCTATGTTCTGCAATGTACCGGCATCGGGCTGCATCCGCTGTATGTCATCCCCGTTGCCGTTTGTATTGTCATGAGTGAAGGGGTATTGCCCTCGGCGCTGGTCGGTGCGCTCTGCGGTCTGATGATCGACCTTTCGTGCGGCAAGCTGTTCTGCTCGAATGCAATTGTGATGACCTGCGTTTGTGTGGGAACAGCCCTGCTGTTCATGCATCTGCTGCGGCACAATATCATCAATGCAGTCGTTGTGACCTTTCTCTGTGCACTGATACAGGGCGGTCTGGATTACCTCTTCTGTTACGGAATGTGGGGATATGAAAACGTGTCGGTTGTATTCACAGGATATATCCTGCCCTGTATGCTTGTTACGGCACTTTCCTGCATTCCGATCTACTGGATTTTTCGGAAAATCAAGGCAAAGCTGCTTCCCACAGCAGGCATGCTCTATTCCGTATTGCCCAAATGACGGGCGGAAAGGAGATTTTTGTTTATGCGTGAGCGGCAGGGAGAGCTGAAAGAAACGTTCTCAGTGTTTGAGGACGCGATCCGCCTTGTGGTGCTGATCTTCATACTGATTGTTTCCCTTGTGTTCGGTGTGCTTCGGCTGATGAAGGTGCAGCTGGTCGATGGTGAGAGCTATCAGCTGAAGGCGTCTACTACAAATATATATACCCAGCACGTCAGTGCCGCCCGCGGAGAGATCGTGGACAGCGAAGGGCGTGTGATCGTCGGCAATAAGATCGGTTATAATGTCATTATTGAAAAGGCGTATTTCCCGACAGATAAGGCTGCAGGAAACCAGGTGATCTATGACGTCGTATCCATTCTGCGCGAAGCCGGTGCAGAGTGGAATGACACACTTCCGGTTTCCTTGTCTGAGCCGTATACGTTTTCGCCGGAGGCAGGAGAGGAGTATTGCGCCAAGGTGCGCGAGATTCTGAATCTGAACACCTATGCGACGGCGGAAAACTGTGTGGATAAGCTGATTTCGGATTATGAGATTTCGGATGCATATCCGCGCGATGTACAGCGCGTGATTGCAGGTATCCGATATGAAATGCTCATTCGTAGTTTCTCTGTGAACAATCACTTTACGCTGGCGGACGATATTCCGCTGGAGCTGGTAACGAAAATCAAGGAGCTTCGTCTGACGATGAGCGGAGTGGATGTCATCGAAGAAGCGATCCGCTTTGTTGAGGACGGAAATGTGATTCCGCATGAGATCGGCACAGTTGGTCCGATTTACAGCATTGAGGAATATGAATCGCTCAAGGAAAGCGGATATGAATATCTGCTTTCAGATACGGTCGGAAAAAGCGGACTGGAGCTTGCGCTGGAAGCAGAGCTTTGCGGCGAACGCGGAGTGAAAGAGATCACCTATGTGGACGGTTCTGTCATCTCCTCGGAGATTACCAAGGAAGCAGTCGGCGGAAATACTGTACAGCTGACCCTCAACAGTCAGTTCCAGAAGGGGCTGCAGACCACACTGACCGACTTTATCGGCTATCTGCACGAGATGCCGGGCAAGGATCTGAAGGATGTTTCAGCGGGTGCGATCGTTGTGCTGGATGTCGATTCGAATGCAGTGCTTGGCATGGCGACTGCGCCGACTTATGACCTCAACGATCTGATGGAGGATTATAACGCGGTTCTGAATGCGGAGAATACGCCGCTTGTCAACCGTGCAACGGATGGTCTGTATCGTCCCGGTTCCACATTTAAGACAATTACTGCGACTGCAGGACTGAATACAGGCGTTGTCAACGGAGACTCTACGTTCTACTGCGGCAGAAATTACGAGTTTATCGACACCACGGTGCATTGTACCGGCCATCACAACGACATTAACGTGACGCGTGCGATCACTGTGTCCTGCAACATCTACTTCTATGAGCTTTCGCAGCGTCTCGGCATTGATACGCTGTCGCAGTATGCCACATACTACGGGCTCGGTCAGACGCTGGGGCTGGAATCAGGTGATTCTGCAGGATATCTTGCGAATCCCGAAACCTTTGAAAAGCTCGGGATGGAGTGGTATGTCGGCTATCTGCTGCAGGCAGCGATCGGACAGTCTGAGGTTCAGATCACACCGCTTCAGATGGCGGTTGCAGCCTCTACGATCGCGAATGAGGGTGTGCGCTATCAGCCGCATTTGGTGGACAGTGTTTATGATCATGCGATGACCACAAAGCTTTCGCAGAAAGAAAAAGTCGTTGCGGCAGAAATACCGATCACGTCGGATTCTGTATATGCCAATATCGAGCAGGGTATGATCGGTGCGGCGCAGAGTACGATGCCTGAGGAGTATTCGCTGAAAAACCTCGGATTTGATGTTGCGATCAAGACGGGTACGCCGCAGTCACCGCGTGGAACAGACAGCTTTGTGATTGGCTATGCGCCTGCTGAGAATCCTGAAATCGCATTTGCAGCGGTTATCGAGGGCGGAGAGCAGTCCAAGTATATGGTCAGAAAGATTCTTGAGCTGTATGCCGAGGTGTATCCGGATACACAGATCGGACTCGCACTTTCTGATTGAATTCTTGTTATATTTTTCAATGTCGACTATGCCTGCAGTCTTGTGAATCGTCAATCTGCACAAAGACTGCAGTGTGATTCAATCTATTCGTACAATTTTTTCTGTTTTTGCGAAAAAGTCCTTTGACTTTTTGAATATTTATGCTATAATATAGTATGGAGTTTGTATGGAGTACACACTCCATGATTACCATGGCGCGCGGCTGAACCGTAGCCGCAAGGGGAAAGGAATCTGATTGTTATGTCAAAAGTTATCGCTGTTACATCTGGTAAGGGAGGCACCGGAAAGTCCTCGATCTGCTCCGGTCTGGGCTATACGCTCGCAAAGCAGGGCAGCCGTACCCTCATCATCGAACTGGATTTCGGTTTACGTTGTATTGATATCATTTTTGGTATGCAGGGAAGAATCAAGCATGACCTTGGTGATGTTCTGAAGGGAAAGATCAAGCCGCTCGACGCTGTTACTCAGGTGCCGATGGCTAGCAACCTCAACATCCTTTGTGCACCGAAGGATCCGTTTGAAAGTGTAACGGTTGAGCAGATTGTTGACATCTGCAAGCAGATCCGTAAGTATTTCGACTATATCATCATCGACACCGGTGCAGGTATCAACTCGCACGTTTTTGATATCGTTGAGCAGGCGAATACCATTCTCGTTGTCACCACGCCTGACCCGATCTGCGTGCGCGATGCACAGATGATGTCCGATGAATTCTATAACCGTGGCAACAAGCGTCAGCGTCTGATCATCAATAAGGTGAGCAAGCGTGCAATCGGTGCTGAACTGGTCAAGGACCTCGACGAGATCATCGACACTATCGGCGTACAGCTGATCGGCGTAATCCCGGAGGATTATGATCTCTGTGTTGCAACCGGTAAGGGTCAGCCGATCCCGTCCACAGCGCCCAGCCTGGCAGCATTTGATGCGATCTCCAGACGTCTGAAGGGCGAAAATGTTCCGCTGACTGTCAAGACGAAATAAGTTTGTCTTTCGTAAAACTATGTTTTACATATATTACAACATCGCGTGTGCGGTAGAAAGGAATGAAATATGAATATAGCGTTGATTGCCCATGATTCCAAAAAAGAACTGATGATCCAATTCTGCATTGCCTATTGCGGCATTTTATCCCGGTATAATCTTTGCGCTACGGGTACGACGGGCAAGCAGGTTAGCGAAGCAACCGGCCTGTCGATTCAGCGTTATCTCAGCGGTTCGCAGGGCGGAGATCAGCAGATCTGTGCGCGTATCTCCTGCAATGAAATTGACGTACTGCTGTTTTTCCGCGATCCGATCAACCCGAAGTCGAACGAGCCGAACGATATGAATCTGCTCCGCCTTTGCGACGTACACAATGTACCGGTTGCCACCAATATTGCAACTGCCGAGGCACTGATTCTTGCGCTGGAGCGTGGCGACCTTGATTGGCGTGAAATCGGAAATCCCGCAATCTGAGCGCGACTGATGCAATGAATATAATGCGTTGCCCCTGTTCAAGGGGCAATTGCTGTTTTATAATTATGGAGGATTTTTATGGCACAAGTATTAAAGCGTCCGAACGGAACCGAGGACGTCACCCCGCGCGACATTCACAAATGGTATACGGTTGAACAGGTTGCGCGTAACGTTGCGGAATCCTACGGATTTGGCGAGATCCGCATCCCGACCTTTGAATCAACTGATCTGTTCTGCCGCTCGGTCGGCGAAACGACTGATGTTGTACAGAAGGAAATGTATTCTGTCATTGCGAAAGAAACGCAGTTTACGCTCCGTCCGGAGGGTACTGCTGGTACGATCCGTGCAATGCTGCAGAACAGTATGCTCAACGACGCGATGCCGCAGAAGGTGTATTATCTGCTCTCCTGTTTCCGACACGAGCGTCCGCAGGCAGGCAGACTCCGTGAATTTCACCAGTTCGGTCTGGAGATGGTCGGAAGTGCCGCTCCCTGCGCGGATGCAGAGGTGATTTCCCTCGCGAAATCGGTTCTGGATACGCTGGGACTGAAGAATATCGCGCTGAACATCAACTCGATCGGCTGTCCGAAATGCCGTGCTGAATATCACAAGGCACTGCGTACTTATTTTGAAGCGCGTAAGGATGAACTTTGCGAAACCTGTCTTTCTCGTCTGGAGCGTAACCCGATGCGCATTCTCGACTGTAAGAGCCCGATCTGCGGTGAGATTGCCAAGGACGCACCTGTGATTCTCGATTATCTCTGCGAAGAGTGCGATACACACTTCACACAGCTGAAATCCTATCTGGATACGATGGGGATTGCGTTCACGGTCAATCCGAAGATTGTTCGTGGACTGGATTATTATACAAAGACGGTATTTGAATTTGTTACTACGGATATCGGCGCACAGGGTACTGTCTGCGGCGGTGGACGGTATGATGGTCTGATTGAACAGCTTGGCGGTCAGCCCCAGCCTGCACTTGGTTTTGCGATGGGTATCGAGCGTCTGCTTCTCACAATGGAGAGCCAGGGATGTGATTTCCTTCAGCCGAAGCAGTGTGAGCTGTATATCGCTCCGATGGATGCGGCTGCTGTTCCAAAGGCAATGGAGATCGCACAGTCGCTTCGTGCAGAGGGCTTCCGCGTGGAATATGACCTGATCGGCAGAAGCTTCAAGGCACAGATGAAATATGCGGACAAGCTCGGCGCCGGATTCCTGCTGGTACTTGGTGAGAATGAGCTTTCCACCGGTGAGATCAAGCTGAAGAATATGGCGACCGGTGAATCGACCGCTTGTAAGCTGGATGAGACATTCACGGATACATTTGCAAATCTCGCAATTTCTGCGATGTTCAGTGATACGCTGGACGGCATCAAATTCTGAGAGAATAATAGACCGACAGAGAGGAAAGAAAGATATATGGCTGATACAATGAAGGGACTGAAGCGCACGCATTACTGCGGCGAGGTAGATATAATCGGCGCTGAGGTCGTTGTAGGCGGATTTGTGCAGAAGGTACGCAACCTCGGCACACTGCTGTTTATTGACCTGCGTGACCGCACTGGTGTGGTTCAGCTGGCATTCAACGATGCGACCGACCGTGCGCTGGTTGAAAAGGTAGCATCCTGCCACATGGAGTATGTGCTGATGGCGCATGGTGTGGTTAAGGAGCGCGAGAGCATCAACTATGAGATGAAAAACGGTAATGTGGAAATCATCGTGGACGATCTCCGCATTCTTGCAGCTGCACAGACACCTCCGTTCGAGGTACAGAACGAAACCAAGGTGAATGAGGAACTGCGTCTGAAATACCGCTACCTTGACCTGCGTCGTGCACCACTTCAGAAGAATCTGATGATGCGTCATGAGATTGCTAAGGTTGCAAGAGAATATTTCTATGACAATGGCTTTATTGAGATTGAAACACCGATGATGATGAAGTCCACGCCTGAGGGCGCGCGCGATTATCTCGTTCCGTCGAGAGTACATCCCGGTAAGTTCTATGCCCTGCCGCAGTCGCCGCAGATCTATAAGCAGCTCCTGATGGTTTCTGGTATGGATCGCTACATCCAGCTGGCACGCTGCTTCCGCGATGAGGATCTGCGTGCAGACCGCCAGCCTGAGTTTACACAGATCGACCTGGAGATGTCCTTTGTTGACGTCGAGGATATTCTGGAGATGTGCGAGGGCTTTATCCGTGACCTGTTCAAGAAGGTGCTGGACGTGGATATCCCCACACCGCTGCCCCGTCTTTCCTTTGCAGACGCGATGAACCGCTTTGGTTCTGATAAGCCGGATACACGCTATGGTATGGAGATTCAGGATATTTCCCATCTCGTTAAGGACAGTGAATTTGGTGTATTTACCGGAGCAATCGAAGCAGGCGGCAGTGTTCGTGCGATTGTTGCGAAGAATGCAGCTTCTGTTCTGACCCGTAAGGAGATTGACAAGCTGACGGAGATGGTACGCGGCATTGGTGCAAAGGGTCTTGCGTTCGTTCGCTGGGTGGATGATGCACCGGGCTGTTCGTTTGCGAAATTCTTCTCTGAGGAACAGCTCTGCACAATTCTCGCTGAAATCGGCTGTGAAAAGGGCGATGTAGCACTCATCGTTGCAGATAAGAATAAGGTGACACTGCCTGTGCTTGGCGCACTGCGTCAGACTGTTGCAAAGAAACTTGATCTGATTCCTGAGGGACAGTTCAACTTCCTGTGGGTGACCCAGATGCCGTTCTTTGAGCAGGATGAAGAAACCGGAGCATGGGTTGCAATGCACCATCCGTTCACGATGCCAGAGGATGATTGCATCCAGTATCTTGACTCTGCACCCGAAAAGGTGACTGCAAAGGCATTCGACCTTGTGCTGAACGGCACAGAGCTTTCTTCCGGCTCGATTCGTATCACCAATTATGAGCTTCAGCAGAAGATGTTTGAGGCACTTGGCATGAGCGAGGAGGAGATCGAAGCGAAGTTCGGCTTCCTGGTTGAGGCATATAAATACGGCGCACCGCCGCACGGTGGTATGGGTATCGGTCTTGACCGTCTTGCGATGGTTATGCTGGGCGCAGAGAGCCTGCGTGACATTACCGCATTCCCGAAGGTACAGAACGCAAGCGAGCTGATGTCCGCCTGCCCGTCCGTTGTGGACAAGGAGAGTCTGGATATCCTCGGAATTCAGGTTACTGAAACAGAAGAATAAAAGGAAGGACGCATGAGATTTCATGCGTCCTTTTTGTTAAGGTGTAATTTCGAGAATTGCGACTTCGGGGTTGTTAAACATACGGACAGGAGCGGATGGATAGTTGCCGAGTCCGGATGTGATGAACATCGTTCCTTCCGAATAGGGGAACAGCCCCTTATCCATTATGGTTTCGTTCGGATACAGCAGTTCGGGGATCCAGTTTCCCTGATAGTTCAACGGTCCGAAAAACGGCAGACGGATAATGCCACCGTGCGTATCGCCGCAGAGCGTGAGATCTGCACCGAAGCTGGCATACGCTTCATATTGCGGAATGTGGGCAAGCAGAATGGAGTAACGGCTCGGATCTGGCGATGCAAATTCATTGGTCAGATCGAATGTCGGCGAGAAATATGCGTTGTCGATGCCGTAAATTGTGACAGGATTGCCATTTACGGTGATATCCTCCTGCGCGTAGCACATGACGTGGATGCCGCTTTGCGTCAGCTGTTCCATAAATGTGACAGATCGGTCGTGTTCGCCAGGGACGTAATAGACCGGAGTATCCAGCGCTGCAAGCGACTGCATGAATTCCAGTGCCATCTTCTGACTGGAACCGTTTTCTGAGTCTGTGTACATATCACCCAGTACACAGATCAGATCCGGAGCAGATTCTTTGATGCGGTTGATGATCCGTCGATCACTGATATTCAATCGGCCAGCGTGCAGATCGCTGATCACTGCAATCGTCATTGGTTCAGTAACCGCATTATTCTGTATTGTTTCGCGTGCTGTGACAAGGAAATAATTCTGCGTCCACCAGAATAAGAACAGGATCAGAAGAAATATACCGCCTTTTTTCTTCTTTTTGGCTGCTGGAGCGGCTGGTGGGGTTGGTTGTAATGCAGGTTCGTTCTGATTTGCCATGTTATTTCTCCAGATGTACATCAAGCTGCGGGAAGGGGATGCTGATCTGTTCGCGGTCAAATGCGCGCTTTACATTTTCCAGCATCGAAAAATGCACAGCCCAGTAATCCTCTGCATTCACCCACATGCGGACAAAAATGGTGATGGCACTGCTGTCGTGACGTCCCATTACAATTTCCGGTACCGGATCATTCTTGACGCAGGACTGCATTGCAATCTCATTGGCAATGATCTTCTTGGCACGGTCGAATGCTTCGTCATAGCTGATGCTGAATTCCAGATCCAGACGGCGTGTGCCCTTTTCGTTGAAGTTGATGATCTTTGCGTTCGACACAATGCCGTTCGGAAGATATACCGTCTTATTATCCGGGGTTACGATGGTCGTATAGAGAATATTAACGGATTCGACCGTACCGGCAGCATCGGAGGTTTCAATAAAATCTCCCGCCTTGAACGGCTTTGCAAACAGGATGATAAAGCCGCCGGCCACATTGGAAAGGCTGTTTTGCAGGGCAAGACCGATTGCAAGACCTGCGGCGCCGATCACGGTGACGATCGAAGTCATCGGTACGCCGAGAATTGAAAGCACGATAACGATCAGGAGCGTGTAAAGAACGATACTGATCAGCGACTTAAGAAAACCGGTGGCGGTATCGTCGATGTTGGAACGGTTCATGCCGCGGCCGATGATCTTACAGATGATCTTGACCAGAATGGTGCCGAGCAGGAATACGACGATTGCAAAGATAATGGTCGGGAGTGCGCTTTTGATAAATCCCAGCGCGGTGCTGAGAAAATCCGTGGTCTGTTCAATGACTTCCTGCGGACTTTGCAGATCAGGAATGACGGATTCTACGGTTGTTGTTTCTTGCATGATGATTTGGTCACTTCTTTCTTTGGAATTAACCTTATTATTATAACACGGAACTCAAAAAAAAGCAACAGCGAACCGGATTCGGCTCGCTGTTTTCGTTGATAGATTATGCTGCATCAGACTGTTCGGATTCTGTTTCATCAAAACAGCGGAACACTTCGTCAACCGATTTAGCATCGCACTGCTTTGTAAACATGCTGACCAGCGGTACCAGAATGATCGAGAGGATCATCAGAATTGCGCCGGCATTGATCGGAGAAGCGAGATTGAGTGGGAAGGACTTTGCCGCGTTCACCACAGAGGGGAAGGAATCTGCGAAGAACGAGAACACGAGCATATGTGCGATCGTTCCACCGATACCGAGGATGAAGCTGACCCAGACAGAAGCGCAGGTGACTTTCTTGGAGAACAGACCCCACATGAACGGTCCGAGGAATGCGCCAGCGAGTGCGCCCCAGGAGTAGGACATCAGCGTGGTGATGCTTGCGGTCTTGTTAAATGCGATCAGCACAGAAACAACGAGGAATACGGCAATCAGCACACGCATAATCAGGAGTTCCTTCTTATCCGTAAACGCCTTCTTTGCCATCGGCTTGATGAGGTCGATCGTCAGCGTTGAGCTGGAAGTGAGTACGAGAGAAGAGAGTGTAGACATTGAAGCGGAAAGAACCAGAACGACCACCAGACCGATCAGCAGGTCGGGGAGGGCAGTTTCCAGCATAGCAGGAACCATCTCATCGAATGCGCCGACAGCGGTTCTGCCGCTGCCGTCATCCGCACCCTTGACGCAGAACAGGCGGTCAAAGCCACCCATCAGATAGGAGCCGCCTGCAACCACCAGTGCGAACAGGGTGGAGATGATCGTACCCTTTTTGACTGCATCCTGATCCTTGATCGCGTAGAATTTATGTACCATCTGCGGAAGCCCCCATGTGCCGAGGGAAGTCAGTACGACAACGCCGAACAGGTTGATCGGGTCGGGTCCGAAGAGGGAATTCAGCGTGCCTGTATTCCCCTTATCATCGGGGATAGCAGCGAGCGAATCCAGCGCTTGGGAGAATCCGCCCCGGTTGTTGACCACACAGTAAACGACAGCACAGATACCGGCGAGCATGATGATGCCCTGCACAAAGTCGTTGATCGCCGTTGCAGTATAGCCGCCGAGGATGACATAAACTGCAGTGAGCAGTGCCATTGCAATGATGATTATCTGATAAGAAGACTCGGAGGTGAGCCCGAATGCCATTGAGAACAGGCGGGAGAGTCCATTATAAACAGATGCGGTGTAAGGAATCAGGAAGACAAAAACGATGACAGCAGCTGCGATCTTCAGCGATTTTGACTGGAATCTGCCTTCAAAATATTCCGGCATCGTTTTAGAACCGAGATGCTTGGTCATGATTCTGGTTCGCTTTCCGAGTACAACCCATGCCAGCAGGCTGCCTAAGATGGCATTGCCGACGCCGATCCATGCTGCGGATACACCGTAATTATATCCGAACTGACCTGCATATCCAATGAAAACGACGGCAGAGAAGTACGAGGTGCCGTATGCAAACGCAGTCAGCCAAGAGCCGGCGCTCTGTCCACCGAGGACAAAGTCGCTGACCGATTTGGTTTTTCGGCTGGTGTACAGTCCGATGCCCAACATACTGAGAACATACAGGGCAAGGACGAGAATGATTATCGTCTGAGTTGACATGATGTTTCGCTCCTTTGAATTTTGCTTTAAACGGTTACGCTTTAAAAGAATGAAGTCTATTGGTATTATATCATATGCTTTCCTGTCTGTCAATGGAAAAACGCAGTTTTTTTAAAAACATTTTTCTACGTTCGGAATAATTATATGATTATTCGAAAATTAAAAATCCGCAGTACAAATGTACTGCGGATAAAGATAGATGTAATTAAACGTGGATGACACTCAGCAGGACACCTGCTGCAACAGCAGAACCGATAACGCCTGCAACGTTCGGACCCATCGCGTGCATCAGCAGGAAGTTGGAAGGATCTTCCTGAGAACCGACCTTCTGAGAAATACGTGCTGCCATCGGAACAGCGGATACACCTGCAGAACCGATCAGCGGGTTGACCTTGCCGCCGGTTACCTTGCACATGATCTTACCAATCAGCACGCCGCAGGCGGTACCAAGACTGAATGCAACGACGCCGAGTGCCATAACGAGAATGAATTCCTTGTTGATGACCTTATCAGCGCGGGTGGTAGCACCAACCGAGATGCCGAGGAAGATGGTGATGATATTCATCAGCGCGTTCTGCGCAGTGTCGATCAGTCGTGCGCAGCAGCCGCTTTCCTTGAGCAGGTTGCCGAACATCAGCATACCAACCAGCGGAGCAGCAGAAGGAATCAGCAGGCTGATGATCAGGGTAACAGCGATCGGGAAGATGACCTTCTCGGTCTTGCTTACCACGCGGAGCTGTTCCATCTTGATGAGACGCTCTTTCTTGGAGGTCAGCGCTTTCATGATCGGCGGCTGGATGATCGGAACGAGCGCCATGTATGTATAAGCTGCGAGCGCGATCGTACCGGTGTCGATTGCACCGCCGCCGCTCAGGAGCTTACTGGAAACGTAGATTGCAGTCGGGCCGTCTGCACCGCCGATAATCGCGATGGAAGCCGCCTCAGGACCTGTGAAGAAGAGTGCCGCGCAGATGAAGGTAAAGAAGATACCGCCCTGTGCAGCCGCACCGAGGAGAAAGCTCTTCGGGTTTGCAATCAGCGGACCGAAGTCGGTCATACAGCCGATGCCGAGGAAGATCAGCGGGGGATATATCTGGAGCTTGACGCCCATATACAGAATATCCAATAGACCGCCGTCGTGGAGAATCCGTCCGTAGTCGATTCCGACGTGTTCGCCGAGTTCATTCAGACCTGTCCAAAGCTCAGGGTGATACATTCCTGCGCCGGGGATATTGGTGAGCAGCATACCGAACGAGATCGGAAGCAGCAGCAGAGGCTCAAAGCCTTTTGCAATTGCAAGATACATGAAAACAAAGGAGATCGCAATCATCGCGAGGGATTTCAGTCCATCTACGGAACCAAACATGGTGTAGAATCCGCTTTCGAACCAAAGATCCTTGATGGTATTCAGGAAAATTTCTAGGATGCCCATTCTGTTCGTCCTTTCTGTTGATTAAAATGGTGTGGTATTATCGCGGAGACCTGCCATCGCCCATGCGGGACGCGCACCACCGCTCGGTCTGCTTTGGCGGATCGACTTGACCTTGTAGGTTGTGCCGTCCTGAGCGGACATCATTGCGACTGCGGCGGTAATTGCTGCAATGATTTCATCATCATCAGAATCAGAAAGCGGCTGCTGTGTGGTCTGTACCGGTGCAGGTGCAGGCGTGATTACCGGCTTTTCAGCAGGCGGTGTTTTATTTTCGTTGCCCTTTTTGTTGATTGCTGCAAAGATCTTGCCCATCAGTGTGATAAAGATGATCAGGATGATCAGACCAAGGAATACGACAGTAATTCCTGTAAACGTAATGGCCACAACATCACTGAAAGGCAGTTTTTCTGCAGCAGGGAGCAGAAAGCCGCGCAGTGCGGATAACTGGAAATTCATAGGTGTACTGCACTCCAATCTATTGAAATTTTGGTAAGTAACTAAACACAATTATTATACTACAAAATCCGACTGATTGCAAGTATTAATTTATTAAACTAATATTTTCCTGTCGGATGAAAAAAATCCTTGCAATTCGCGTCGGAATTGAGTATAATAGTAGAAGTATGGTAAAAAGGAGTCAATGTCATGAAATTTACGAAAATGCACGGAATTGGGAATGACTATATTTATGTCAACGGTTTTGAAGAAACCGTGCAGAATCCCGAGCGTGTATCCGAATTTGTCAGTGACCGCAGATTTGGCATCGGCGGCGATGGTCTGGTTCTGATTCTGCCGTCTGACTGCGCGGATTTCCGTATGCGGATCTTCAACGCTGACGGTTCCGAGGCGATGATGTGCGGAAACGCTACACGTTCCATCGGAAAATATGTTTATGACCGCGGTCTGACGAATAAAACCGAGATCTCTCTGGAAACTAATTCCGGAATCAAGTATCTCCAGCTGACCCCCGGTGCAGACGGAACAATTGAGATGATTTCCGTGGATATGGGCAAGGCGATCTTAGTACCGCGCGAGATCCCAGTTCATTCTGATTTGCCTGACCGATTTGTGGCGCAGCCGCTGGAAGTGAACGGTGAGACCCATACCGTTACCTGTGTTTCGATGGGCAATCCGCACTGTGTGCTGTTTACAGAAGGGATTATGGATCTGGATCTTGAAAAAATCGGTCCCGGATTTGAAAATCATCCGATGTTCCCGAACCGGATCAACACAGAATTTGTTGAAGTGATTGACCGTACAACGCTGAATATGCGTGTGTGGGAACGCGGCAGCGGAGAAACCTTCGCCTGTGGAACAGGAGCCTGTGCAACTGTTGTTGCGGCAGTAGAAAACGGATTCTGTCCTCATGATACAGACATTCTTGTACATCTGCGCGGCGGTGATCTGCTGATCCGTTATGCGTCTGACGGACAGGTACAGATGACCGGTCCCGCAACCATCGTCTTTGACGGCGAAATTGATCTGACACATTTAGAAAAGGAGTAAATGAACTATGGCAAAGGTAAATGCATATTTTGACAATCTGGTCCCGAACTATCTCTTCGCGGAGACTGCAAAGCGTACCAACGCGTACATTGCAGCGCATCCTGAGAAGAAGGTGATCCGTCTTGGCATCGGTGACGTTACGCAGCCGCTTCCGCCTGTTGTGGTTGAGGCGATGAAGCGCGGTTGCGATGAACTTGGTGTAAAGGAGACCTTCAAGGGATATCCTGACTATGAGGGCTATGCGTTTCTGCGCGAAGCGATCTCCGGCTACTACGCAAGCTTCGGCGTGACTGTGGCTGCGGATGAGATCATGGTCAATGACGGCGCGAAGAGTGATGCAGGCAACTTCGGTGATATTTTCTCGCAGGACAACACCGTTCTGGTAACCGATCCGGTATATCCTGTTTATGTTGACACCAACATCATGAGCGGCAGAAAGATTCTTTACGCAGACTGCACGGCAGAGAATGGCTTCTGTGCTATGCCAGATCCGTCTGTGAAGGCTGACCTGATCTATCTCTGCTCTCCGAATAACCCGACCGGTGCTGCATATACCTACGATCAGCTCAAGGCGTGGGTGGATTACGCAATCGCAAACAATGCCGTGATTCTTTTTGATGCGGCATATGAGGCATATATCACCGAGGAGAATGTTCCGAGAAGTATCTTCGCTGTCGAGGGCGCGCGTCAGTGCGCGGTCGAGATGTGCAGTCTTTCCAAGACCGCAGGCTTTACAGGAACCCGCTGCGGATATACTGTAATCCCGCATGAGCTGACGGTAGACGGAAAGAACATCTACAAGCTGTGGTATCGCCGTGAGGCAACCAAGTTCAACGGTGTATCCTATCCGGTTCAGTGCGGCGCGGCTGCTGTATTTACCCCTGAGGGACAGGCGCAGATCAAGGAGAATCTGAACTACTACAAGGAGAATGCAAGAATCATCGGTGCAACACTGGATGAACTCGGCATTCCTTATACCGGCGGTGTGAACTCTCCGTACATCTGGTTCAGATGCCCCAACGGTATGACTGGCTGGGAATTTTTCGACGAGATGCTGGAGAAGATCGCAGTTGTCGGCACACCGGGCGATGGCTTCGGTAAAAACGGCGAGGGTTGGTTCCGTCTGACCTCGTTCGGTGACCGCGAGAATACCAAGGAAGCGATGGAGCGTCTCAAGAGCATGCTCGCAAAGTAATTAACATGAAAAGAAAAACCCGTCACATGAGTCATGTGGCGGGTTTATTTTGTAATATATCTGTGTGCAAAATAGCCGATGACAGCGATCAGAGTAGTGATGCCGAATACGATCGCGCTCAGTGCAAAGCGTCCCTGTTCGAGTGTACTGCCGAGGAGGGTCGAAGTGATGATTGACGGAATGCGCGCGAATACAGCAATCAGCAGATATCTGGTCGGATCAATCTTGGTCAGCGGAACGAAGTAGGTGAGCAGATCCTTGGGTGTTCCAGGGATCAGAAACAGAAGAAAGACCAGGCCTTCCAGCCGTTTTTCATCCTGCAGAATTTTGAACCGGTTCAGTTTTTCCTCGTCAAAGATTGCAAACACAAACGGTTTTCCGAATTTCTGCACCAGCAGGAATACAACCGTTGTACCGATCAGAATGCCAAGCAGGGAATAGAACAGTGCCGGTACCGTTCCAAACAGCACACCGCCCATGATTTCAATGGGTTCACCCGGAATAAATGCAAAAATGATATGTGCGATGTGAAGACCGACATAAATCAGCGGCGCGAATATACCATATCCTTCTACTTTTTCGTGAATCAGCACGCGTTGTTCCTCGTCGAGGAGCATTTTTACATACGGCCATGCGAACAGTGTGATTGCAAGGCAGGAAAGGAGATAGAGCAAAATCAGAATACCCCGTTTTCGGAGCTGCTTGTCAAGTTGTTTCATGTTTCTATCATCTCCGTTTCCGCCTTTGTTTATCCAATGAAATCAGATTTTTTCAAGCAAAGCTACTGCGTGTACAGCAATGCCGAGTCGTTCACCCGTAAAACCGAGACCTTCTTCCGTTGTTGCCTTGACACTGACTGCGTCCAGCGGTACATTGCAGGCTGCGCTGATATTCTCACGCATTGCCATAATATGCGGCGCAAGCTTTGGTGCCTGTGCAAGAATAGTTGCGTCCAGATTTCCGATTCTGTATCCCTGTTCTGCAATCAGCTGATTTACATGACGCAGAAGCGCAATGCTGTCCGCGCCCTGATAGGCAGGATCGGTGTCGGGAAAGTGTTTGCCGATATCGCCGAGCGCAAGTGCGCCAAGCATTGCGTCCATCACAGCGTGCGTGAGGACGTCTGCGTCCGAGTGACCAAGTAATCCGACCGTGTGTGCAATTTCAACGCCGCCGAGGATCAGTTTTCTGCCCTCGACCAGCTTGTGTACGTCATATCCGTGTCCGATGCGGAAATTCATGCTGTTTCCTCCTGTCTTTGTGCGAGGATCGCTGCTGCGATTGCCGCGTCCTCCGGTGTCGTTAGCTTGATGTTGGTGTAATCCCCAACGGTCATATAGACCTTTCCGCCGATCGCCTCGACCAGCTGGCAGTCGTCTGTGAAGTCGAGATCATGCTCCAGACTGAAATCCACGCCTTCGAGATACAGTCTGCGGCGGAATACCTGCGGTGTCTGGGTGATATACAGTGTATGGCGCGGCGGCGTATCGGTGATCAGCCCGTCACTGACTGTTTTGATTGTATCCTTAACAGGAACGCCGAGCGTTGCCGCGCCGAATACGCGTGCATCCTTGATGACATGCTCTGCATCCTTTACACGGACAAGCGGTCTTGCGCCGTCATGAATTGCGATGTATTCGCTCTCCAGCGTTAATGCACGCACACCGTTCAGTACGCTCTGCTGTCTGGTGTCACCGCCCTCGGTGATGTTGGTCAGCTTGGTGATGCCGAGTGCCGCGGCGGTCTCGCGGATTGCCGCTTCATCCTGTTTGCGCGTAACGATGACAATCTCTCCGACGCTTTCGCACTGCTCAAAGACCTGCATCGCCGTTCCGATCACGTTGCTGTCACCGAGCGGCAGCAAAATCTTGTTGATTCCCTGCATCCGTGTGGAATTTCCCGCACAGACGATAATGACTGAGGTATCCATGTTCTGCTCCTTTGAAGTTGTAATATCGGAAGAAACCCGCAGGGGGTGGCTGCGGGCTTTTCTTTTGTGATTTATTTGTCGCCGAACGATACGCCGAGGTTCTTGGCTGTCGTAACCAGTGTTCCCTTGGGGTCAACAAACTTGGTCAGACCAGCAATATCCTTGAGCTTGTTTGCGGTGAGCTTATTGCCGCATACCGCAACGGTCGTGCCGTATTTCTCCTGTGCGATCAGCTTTGCTGCATGCACACCGAGCTGGGTTGCCAGGACACGGTCATATGCGTTCGGACTACCGCCGCGGAGCATGTGACCCGGAACGCAGACACGGGTGTCGATGCCTGTGCTTGCCTGTACCTGTGCCGCAATTCTGGAGGTGGCGGTGAGGATGCCTGCCTCTGCACGCTTCTTTGCGCGTTCTTTTTTCTTCATCTGTGCCTCGGTCACATCAAATGCGCCTTCAGCCACAGCGAGGATGGAGAAGGACTTTCCGCTTGCAGCACGGCGCATCAGTGCGTCGCAAACCTTGTCGATATCATAGGGAATCTCCGGAATCAGGATGATGTCTGCGCCGCCTGCGATACCCGCACTCAGAGTCAGCCAGCCTGCCTTGTTGCCCATGATCTCGCACACGAGGATTCTGGAGTGGCTTGCAGCAGTGGTGTGCAGTCGGTCGATCGCATCCGTTGCAATATCCACGGCGGTCTGATAGCCGAAGGTCACGTCGGTGCCGTAAATGTCGTTATCAATCGTCTTGGGCAGACCAATGACGTTCAGTCCTTCTGCGGAAAGCAACTGAGAGGTTTTGTGTGTGCCGTTTCCGCCGAGGGTGAGCAGGCAGTCAAGCTTCTGTTTTTTGTAGGTCTCTTTCATATTCTTGACCTTGTCCACATTGTCGTCACCGATCACGGTCATCATCTTGAACGGCTGACGCTTTGTACCGAGGATGGTTCCGCCCTGGGTGAGAATGCCGGAGAAATCAGAGGGGGTCATCTCCTTGCAGAGATTGTGGATCAGTCCGTAGTATCCGTTGGAGATACCGACGATCTCAACGTCATCGCCGAACTGCTGAAAGCAAGCCTTTGCTACGCCGCGGATGGTTGCGTTCAGTCCCGGGCAGTCGCCGCCGCTGGTGAGGATTCCGATTCTTCTTTTCATAAGTCTGTCTGATTCACCGTAGTGATGCGATGAATCAACCTCCTTTCAAATTTATTCACTTGCATTGCTGCAAGGAAGTTGCAGAGAAACATGATTTCAGGTAACTGCCAGAAGGACGGAGAAGTAGTGGAAGATGCTTCCGCCGACGACAAACAGGTGCCAGATCGAGTGCATATAGCGGGATTCCTTCATCAGATAGAAGATGATCCCGCCGGTATACAGTACACCGCCGATTATGAGGAATATGAGCGGCAGGGTGTCGATCTTTTCCCACAGGGGCTTGATTGCGAAAATAACCGCCCATCCCATTGCGACATAGCAGATGGTGGAAAACAGCTGGAATTTCCGCAGATTTACGGATGTCAGCACGATGCCGAGAATGGCGCAGCCCCAGATGATTCCGAACAGTGTCCAGCCGAGCGCACCGCGCAGGCAGGAAAGCGTGAACGGGGTATATGTGCCGGCAATGAGCAGATAGATTGTTCCGTGATCAAAGATACGGAATACCTTTTTGGCACCCTCCGGCTGAATGGCGTGGTAGAGGGTGGACATCGTGTAGAGCATGATGAGAGAGCCGCCGTAGATTGCTGAACTTACTACTGTAATTGCGTCTGCAAACAGCACAGCGCGTACAATCAGGATGACACAGCCCGCAATTGCAAGCAGCGCTCCGACGCCGTGTGTGACAGAGTTGAAAACCTCTTCACCGGTTGTATATTTCCGACGCATGAAATCCAAGGATACGCACCTCCTGTTTAATAGACCTGACGTTCGTTGATATTTTTGCGGATCAGCTGTTCGATCTCCTCCGGCGGCATCGGCTTTCCGTAGAGATAGCCCTGCGCATTATCACAGCCTGCCAGACGGAGCAGCTTTGCCTGCTCGGGTGTTTCGATTCCTTCAGCGATGGTTTCAATGTGCTTGGATTTTGCGATGCGGATGACCGCTTCGACAATCTCCCGTGCAATCTCGTCATCTTCCATATGCATCACAAAGGAACGATCGAGTTTAAGCAGAGTGATCGGGAGCACCTGAATGTAGCTGAGTGAAGAATAGCCGGTGCCGAAGTCGTCCATTGCAAGCTTGACGCCCATTTCGCGGAGCTGATTCATCTGTTCCAGCGCAAGGTCAAGATCCTTGATTGCCAGCGATTCCGTCAGCTCGATCTCCAGCCACTGAGAATCCAGACCGGTGCGGGCGAGAACTTCAAATACCTGGTCACGCACATTGCCCTGATAGAAATCTGCAGAGGTAAGGTTTACTGAGACTACAATATTCGGAAGCCCCATCTTCTGCCAGATGCGGTTCTGTTCACATGCCTCTGTGAGGACATATTGGCTGATCTTGCTGATCAGCTGGGATTCCTCTGCCAGCGGCACAAAGCTGCCGGGCTGGATGATGGTTCCGTCGGGGCGGATCCAGCGTACCAGCGCCTCCACACCGATGATTCTTCCATTGGTAAGCGCCACCTTTGGCTGATAATACAGTCTGAGCTGGCCGTCTTCGATCGCGTCGGCGAGCTGTTTTTCCAGCTCGCTTTCGCCGATAATCGTGTCGTGCATATGGCTGTTATAGCCGATTACTGTGCCCTTATGTGTTGCAGAGGAAGCGAGTGCAAATTCTGCGCGCTCCAGAATCTCTGCGAAACTGTTGCCGTCCTGCGGCATTTTAGCATAGCCCGCAGAACAAGTCAGGTGTTTGTTCGGGAACATGGAATTTGCAAGCTTTGTCAGTTCGGTCTGAATCAGCTCCAGCGTTTTGATGGGAAGCTCTTCATCGCCGTAATCACGCACGATCAGCGCAAAGTTGTCGCCTGAGATGCGCGCGCCGAATCCGCCGAAGGAGAGATATTTATACAGGATGTGTGCAAAATCTTTCAGGACAGCATTTCCCGTTTCATATCCGCAGGTGTCATTGATAAGGTGGAAACGGTCGATATCCAGTACAAGAATGTAGTAAGAGACGCCAAGCTCCTTTGAGCAGGAGTAAAGATCCTGTCCCATCGTCATCAGTTTGTTGCGGTTCGGGATCTCCGTGACCTCGTCCACATAAGCCAGCCGTTCGATCAGTGCATCTTTTTCACGCTCACGGCTGATGTCAAACAGTGCGCCGCCGATGATCGGGGCAGAAAACTGATCCAGTCTTGCGGTCTTATAGCGGTAGGTATACCAGCGGTAGCGGTTGTTTTCCTTGCCGCGGATGCGAAGTTCCATTGTGCAGATCTTTCCCGAATCCTCTTCACAGAACTTCGGCAGGGTCTTGATAAAGCGGTCATACAGTACAACATCGTTCGGATGAACCATACGGCGGAACTCAGAGTAGGAGATCTCACGTTCAGAAAGACCGATCATCTCACGCAGCTGCTCGGATGCAAAAAACTGATCCGATCCCTGTTCAGTCAGGAGCAGACCGATCTCAGAAAGCTCCATCGCCAGTGCGTAGCGGCTTTCAGAGAGTGCCAGGCGGTTCGAAAAACTTTCCAGCGCGTCGATCATATTCTGCGTTTCAGTGATATTGCTTCCGACGGAAATGAACCAGCAGTCGTGATCGGTAACCTGAAAGCCTGAGGTTGTCCAGAGAATGGTGTGCAGATTGCCCTGCTTGTCCGTCAGCGTGACCTCCTTGCCTGTGCAGCGGAGCAGTTCGCGGATTGTCTCGCTGGATAGGCATTCTACGCCGAGCAGACGGCAGACCTGATCGGTCGTGTCCGCTTCTTCGGGATCCAACTGCAGAAGCAGTCGGAGTGCATCGTTGCAAAGCGGCGTATCGGCGGATTCATTCCAGAGAATCACAGGCATCGACAAGCGGTTTACAAAAAAGGAAAGCCGCCGCTGTGCTGCTTCGTTCATCCGTTTGCGGTTGAACATCAGCGACACGGTCAGGATGATGCTTAATATGACGACAACAAAGATATAGGTGCAGAAGATCGCAAACGCAAGTGCGCTGTGATACCGCGCATACAGGGTGACGATCAGCGATGCTGCAGCAAAGGCAAGTTCACAGATAAGCCATTTTTTCGTATTCAAGTCCGACACCTCGAATCTTGTGCATGATTTCTAAATCCGTCAGGAAGGTTCTGTGTGCTATACAGCGGAATCCACAGAAAAATACGTTTCAGATAGTTCAATTATAGCATTATTTATACGCATTGTCAATCAGATTATCCCGAAAAGCGGATATGGATGCAAAGAAATACGATTTTTTTGAAATTTCATAAAAACTACTCCTTTTGTCACAGTTTAAACACAAATTTCTGCTATACTATGTAAGGTATTCTGCAGACCGTTCGGATCTGCATCAATTCAGTAAGGAGGCGGCAGACTTATGAGGATTCTGGTTGTGGACGACGAGGCAAACATCCGTCTGGTCGTGCGTGAATATGCGGAGTTTGAAGGATATGAAGTAGACGAGGCTGAAAACGGTATGGAGGCGGTGGAAAAGGTACGCGCCGCCGACTACGATGTCATCATCATGGATATCATGATGCCCCGTCTGGACGGCTTTTCTGCCTGTAAGGAAATCAAGAAGATCAAGGATATTCCTGTCATCATGCTCTCGGCTCGCGGTGAGGAATATGACAAGCTGTTCGGCTTTGAGCTGGGCATCGACGACTATGTTGTAAAGCCGTTTTCTCCGAAGGAGCTGATGGCGCGTATCCGCGTGGCTGCGAAGAGAAGCAGTGTTGCTGCACCTGCTGTTCCGGATCGTCTGAAATTTGAAGGACTGGAGATTGATCTTGCAGGACGCGAGGTTTATGTCAACGGTGCGCGTGTTTCGATGACGCCGAAGGAATATGATCTGCTCTTCTATCTTGTAAAAAACAACAATCTTGCGCTCACACGGGATAAACTCCTGGAGGAAGTGTGGGGATATGACTTCTTCGGCGATGACCGCACTGTGGATACGCACATCAAGATGCTCCGCAACAGCCTGGGCGAATATCGGAAATTTGTCGTAACACTCCGTGGAATGGGGTATAAGTTCGATGCATAAGAATCGTCGCCGGCTCTGTTCGCATAGTCTGCGGACGCATATCTGGCTGTATTTTATCCTCTATGTGGTAATTGTATTCGTACTGCTCTGGGTGTTTCAGATTGTGTTTCTGGAGAAATTCTACGACAGGATGAAAATTGCGGATATCCGCAATGTTGCCGAACAGATGATCTCCAACTACGGGAAAGAAGAGTACGAGGAACTGTATGATCAGCTGGCATATGAAAACGATCTTTGCATCGAGGTGATGGATCGCTATTACCGTTCCCTGTACAGCCGGGATCTGATGGGCGGAAGCTGTCTGCTGCACGGGTACCGCAATGATGTATACGCGATGATCCATCAGATTCAGCAGAGCGAAAACGGCGTCATCTTCGGTGAGATCGAAGCATCCGGACAGGCGAATATGGATATGCTTGTCTATGGGGCGGTGGTCGGCTCTCTGGAAGAGCCTAAGGGCTATATTCTGCTGAATACGCCGCTTGTTCCTGTGGGATCGACCGTTTCGATTATCAAGCGGCAGCTGATCATCATTTCCGTTCTGCTTGTTCTGGTCGGTCTGGTGCTTTCCATCTATCTTTCGGGAAGACTTGCGCGGCCGATTGCGGATATTACCCGTTCTGCGGAGCGGTTGGCGCGCGGTGATTATTCCGTGCGATTTGACGGCGGAAATTACCGCGAGCTTCAGCAGCTTGCCGGCACACTGACCTATGCGGGGCAGGAGATTTCTCGCGTCGATACGCTGCAGCGTGACCTGATTGCAAATGTGTCCCATGATCTGCGCACACCGCTGACAATGCTCAAGGCATATGCGGAGATGATACGCGATCTGAGCGGCGATAATCCGAAAAAGCGCGAGGAGCATCTCGGCGTTATCATCGAGGAGACCGACCGTCTGGCGCTGATGGTCAATGATATTCTGGATCTTTCTAAATTGGAGAGCGGCGGGCTTGCGCTGAATCCCAGTGCCTTCCATATTACCGAAAAGCTGTCGGAGATCGTGGAGCGGTATCGCGGTCTTTCTGTGAAAACAGGATATCAGTTCGATTTTCAGCCTGATGCAGAACGCACAGTATTCTGTGATGCAGGCAAGATCGAACAGGTGATCTGCAATCTGATCAACAATGCAATGAATTATACCGGCGCAGATAAACAGGTCTATATCACGCAGACGAATCTGCCCGACGGTGTCAAGATCTCAGTGCGGGATACGGGTGAGGGAATTGAAGAAGAAAAGCTCAAGCTGATCTTTGATAAATATTACCGCAGTGCGAACCATAAACGCGAGGTAGTCGGAACGGGACTGGGGCTCTCCATCGTCAAGGCAATTCTGAAGCTGCACAACTATTCCTACGGCGTGGACAGTACAATCGGAGCAGGCTCGACGTTCTGGTTCATCATTCACCTGGATTCCGCGGCAGATCCGCAGAAAACGACAAAAACAGAGGAATAGTTTTTGCAGAATTTCTCAGCCCTATCACAAAACATTCACATTTCTCTGGTATAGTAAACATGTCCGTTTCGGACACGTTTGTAATCCGTCGTTACCCCGCGTCGGATTATAATCCCCAATCATCCCTATTATCACAGCAAAACGCCTCCCACCCCCGGGAGGCGCTTTGCTGTTTAAAAATATAGATTGCATCTTGATTTTCGGGTGATAATCCTGTATAATAAAAGAACAGATGTTTGTTATTTAATCCGTACTGAAAGGGGACGATAGGCAAGATGCGTCTGGAATCGCTTCAGGAATTATATCAGGACGCGTATGAAATCGTTCTGATCACTGACCATGCTCTCAATCCGCTCTGGCAGAACAGGCACACAGATCTGCTTTCATCAGATGATCTGCACCTGCTCTTTGGTGGTGCTTCGTCGGATGAGATTTGTAATGGTCCCCATTTTACGCGGATTGGCGGCGATATATACCGTTTTGGTGTACTGCGCGTTGCACAGTCTTCGGATGTGGATGATTTTCTTTTCGTTCTGACCTTTGAGGATACAGACGTAATTCAGTCCATGTTCCGCTGCCGTGAGGTGCGCGAATATGTAGAGAATTACACAGGTACGATCAGACAGTCTGTTACAGGTGTTGCGATGGCGGCAAATATGCTGCACGAACTTACCGCACAGGAACAGACTGCTGCACAGCAGACCGAATGGCTCAACATCATTATGGGGCACTGCTACCGTCTGCTCAAAAGCACGACCTCCATTTCTGATACCGTTCAGAACGCTGAGGAGACGGATCTTTGCGAGCTGATCGATTATTCCTCGTTTTTACGGACTTTCACGGATGTCTGCGGCAATCTGCTTGGCGCGGGGGCGCGGTTGAGCTGCAATACTGCCGCTGAGCTGTATGTTTCTGTGCCGTCTGCACGCCTGCTCAATTGTCTGCTTAATATTCTGCTGGCTGCGCGCGGAACACATTCCGGCTGGGACCGCTTCTCGCTGACCGCTTATGCTGAGGATGGTTTTGCAGTAACGGAGATCACTGCTTCTGCAGCAGAACGTATGCAGGGGGGGAGTGTGCAGCTGACGGATACTGCTCCGCTGTATGAAAACGGGGAGAATACTGCAGATGAATATCTGATCCGCCGCTTCTGTGAACGGTTCGGCGGAAGAATCCGGCTTCGCGAAACAGATGTCTTCCGATGCTACACACTTTCGATTCCGCTGGCGGATCTGAATACGGGGGCGGTATGCTGCTCCAGGGCGGAGCAATATGCGACAGATCGTTTTTCGCGCTACCATATTGCGCTTTCAGCCATTATGCCGCATAAATTCTATCAGAATTAACAGCTATTTTGCACGGAATTCGCAGATCTATACTTCAATTTTCACGAATCCGACATATTTTTATCATTTTACCTTAGATTCCTCTTGAAAATAAGAACGGACTGTGATATAATAGCAATATGATTACAGACGCAAGTCGAAGTTAATGGAGGGTATGTATGAAACACATTCGTACAATTAACAAGGCAAATCTGAAGGAAACCGCTAAGAAGGGCGGCTGCGGTAAGTGCCAGGCATCTTGCCAGTCTGCTTGCAAGACCTCTTGCACCGTAGCAAACCAGAAGTGCGAGAAGTAATCGCCGCACAATCCAATTGACGCAAAAAGGGACAATTTCTGTCCCTTTTCGTGTTTTCAAGGAAATTTTCGGAGGAAGTTTATGATACATAAATATAAACTGGGCGGATTCAATATCGTTCTGGATGTTAACAGCGGCGGCGTTCATATTGTGGACGAGCTGACGTATGATATGCTGGATAATGTTCAGCCGCCGTTTGAACAGGAATGTCCTGAGCATGTTGTTGCAAAGCTGATGCGCTTTTACAGCGAGGAGGAGATTCGTTCCTGCTACGCTGAGGTTGTGGAGCTTTACAACGACAAGATCCTCTTCTCTGAGGATGATTACGAGAAATATGCTGCCTTTGCTGTGGCATCTCCGGTCAAGGCGATGTGCCTGCATATCGCGCATGACTGCAATCTGCGCTGTGCATATTGCTTTGCTTCTACGGGTGATTTCGGCGAGGGCAGAAAGCTGATGTTGGAGGAAACCGCTAAGAAGGCAATTGATTTCCTGATTGCACGCTCCGGTGACCGTGTGAATCTTGAGGTTGATTTCTTCGGCGGCGAGCCGCTGATGAACTTTGACGTTGTCAAGGAAACTGTAAAATATGCGCGCAGTCTGGAGAAGCAGCACAACAAGAATTTCCGTTTCACAATTACGACCAATGGTGTGCTGCTGGATGACGCTAAGATGGAATTCATCAACGCGGAGATGTCCAACGTCGTGCTTTCCATCGACGGACGTAAGGAAGTCAACGATCGTGTCCGCAAGCGTGTTGACGGCAGCGGCTGCTACGATAAGATTATGCCTGCGTTCAAGAAGCTGGTTGATGCACGCGGTGATAAGGAATATGATGTTCGCGGTACATTTACCAAGTATAACCTTGATTTCTCTGAGGATGTATTCAGCCTGTATGAGCAGGGATTCGATCAGATCTCTGTTGAGCCGGTCGTCTGTGACGCGAGTGCGCCGTATGCGCTGACTGAGCGTGAGCTTTCCACGATTTTCGCGGAATATGAAAATCTTGCAGAGCGGATTCTTGAGAATGAGAAAAAGGGCGGAAAGTTCAATTTCTTCCACTTTATGCTCGATCTGGATCAGGGACCGTGTGCAATCAAGCGTCTGCGCGGCTGCGGCTGCGGCAATGAATATGTCGCAATCACCCCTGATGGTGATATTTATCCCTGCCACCAGTTCGTCGGAATTCCGGAATATAAGATGGGTAACCTTGACGAAGGCTCATTTAATGAAGAAATGAAGTCCGAATTCGCAAGCGCGCATGTCTACTCCAAGCCGACCTGCCGCGAATGCTGGGCGAGATTTTACTGCAGCGGCGGCTGTAATGCAAACAATTATCAGTATGCCGGTGATATTCATAACGCACATAAATTCTCCTGTGAGCTTGAGAAAAAGCGTCTGGAGTGTGCGATCATGCTGAAAGCTGCAAGACTGGAGAGAGAAGAGGCTTAAATGCCTCTTCTTTTTTGCTCTTATAAAAGGAAAAACCGCTGAAGAAGAATCTTCAGCGGTTTTTTGTATCTCGCGATATATGGTCTTGGATTAGCCCAGTTCTGCGAAGTACTTGATGGTACGAACCATCTGGCTGGTGTAGGAGTTCTCGTTGTCATACCAAGAAACAACCTGAACCTCGTACAGATCATCAGAGATCTTGGAAACCATGGTCTGGGTTGCATCGAACAGAGAACCGTAACGCATACCGATTACGTCGGAGGAAACGATCTCGTCCTCGTTGTAGCCGAAGGAATCAGAAGCAGCAGCCTTCATAGCAGCGTTGATGCCCTCAACGGTAACGTCAGTGCCCTTAACAACAGCGGTGAGGATGGTGGTGGAACCAGTCGGAACCGGTACACGCTGAGCAGAGCCGATGAGCTTGCCGTTCAGCTCCGGAATTACCAGACCGATTGCCTGAGCAGCACCGGTGGAGTTCGGAACGATGTTAGCAGCACCAGCACGAGCTCTTCTCAGGTCGCCCTTTCTGTGCGGACCGTCGAGGATCATCTGATCGCCGGTGTAAGCGTGGATGGTGGACATGATACCGCTCTGGATAGCAGCATACTTGTTCAGGGTGTTAGCCATCGGAGCGAGGCAGTTGGTGGTGCAGGATGCAGCAGAGATGATGGTGTCATCCTTGGTCAGGGTCTTCTCGTTTACAGAGTAAACGATGGTGGGCAGATCGTTGCCAGCCGGTGCAGAGATTACAACCTTCTTAGCGCCAGCGTCGATGTGAGCCTGGGACTTCTCCTTGGAGCAGTAGAAGCCGGTGCACTCGAGAACAACGTCAACACCCAGCTCGCCCCAAGGCAGATCTGCTGCCTTCGGCTCAGCGTAGATGGTGATCTTCTTGCCGTCAACAACGATGTAGTTGTCGCCAGCCTCTACGGTGTGGAGACCCTCGCCGATGGTTCCGCAGTAGCCACCCTGAGCGGTGTCATACTTGAGGAGCTGAGCGAGCATCTTCGGAGCGGTCAGGTCGTTGATAGCAACTACCTCATAACCTTCAGCACCAAACATCTGTCTGAATGCCAGACGGCCGATACGGCCAAAACCATTAATCGCAACTTTTACAGCCATTGGAATATACCTCCTAATAATTTATACAACTATTATACACCATTTCGCAGAATATTTCAAGGGGGTTTGACAAGAAAATAACTAATTTTCTTGTAGCACAATTCCGAAAGAAAACGCGGAATTTTGTAAAAAACGTACAAAATTCCGCGTGAGGATCCATTATTCGGTTGGTTCGCAGCAGGTGATGCAGCCGATCGGGCAGGCATCATAGCACTGTCCGCATCCGGTACACTTTTCATAATCAATGGATGCGTGGAAATCGGTCACGGTGATCGCACCGCTTAAGCATTTCTTCTCGCAGATCTTACAGCCGATACAGCCGTTTTTGCAGACAAGCTTGGTTGCCTTACCGTTGTCACGGGAAGAGCATCTGACATCATAGTGCTTGGTAACGGGGCGGATCGTGATCAGCTGATTGGGACAGATTTTGGCGCATTTTCCGCACGCGCCGCAGAGTGACGGCGTGACCTGTGCGATGCCGTCTACAATTGCAATTGCCTGATTGTCACAGGCTGAAACGCAGTCGCCAAGACCGATGCAGCCGAAGGAGCAGAGTCCGTTTCCGCCGTAGAATCGTTTTGCTGCAGCGCAGCTTTGTACGCCGCCGAAGTCGAACCGCTTCTGTGTGGCATTGCAGGTTCCGTTGCACTTCAGAACAGCAATTTCCGGAACGATCTCTTCTGCGGTTACGCCCATCACAGCACTTGCTGCCTGTGCGGTTTCGTTTCCGCCTGGCTTGCAGAGATTGGTTGCAGCGCCCTTTTCGACGATTGCTGCCGCGTAATCCGCACAGCCTGCATATCCGCATGCGCCGCAGTTTGCCTGCGGCAGAAGGTCGCTGATCTCGCTGATGCGTTCGTCAGTTTTGACATAAAACACCTTACTGGCAACGGTGAGGAGGATGCCGGCAAGTGCGCCGAGTACAGCGAAAATCAGAATCGGGAGAATGTGTGTTTCAAATGAGATCATAGTTGCATTCTCCTTTCTAGTTCAGCATGCCCGAGAACGCCATAAAGCTCAGCGATACGATAGATGCCGCTACCAGCGTGCTGGGAATTCCCTTGAAGGTTTCGGGGATGTCGGCGGTTTCAAGCTTGCTCCGCACACCCGAAAAGAGGATGAGCGAAACGGTAAAGGCGATTCCGACGGAAATCGAATTCACGGTGGATTCGAGGAAGTTATATCCCTCGTCGATATTGGTGATTGTCACACCGAGTACGGCACAGTTGGTCGTGATCAGCGGGAGATAGACACCGAGCGCGCGGTATAGCGGCGGCATCAGTTTTTTCAGTGCGATCTCAACGAGCTGTACAAAGAGCGCGATGATCAGAATGAAGGCGATCGTTCGCAGATAGGTCAGCTCAAAGGGCGCAAGCAGCGCATGATAGATTGCGTAGGTACAAGCGTTTGCAAAGGTCATAACGAAGATGACAGCTGCGCCCATACCAAGACTGGAGGACAGCTTTTTGGATACGCCGAGGAACGGACAGATGCCCATAAATTTCGATAGAACAATGTTGTCCGTAAACACAGCAGCAAACAGAATCGTCAGATAAGTCATGATTCACAGCCCTCCTTTGCAGCAGCGCACGATGCGGCATTCGGACAGCCCGCACAGCCAAGCGTTGCCGGCGGCTTTTTGTGTGCAATCTTGTTGACGAGCGCAATCACACAGCCCAGTACGAAAAATCCGCCTGCAGGCATGATGAAGAAGGTCATCGGCTGAATGGAACCGGGGAGGTCGATGCCGAACCAGGTGCCTGCACCGAGAATCTCGCGGATTGAACCCATTGTTGTCAGCGACAGGGTGAAGCCGAGACCCATGCCTGCGCCGTCGAGGATGGACGGGAGCACCTTATTCTTGCACGCGAACATCTCAGCACGGCCGAGGATGATGCAGTTTACAGTGATCAGTGACAGGAAGGTGCCGAGCGCGCTGTAAAGATCCGGCACAAAGCCATGCATCAGGAATTCGATCAGTGTAACAAAGCCGGCGATAATAACGATATAGCAGGGAAGCTTGACGGATTTCGGAATCACGTTGCGGAGCAGCGAGATGACCAGATTGGAGCCGATCAGCACGAATGTGGTTGCCAGTCCCATGCCGAGTCCGTTTGCCGCCTGTGTGGTAACGGCGAGCGTCGGACACATACCGAGGAGGCCGACGAGCGTCGGATTCTCTTTGATAATGCCCTTGAAGAATTCACGGCTGTAACTCATGACAGAATCGCCTCCTTATTTTCAAGATAGGTTTTCATCACAGTCTCCACGGCTTTTTTCATGCCGTTTGAGGAGTAGGTCGCGCCTGTAATCGTGTCAACGGTAAACGCTGCAGAATTGATTCCGTTGAACTGTTCCAGGAAGGCGTCACCCTGTACTTTGGTACCCAGACCGGGGGTCTCTCCGATACTGACGATACTGATGCCGCAGACAGCACCGCTTTCGTCAATGCCGATGAGCAACTGTAAACCGTCCTTTGCATAGCCATCTACGGTGATATCAAAGATTACACGGTTTTTGTCATCGCGGATCACCTGTGTGACACCCTCGTAGGTCTGCTCCAGGGTTTGATAGTCAGCCTCGCCGAATACATCCACAAGGCTCTGCTTCAGCTTTTCTTCCTGTGCCGCCCGGATCTTATCCTTGGTTGCGGCATTTGCCAGCACGAGCAGTCCGCTGACGCAGATGCAGATGAGCATCAGCACGAGCGGCGGTACAATCTTTTCACGCATTTGTCTGTTCCTCCTTCTTCTTGGATTCGTAGACAGCGCCGATTGGCTTTTCAGCGGTAAAGCGATCAATATACGGGGTGAGGATGTTCATCAGCAGAATGGAGAATGAAACGCCCTCAGGATAGCCGCCGAACTGACGGATTAAAAATGTCAGCACACCGCAGCCGATTCCGAACACAATCTTACCCTTGCAGGTGATCGGTGTTGTGACGTAGTCGGTCGCCATAAAGAATGCGCCGAGCAGCAGACCGCCTGCCATCAATTGATATGGAACATCATTTCCGGCGATGAAGGTCAGCAAAGCAAAGCTGCCGAGATAAGCGATCGGAGTGGAGGGGGAGATGATGCCGCGGAAGATCAGATAGAGTCCGCCGAGGATCAGTCCGATTGCACAGGTCTCACCGATACAGCCGCCAGTATTGCCAAGGAAGAGATCGCGATAAGAGGCAGATTCTGTCACAAGCGGTGTGGCACCTGTGACGACATCTGCGCCTGCTTCTTTCCAGTAGCGCGGAATTGCCCAAGTGGTCATATTACCGGTGAAGGACAACATCAGAACGATACGTCCGACAATTGCAGGGTTTGCGAAATTCTGTCCCAGGCCGCCGAACAGCTGTTTTACAACGGCGATCGCGACAAAGCAGCCGATCAGTGCCTGCCAGATCGGGATTGTGACAGGCAGATTCAGCGCGAGAATGAGTCCTGTGACTGCGGCGCTGAGATCGGAGATCGTCTGGGGACGTTTCATGAGGATACGGCACCAGCCTTCGATCGCAACCGACGCAGTGACGCAGGTGAGGATCAGTAAAATGGCACGCAGTCCGAAGTAGATGCCCGCAGCAATGACAGCCGGCAGAAGAGAAACCAGAACACAGAGCATGATGCGCTGTGTGGACATCGGGTGTTTCTGATGCGGCGACGGTGCAACAAGAAGTGTATTCATTCCGTTCAACCTTTCTGTTATTTTCTTGGCAGCAGCGCCTTGGCGAGCTGATTGGTTTCCGCGAGTTTATGTCCTGCGGGGCAGACGAAGGTACAGGAGCCGCAGTTCATACAAAGACCGAGCTTAAATTTCTGCAGCGCTTCGACATTCTTGGTTTTGTATGCTTTTTCAAGTTCGGTCGGCATCAGCCGCAGCGGACAGGCACGCATACATCTTCCGCAGCGGATGCAGGCGGTTTCTTCCACCTCGGTGATATGCTCAAATGCTAAGATTGCATTATTCGGCTTGCAGATCGGTGTGTCTGGTGTGTACAGACACATGCCCATCATCGGGCCGCCGCTGATGAGTTTTTTGACGCGGTCTGTGTCGCATTTTGCAAATTCCAGCGCTTCCGCCACCGAAGTGCCGATCGGGACGATCAGGTTGCACGGGTTCTTGATTGTATCTCCGTCTATGGTCAGGCGGCGCTCTGTGAGCGGCATACCGGTCTGCGCATAGCGGTAGATGAAGGCAACGGTGGATACGTTCATGACAATCACGCCGACATCAGAAGGAAGCTGTCCTTCCTTGACAATACGTCCTGTGGTGTTGTAGATCATCACCTTTTCTGCACCCTGCGGATAGGTGGTCGGAAGCGGTGCGATGTCAATTTCGGGATACTGATCCGCCATCTGAACCAGTACCTTGACAGCCTCAGGTTTATTATTCTCGATTCCGATCTTTGCTTTCGGAATATCCAGATGCTGCATCAGCAGCTTGATTCCGTTTATGATATCCTCAGGCGATTCTACCATCTGGCGGTAGTCGGAGGTAATATACGGCTCGCACTCCGCTCCGTTGATCAGGAGTGTGTCGATTTTCGTTTTGGGATTCAGCTTGATGTGCGTCGGGAATCCTGCACCGCCGAGACCGACAACGCCGCTTTCGCGCACTGCTTTCGCAAGACTCTCGCGGTCTGTGATAACCGGCGGCTTGAGGTCGGGGCAGACGGTCTGTTTGCCGTCAGTTTCAATCTCGACCGCCTTGCAGGTCGCACCGTTTGCACCGAGATGATCGGTGATTGCGGTGACTGTACCTGATACGCTTGCATGAACAGGAACGGAGAAAAATGCATCCGTATCTCCGATCTTCTGTCCGACGGTAACCGTATCTCCGACCTTGACGAGTGGAGTGCAGGGTGCGCCCATATTCATCAGCATCGGGATCTTGACGGTTTTCGGGAGGGGGATATGTACACATTCCTTGTGTTCCGTATCCTTCTTGTGGGGCAGGTGAACGCCGTGGAGTTTTTTGATCATGGTTCTTCCTTACCTTTCTTGCGTAATGTGCCGTTTTGCGCCGCCCGAAGACGGGGGAGCAGTGCGGCAAGACAGCCGCCTGTGACGCCGCCGGAAATGACAGCGGCAATCAGAAGGACGGGCAGATAATAAGTCAGATTGATATTTTGCAGCAGGAGAGCCGCGGCAATCAGCTGCGCGAGATTGTGTGCCGCTGCGCCGCTGATGCTTATTGTGAGCAGAGAACTGTTCAGCTTGTGACAAAACAGCATGACACCGAGTGCGAGCAAACCGCCGCTTGCAGATAGAATCCCCGCTGTGACGCCTCGCGTCAGAAAGACAAAGCCGGATTTTAATAGCGTCAAAAGCAGTGCGTCACGTGGATTGCGTTCTATCAGCGTATACATTACGACAATGCTTGCAAGACCCGGTTTGACGCCAAGGGGGAGAGGAATCGGCAGCACCGATTCTATATAGGAGATTGCGCAGGCAAGCGCAAGCAGCAATCCGAGTGTTGTGATATCCTTTGCAGTCCGTTTCATCCAATCACCACATCAGCACCGTCGGACGCGCCGACCAGTGTAATTATCATCGCGTGCGGCAGACAGACGATCATTTCGCCTGGCTTTGAGATCGCACCCATACGGACGCAGCGTTTGTCAGGGCAGTCCGATTCCAGAACGCAGACTGCATTCTCCCGGATTTCGATCCGGATCCCGTCAGCATTCGCAAGGGTGATCGTCTGGGGTTCGCTGAGCGGATAGACTGCAACGACTTCGTTCCCGATGCTGATCTGCGCAGATACAGGGGTATCGGACTGCGCACGCAAGAGCAGTACTGCAATACAGATCACGGGAAGCAGGAGCCACAACAGATCCTGTTTCCTTGCAAACGGTGTATGGTTCATACGGGAGCCTCCGTAAACTGCAGGCCATCGCTGATATACAGCGTGCCGTTCTGATCCGCAGCGACGATCTGATAATCCGCAGCCGTCAGGTGAGACTGGATGGATTCTGTTCCCTCCAGAAAGATCAGCGTAGAGAGATAATCCGCCTTCAGTCCGTTGTCGGTGAATACTGTCACAGTTGTAAGATCAGACTGTACAGGATAGCCCGTTTGAAGATCAAGGATATGGCAGTATTCATTTCCGTCATCAGCTGTAAAGTAACGCTCATACCCGCCCGCGGTCGCGAGGAAGCAGGCAGGAACAGAAACTGTGCCAAGCGTTTTTGCAGCATCATCAGGCGACTGGATCTGTACTGTAAACAGGCTTTTGTCTGGTTTTTCGCCGAAAAGCAAAACGGCGGAGTGCATCGAACAGATGCCGTAGGGTACATCCTCAGTCTGCCAGCGTTCATAGACAGCGTCAAGGGCATATCCTTTTGCAACACTGCCGAGATCTAAAGCAGCGCCGTTTTCCAGAGTGATCTGATCGCCCTGCAGACGGATCTGTGTATCATCTACGGTCTGTAATGCCGTGTGCAGTTCCTGTTCAGACGGAACTGCAGGTGAGTCGGTAGAGATTCCCCACAGCTTGGTGACATTGCCGCAGGTGAGCGAAACGGCATCTCCGAATCGGTCTGACAGAGAAGCAGTCTGCGACAGGATCTTAGCAAGCGCCGCGTCAGTAACCTGTCCGGTTTCATTCAGGGATGAAACCACGCTGTCAGCGCGGAAACTGTCGAGTGATCCGGACAGTGCGGTAATCGCTTCCTGTGCAGATTGTGCAGAGGAATCAGCGGGGAGTGTGATGGATACAGCGGTATCCATTGCGAAAAAAGTTGTCTGCTCCGTCGGAGCGGAATCTGTACAGGCCGTACAGAGCACAAGTGCGGACGCTGCGAGTGCAGGGATCGAAAATTTCATTCGGAAAAACACAGATTTCCTCTTTTCTTATCAAGAAAAATGTGGTATAATATCATGTGGTTCTGTAATTACCCGTCATGTCTTGTGCGGCTGATGCTGTCCTCACTGATTTTGATGAGGTTGAGCAGGGAAGCAGAATATTCTGCATAATCCTGCGAGAGTGTCGCTGTTGTGATATAGAGCGTTTCTGTATCTGTCACACAGTCGTGCGGACCGATTGCAATACCGGAGGATGCCGCTTTGATGTCAGCTTCGTTCATCGAGATGATTGCATTTGCACTGTCATTTGCAATTACCTTCGGAATTTTGAACAGCTTCTGGTCATTGCGCGGATTCGCGTTGTAGACAATACGGAACAGCTTGTAAACCGAGAGCATCAGATAGGAAGAAACCTCCTTGATCAGCGTAATGCTGTTTGCCTTCTGCGCGAGGGCAAAGAGCAGACTGATCGAGTTGTTGATGATTCTGCGGTTGAATGTAATGACTTCGGGGCTGGGCATTGCGTTGTTTCCGTCATCGTCAGGAATCTCGTCGATTGTGATGGTCTTTCCCTCCGGCTCGGGAGAGCGTCCGAGAAGATAGTCACAGGAAACATTATAATAGTCTGCGATCTTTACAAGGAAATCAAGTCCGCATTCACGGATGCCCTTTTCATAATGGGAGAGCAGTGCCTGTGAAATACCAAGGTCGGCAGCAGCCTGCTTCTGGCTGATTTTCCGCTCCTTGCGCTGTAATGTAATAATTCTGGAAAAATCGGAGTTCATAGGATTTGTTCCGGCTCCTTTCTGTATCTATGAGCAATGTCAGTTTTATTGTATTCCTAATCATTATATAACAAAGAGTATAATCTGTAAAGAGGAAATCCCATCTAAATTTTATATTGTTTTTTTGGTTCTTTTGTCAAATTGACCGCGCACTGTATAAATCACGCGGTTTCTGTTCATTTATTATATATGGAGGAGATCATCATGACCGGCTATCATATCAGCTTTTTCCGTCACGGACTCACGGATGCAAACGAAAAGGGCATCTACATCGGACGGACAGATTATCCGCTTTCGGAGCGCGGAAGAAGTGAGCTTGCCTCAAAGCTGGATACGTATGAATATCCCGTGACTGATCGGATATATTCCAGCCCGCTGATCCGCTGTACTGAGACTGCGGAGCTTCTGTTTCCAGACAGCACAGTGATTGCTGTGCCTGAACTGCAGGAGCTTGACTTTGGTGACTTCGAGGGAAAGACCGTAGACGAGCTGATCCAGCGTGAAGATTTCAAGGAATATCTGCGCGGCGGTGCGGCTGCCTGTCCGCCGAACGGAGAGAGTGTCGAACAGCTGAGTGCGCGTTCCTACCGCGCGATGCAGAAGATCATAGAAGAGATGATGCGTGACGACATTCACTGTGCTGCTGTTGTAACACACGCGGCGATCATCACCAATCTGCTTGCAGGCTTTGGTCTGCCGAAGGTTCCGCCGAATGAGATCATCTGTGAGCCGGGTGAGGGATTTGAAATCCTGGTCACTGCACACCTGTGGCAGCGCTCCGATGCATTTGAGATCCTCGGCATGGTTCCTTACGAAAAACCGGAGACTACATAACCGACCGATTCAAAAAATCTGCGGTCGGGGAGGTGGCTTATATGAAGATCAAAGATCTCCGGCGGCAGATTGCCAGACTGCTGCGCGGCCATTATGCCGAAGGTGCAGCCGTGTTATCTGTCTGTATGCCTGCATGGCTCTGTGCGCTGCTGATTGAACTCCTGCTTTGTAGTCTGCTTTATCGCATCGCTGTTCCTTACACACTGATCCAGACGGTGATGCCTGTGCTGCGCTATACAATCTGCACATTGCTGATGACGCCGTTTCTGCTCGGCGCACTCTGGTGGCTGGTGCAGACGGCAAACGGCGAGGCGAATCCGCCCGGAACTGTCCGTATGATTTATCGGAGTCGTCGGCTGATGCGGCGCGGCGGTAAACTGCTTGTTACACTGGCACTGATCGCGGCACTCACAGTGATTCCGGTCATCTGTGCGCTGTACGGCGGCTGTACGCTGATGCGGCGCGCTCTGACTGCCCAGCAGGATGGTGTTCTGCTATTTGCGGCAGCGCAGATGTTCGCACTTGCGGTTGCGGCGGCGTTGTGGCGGTACTGGCTGCTGCTGGGGATCTATCCGGCTGCGTTTCTGTTTATGGATGCACCCTTGCAGCGCGTCGGATGGCTGCTTTCTGATTCATTCCGTCTGATGGATGGGAGACGCAGTCAGCTGCTGAGGATTCTGCTGTTTGAAATCTTCCGGCCACGGTTGTTTCTGGTGACGCGGCTTGGAGTGACAACAGCGTTTTTTCTGAAAACAGCGGCATCTGAAAAATAAATATAAAGATATTATCAATTCATGAAAAATTTACAAAATAATTTTTCAAACCCCTTGCAATACGGGGTTGCGTATGCTATAATATACGAGCGTGATTGCAACAGATATGCGATGAAGCGGAAGGTTGCTGACGGTATGTCAGGTAATTTCCGTGGAGTATGTCCGATTTAAAACCGGGCGAAACGAGATACCGAACACAGTATGTGCTTTTTGCTAGCTTGCGTATGCGAGAAGTATGCCCACACTGTGTCCAGATGTCGAGGAAATGTCCGGAAAACGATTGCGGTTTTCCGGTTTTTTTATGCGATATCCGCGATACACACGGGAACGTGGAACGAGATCTCACGGGATGTTTCCCATCCCGCCCCCAATCATGCTGTTAAAGTATTAAGGAGGCGAAACAGAAATGTCAGCAGTCAACGAGAAGATCAGAATCAAGGTTAAGGGCTATGAGCACGCTACCGTTGATGCAGCAGCAGCAAAAATTGTTGAGGCAGCAAAGCGCAGCGGTGCAAGAGTTTCCGGCCCGATTCCGCTCCCGACCGACAAAGAGGTCGTGACGATTCTCCGTGCAGTCCACAAGTACAAGGATAGCCGTGAGCAGTTTGAACAGAGAACGCACAAGCGTTTGATCGACGTAATCAGACCGACTCAGGAAACTACTAAGGCACTGCAGAAGCTCGAGATCCCCGCAGGCGTTGAGATCGTAATGGTTCTCAAGTAAGCGTCCTGCAAACGCCACTGGATTCAAGTGGTGCATGATGACGAAAACCCGCGTCATCGGTCATGTTGGCTCTGCCAACCAATAACCTTAAGGAGGAAAACAAATGCAGAAAGCTATCATCGGTAAGAAAATCGGTATGACTCAGATTTTCGACCAGGAAGCAGGTAAGGTAATTCCGGTTACCGTAGTTGAAGCCGGTCCTTGCGTAGTCGTACAGAAGAAGACTGTTGAGAACGACGGTTATGCCGCTCTTCAGGTAGGCTTCGACGACAAGAAGGCACAGGCTATGAACAAGCCCGCAAAGGGACATTTCGACAAGGCTGGCGTTGGTTACAAGCGCGTTCTGAAGGAATTCAGACTCGACGACTGTGACGCTCTCAACGTTGGCGATTTACTCAAGGCTGATACCTTTACCGTCGGCGATATGGTTGACGTAAGCGGCACCAGCAAGGGTAAGGGCTTTACCGGTCCGATCAAGCGTTACAATCAGCACAGACTCAAGGAAACTCACGGTACTGGTCCTGTGCACAGACAGGCTGGTTCTATGGGCGCATGCTCCTCTCCGTCCCGTATCTACAAGGGCAAGGGCCTTGCAGGTCACATGGGTGCAGAGCAGGTAACTGTTCAGAACCTTGAAGTTGTCAAGATTGACGTTGAAAATAATCTGATTGCACTCAAGGGTGCAGTTCCCGGCCCTAAGGGCGGCGTTGTTTGCATCGTCAACAGCGTAAAGGCGTAAGGAAGGAGGAAGCGTAAATGGCTAAGGTTTCAGTATTTGACATGACAGGCAACCAGGTTTCGGAGACTGAGCTTTCCGATGCTGTGTTCGGCATTACTCCTAACGAAGCGGTTATGCACGCTATGGTTGTAAACTACCTTGCAAATCAGCGTCAGGGCACACAGTCCACTCTGACCCGTACAGAAGTACGCGGCGGCGGCAGAAAGCCCTGGAGACAGAAGGGTACAGGCCACGCAAGACAGGGTTCCATCCGCGCACCTCAGTGGTATCATGGCGGTGTTGCTCTCGGTCCGAAGCCCAGAGATTACAGACTTTCTATCAACAAGAAGGTAAGAAGACTTGCAATGAAGTCCGCGCTTTCCACTAAGGTTCTCGACAACAACATCATTGTTCTCGATTCCCTGACCATGGATACCTTCAAGACCAAGACCATCGTTGCAATGCTCAAGGCACTCAACGTAGATGGCAAGGCTCTGATCGTTACAGCTGAGGCTGATCAGAAGGTAATCAAGAGCGCTGCAAATATTCCCGGCATCAAGACTGCTGCCGTAAACACTCTGAATGTTTATGACATTCTCAACTATGACAAGTTCATCGTAGTGAAGTCTGCGGTGGGTATGCTTGAGGAGGTGTACGCATAATGAAAGCTGCACAGGATATCGTTCTGAAGCCGGTTATCACCGAGAAGAGCATGGATCTTCTCCCTGACGGAAAGTACACCTTTAAGGTAGCCAAGGACGCAAACAAGCTTGAGATCAAGCAGGCTGTTGAAACCCTGTTCGGTGTTGAAGTCCTCAAGGTGAACACCGTGAACTGCCGCGGCCGTCAGAAGCGCGTTGGCAGATTTGTCGGTTCTACCGCAAGCTGGAAGAAGGCAATCGTTACCGTGAACCCGAATCCGACTGCTGGTAAGGACGGCAAGAAGCGCAAGGGCACCATCGAGTTCTTCGAGGGTATGTATTAATCCAAACCCCGCGCTGCGTTATGGGAGGAATGCTCCCGCGAATTGCATTATAATAAGGAGTGAAACACGAACATGGCAATTAAGACCTATAAACCGACAACCCCGTCCCGCCGTCATATGACCGTAACGGACTATTCTCAGTTGTCGAAGGTTGCTCCGGAGAAGAGCCTGCTTGAGCCGCTCAAGAAGACTTCCGGACGTAACAGCTATGGACGCATCACCGTTCGTCACAAGGGCGGCGGCGTCAGAAGAAAGTACCGTATCATCGACTTCAAGCGTAACAAGGTTGATATGAACGCAACCGTTCTTACTCTGGAGTACGATCCGAACCGTTCCGCATTCATCGCTCTCGTACAGTACGAGGACGGCGAAAAGAGATACATCCTCGCTGCAAACGGCCTGAAGGTTGGCGACACTGTTCGTTCCGGCGCTGATGCAGACATCAAGCCGAGCAACTGCCTGCCGCTGCAGAACATCCCGGTTGGTACCTTCATCCACAACATCGAGCTTTACCCCGGCAAGGGCGGCCAGCTGGTTCGTTCCGCTGGTAACATGGCTCAGCTGATGGGTAAGGAAGACAATTACGCTCTGATCCGTCTCCCTTCGGGCGAGATGAGAAAAGTTCCGATTATTGCAAAGGCTTCCATCGGTCAGGTTTCCAACATTGACCACGAGAACGTACACCTCGGTAAGGCTGGTCGTGTCCGTCACATGGGCATCCGTCCGACCGTACGTGGTTCCGTAATGAACCCCTGCGATCACCCGCACGGTGGTGGTGAGGGCAAGTCCCCGATCGGTCGTCCCGGTCCTGTTACACCTTGGGGCAAGCCCGCACTTGGTTACAAGACTCGTAAGAAGCACAACCGTTCTGACAAGTTCATCGTAAAGAGAAGAAACGGGAAGTAATCGGAAAGGAGGAACTGATTCATGAGCAGAAGTATCAAGAAGGGACCTTACGTCCAAGAGGTCCTGCTGAAGAGAGTTATGGCAATGAACGAAGCAGGCGAAAAGAAGGTTTTGAAGACCTGGAGCCGTTCTTCCACGATTTTCCCGGATTTCGTCGGTCACACATTCGCTGTGCATGACGGTCGTAAGCACGTTCCGGTATATGTAACTGAGGACATGGTAGGTCACAAGCTGGGCGAATTTGCTCCGACCAGAACCTACAAGGGTCATGCCGGCTCTAAGACATCTAACAACGGAAAGAAATAGCGGAAGGAGGAATTCAAATGGAAGCTAGAGCATATTTAAGAAATGCCCGCATTGCGCCTAGAAAGGTGCAGATCGTTCTGGATCTGATCCGGAACAAGCCTGTGGATGTTGCATTGGCTACACTTGAATTGACACCGAAGGCTGCAAGTCCGATGGTGGCAAAGCTGCTGAAGTCCGCTATGGCAAACGCTGAGAACAATCACAACATGAACAAGGACAGCCTTTATGTGTCCGAGTGCTTTGTCTGCCCGGGTCCGACATTGAAGAGAATCATGCCGAGAGCACAGGGAAGAGCCTTCAGAATCATGAAGCGTACATCGCACATCACTCTTGTTGTAAAAGAAAATGACTAATCCCAAGGAGGTTTATTATGGGCCAGAAAGTTAATCCGCACGGTCTCCGTGTCGGCGTAATTCAGGATTGGGATTCTCGCTGGTTTGCAAGCAAGGCAGATTTCGGCGATACACTTGTCGAGGACTACAACGTTCGTAACTACATCAAGAAGAGCCTGTATGCTGCAGGTGTTCCGAGAATCGAGATCGAGCGTTTCGCCGATAAGGTTAGAATCAACATCCACTGTGCAAAGCCCGGTATCGTAATTGGCCGCGGCGGCGCAGAGATTGAGAAGCTTCGCGTAAAGCTGGAAGCTATGATGAAGAAGCAGGTTGCTCTCAACATCGTTGAAGTAAAGCAGCCCGATATGAGCGCACAGCTCGTAGCTGAGAAGATTGCACTTGACCTCGAGAACCGTGTGGCGTTCCGTCGTGCTATGAAGCAGTCCATCGGCCGTTCCATGCGTCTTGGCGCAAAGGGAATCAAGGTTCGCGTTTCCGGTCGTCTTGCCGGTGCGGAAATCGCAAGAAGCGAGACTTACCACGAGGGAACCATCCCGCTCCAGACCATCCGTGCTGATATCGACTACGGCACCGCTGAGGCTCACACCACTTACGGCCGTCTGGGCGTAAAGGTTTGGATCTACAAGGGTGAAGTTCTCAAGGGCGACGCCGCAAAGGCTGCCGCTGAGAAGGCAAAATATGAGAAGAAGAACGACGTAAGACCTGAGAGAAAGCGTCGTGACGATAACCGCGGTCGTGATAACCGTCGTGATAATCGTAACTTCAGATCTCGCGATTCCAGAAGAGAAGGAGGGAACCAGTAATGCTGCTGCCGAAGAGAGTGAAGTACCGTCGTGTACACAGAGGTCGTATGACCGGTAAGGCATACAGAGGTAACAAGGTTTCCCACGGCGATTTTGGTCTGCAGGCACTTGAACCGGCTTGGATCACTTCCAACCAGATCGAGTCTGCCCGTATCGCTATGACCCGTTACATCAAGCGTGGCGGTCAGGTTTGGATCAAGATTTTCCCGGATAAGCCTGTAACCAAGAAGGCTGCCGGCACTCGAATGGGTTCCGGTAAGGGTGCTCCTGAATACTGGGTAGCTGTTGTGAAGCCGGGCAGAGTAATGTTCGAAATCGCAGGCGTACCGGAGGAGACCGCTAGAGAGGCTATGCGTCTCGCAATGCACAAGCTGCCGATCAAGTGCAAGTTTGTGACTAAGGAAGAGCAAGGAGGGGAGTCCGCATGAACGCTAAGGAGATCAGAGATCTGTCCGTTGAAGAAATGAACGAGAAGCTGGTTAGCCTGAAGGAAGAGCTGTTTGCGCTCCGCTTCCAGCATGCAGTCAATCAGCTTGACAATACAGCCCGTCTGAAGGCAGTAAAGAAGGACATCGCACGCATTAAGACCACTCTTCGTGCAGCGGAGCTTTCGCCTGCCGCAAAACAGTAAGAAAGGTAGGAGTTTGCTGTGGCTGAAAGAAATTTGAGAAAAACCAGAGTCGGTAAGGTCGTAAGCGATAAGATGGACAAGACCGTCGTTGTTGCAATCGCCGACAATGTACAGCACCCGCTTTACAAGAAGATTATCAAGCGCACCGTTCGCCTGAAGGCACACGACGAGCAGAATGCTTGCCGCGTAGGTGACCGCGTTGAAGTGATGGAAACCCGCCCGCTGTCCAAGGACAAGAGATGGCGTGTTACCAACATCATTGAGAAGGCAAAATAAACAAAGATTGATTGTATGGGAGTTCCCCGTGTGGGGTACTTCTGAAAGGAGGAACTCGCTGTGATTCAGATGCAGTCCTATCTGAAGGTTGCCGACAACACCGGTGCGAAGGAGCTTATGTGCATCCGCGTTCTGGGCGGTACCCGTAG
>SVNN01000085.1 GCA_015066905.1 Ruminococcus sp.
CGTGCAACTGTCGGAAGCTATGCACAGCGGTATGCAAAGAATAATGCCGCATTCTTCTCGTTCAAACCGATCTCCGACTGATCCACATAGGAGTAATCATATGAAATATCGGTTTCCTTTGTTTACCGCCGCACTGATGACAGCCGCATTACTTTGCAGCTGCGCGGGATCCGAATCCGATTCCCAGACGCAAACAGCGGTAATTCCCAAGCAGACAACAACCACAGAAACCACGACCGAGGTTTCGCCGCTTTCCACGCTTTCTACAATCGGAACGATACCGACACTGGCTACAAAAAGCACTGCCGATCCGGTCGATCGCGGAAATATCAAGGTACAGCGGTTTGACCCGTTTATAGAATCCCTCGGTGCCACGCCGCTTGCAGAAGCGGAAAAGCATATCGGTGAAGTGTTCCGAATCAGCGGTGAAGTAATCGCACGTTCTGCACCTGATGTCTATGTGCTCGGCTCCGACAACTATCCCGCATATCAGCTTGAATTCCGCACAGAGCCCGGCTTTGCTGCAGATCTGCCAAAAGGATTTGAGTTGGGACAGGGGCTTGATATCTGCGGCAGACTCACCGCAGTATCCGGCAACAAGCTGATTTTTGAACGCGCTGTGTTCTGCGGATGGTCGCGTACACCGCAGACCGAGGATCTGTCCGGATTGACCAATACGCAGACATTTACCCGCCCGACGCTGGGCACCTATTATACCGCATCCTTTCCGAAACTGACCACCACGACAAAAACTGAAACAAAAATCAAGTGAACAACCAAGGGACTGCACGAGCGGCAGTCCCTTGTTCTATCAGGTTCTGTTTTCGGGTCAGATGATCTCAATTTTCAGTATCATCAGATTCATCCCTACATCATTAGCGTCTCGCTCTTGCGCAGAACCAATATATATGATATAATCATGTAGATACTCTGGTTTTCTGCCAAAACAGCGCATAAAACCGAAAACTATAATCCGGAGGAATCAATATGCTGGAACGACTCATTATTGATATCAATCATGCCCTGTACAGTTACATTCTCATCATTCTGCTGGTCGCCGGCGGAGTTTACTTTACCATCCGAACCAGATTTGCACCGTTCCGTCTCCTGCGTGAACAGATCCGCGCTGTGATGGAAAAGCCGTCAGACGGCAAATCAGTCTCCTCCTTTCAGGCGCTGATGGTATCCACCGCATCCCGCGTCGGAACCGGAAATATCGTTGGTGTTTCCACAGCAATCTGTCTCGGCGGATTCGGCTCAGTCTTCTGGATGTGGATTATCGCGATCATCGGCAGTGCGTCCGCATTTATCGAAAGCACGCTGGCTCAGATCTATAAGAAAAAAGGACCCGACGGCTATTACGGCGGTCCTGCCTATTATATCGAAACCGCACTCGGCTGTCGTCCCCTTGCAATCATATTTTCAGTTCTTCTGATCCTGACCTACGGCTTCGGCTTCAATATGTTAGCGTCGTACAATCTGCAGTCCACCTTTTCTTCCTATACATTTTACAATACCGATTCTACCCCGTGGATCATTGGACTGATCACGGCAGCAATCGTCTGCTACTGTCTGATGGGCGGCGGATCCCGTGTGGTAAAGATCACCGGATTCCTTGTGCCGATCATGGGAGTTGCATACGTACTGATTGCACTGATCGTCATTTGTATCAATATCACCAGTCTGCCTTCTGTCTTTGCAACGATCTTTTCACAGGCTTTCGATCTCAAAGCGATCTTCGGCGGTTTCAGCGGCTCTTGTATGATGTTCGGCATCAAGCGCGGTCTGTTCAGCAATGAAGCAGGTGTCGGATCTGCTCCGAATGCATCTGCATCCGCCGAGGTCAGCCATCCGGCAAAACAAGGACTTGTACAGGTGCTCTCCGTCTTTATTGACACCATTTTAATCTGCAGTGCAACCGCATTCATGTGTATGTGTTCCGAGGTCAAACCGACCATACAGCTGTCCGGCGCACCCTACGTCCAGACTGCATTACGCGAAACCTTTGGAGCGTTCGGCCCCGCCTTTATCACAGTTGCAATGATCCTGTTTGCCTTCACCACGCTCATCGGCAATCTGTTTTATGTTGACAAGTGCCTGACGCATCTGCTCGGACGCGTTCCGGGAAAAACCTTTATGCGCATCTATCACATCATCGCCTCTGTTGTGGTATTGCTTGGCGCAGGTCTGAGTGCAGATCTTCTGTGGAATATTGCCGACCTCCTGATGGGCGGCATGACGCTGATCAATATGCCTGTGATCTTCTATCTCAGCAAATATGCGCTCAACGCACTGAAGGATTACGAATTGCAGCGCCAAAAAGGCGTTGAACCGGTTTTCCATGCCAAAGACATCGGACTGCCCCATAAAGTAGATTGCTGGGAATAGACACACCACACAGATGAACTCATTATATCCGAATACGATCAGGAGAAAATCATATGACACACAAAGAAAAAGCAAATCAGTATTTCTGCGATAAATTTCACTGCTCACAGGCGGTTCTGGCGGCGTTTGCCGAGGAGCTTGGCATCACAGCAGAACAGGCACTGAAGCTTGGTGCGTGCTTTGGAAGCGGCATGAGAAAAGGCGAAGTCTGCGGTGCCTGCACGGGTGCGCTGATGGTCATCGGTCTGCGGTATGGTCAGTACATAAAGGACGATATGGACAGCCGCAATCAAGCAAATATGGTCTGCGACAGATTTCTCAACGAATTCAGAAACCGCAATGGTTCCTATCTCTGCAACGAACTGCTCAAATGCGATATCACAACACCTGAGGGCGTAGAACACGCAGTAACACATCGGCTATTCACAGAATTCTGTCCGAAGATGGTAGCCTCTGCAGTGGAAATTGTTGAGGAGATCGACGCAAGTGAACAAGGCGAATAAAAATGCCGTTTCAGAAAATCATCGTCATCGGTTCACCCGGTGCAGGCAAAAGTACATTTGCAAGAAAACTGCGTGATATCACCGGACTTCCCCTGCACTACCTCGATCTGATCTGGCACAAGCCCGACAGAACAACAGTCCCTCGCGCGGAATTTGATAAAAAACTGGAAGAAATCCTGTTATCAGAACAGTGGATCATCGACGGCAACTACCAGCGAACCATCAAGCGCCGTCTACTATCCTGTGACACAGTGTTTCTGCTTGATTATCCGGTGGAGCAATGCCTTGCAGGTGCAGAGGAACGGGTGGGTAAAAAGCGCGAGGAAATCCCCTGGGTGGAGGAATCACTCGACGAGAGCTTCCGCCAGTGGATCACAGAGTTCAGACAGACTGCACTGCCACAGATTTATTCTTTGCTGCAGCAATACCACGACAGCAGAATAATCACGATTTTCAAATCTCGTACTGAGGCTGAGGGATATCTGAATGCACTGATTCAGCAGCTGGATTAACATATACAACAATCAATTCCTATATCACACAAAAAGCGGAAACCACACGGGTTTCCGCTCTTTTTGTTTATTCTGCCATTGCAAACTGTTTCCGGCTGCCTGTTAAAAACTGTGTGATCTGAATCATGTCCGCCATTTCAAATGCGCCGCTTGCATCCACATCTGCTGCAGCTTCCGTTATTGCATCCGGAAGCGACTGCAGCATGCCGCGCTTTGCAAGTGCCAGGTCAAATGCATTCACAGAACCATCTCTGTTGAGATCGCCCTTGACGATATGCACTGTACCCGAACCGGGAATCTCCGTTCCGGCAGGCGCGGCTATGATCTGATCCGCATAAAAGCTCACCGTTCCATCCGCTGTTTCGAGATATATCCGCATATCAGAAGCGTCCGCAGGGATGGTGTATTCCGGATTGAAAAGCTGAATCCATTCGCCTCTGACCACATCTGCTTCTGCGATTGTGTGGTACTGCACATCGCCGTTTCCGTCAGTATATTCCAGCTTCATCATCACACGTTCGATCACTCTGCCTGCATCCTGCATAACTTCGGCGCTAAAGCTGTATGTCTCACCTTTTTGGAACTGTGACGTACTCAGTTTTTTCATTGCACCATTCCAGCTTGCGCTGCGATCGCTGATATAGAGCGCAGCTGCACCCTGATATGCAGCATGATCTACCGCCTGAACGGAAGCACCTCCTCTGCTGCTCCAGCCGTCCTCACCGGTTTCAAAGGTACTGTTGAAATAATACCCCTCCTCCGTCATACCGCCGCCGACTTCGGTAAACTGCCACCAGTCTACATTGAACAAGAAGCCGCCTCCGCCGGAATAAACAAAATATACATCATGCTCTCCGCTGGCACCGGCTACATGACAAGTAACCTCCTGCCAGTTCTGCCATCCTCCTGTGCCTGTAACATTACAAACACCGACCACAGGACCAGTCACGCTGTCGAGATGAATCTCAATCTTACCGCCGCTTTCCGCGGACGCTGTGCTTGCAATAAACTTCTCAGCGCCTTCTCCGAAATCCACGCCTTTCACTTTGATATAGTCACCGTTTTCGATGTTGGCTACATTCATACCGCCTGCGCTGCAGACTTCCGTTTCTACGCCGGATTCCCAGCAGATTTTCTCCGCCTCGTTGCGGATATAAGGATTCACCGCTTCAATTTGTGCAGGACCTTCCTTCGTCATCTCAATTTTCGGAATCAGCCCATCGGGCTGATAGGTGAATTCCTCGATGGCTACTGAACGAGTGAAACCGCCTCCGCCCGGTAGTTGTCCGTTGTGATAGGCAAAATACGATCTGCCTCTGTAATCCACAATGCCGCTGTGATTGGTGAAGCTTCCGCCGCCCGAAGCCATGATTTCTCCGCGGAATGTCCAGGGTCCTGTGGGATTCGGACTTGTGGAATAGCAGATATTCTCCGGAATGCCGGATGCTGCATATACCATATAATACAGGTTGTTACGTCCGTAGAACCACGGTCCCTCCTCATACAGCGTGGGGTGTCGGTCATCCCCATCCGGACGGGAACCGAACCCCTCAGTCGTCAGTTCAATCTGGCTGACCGAACCGGAATAGGAAATCATATCCTCATTCAGTTTCACATAATTCAGCGTCGGATTGCCGAAATACAGATATGCTTGCCCGTCCTCGTCAATATAAACGGTAGGGTCAATATAATCCCAGTTCGGACCGATCAAGGGTTTTCCGAGCGCATCCTCAAACGGCCCTTCCGGACTATCAGCAACGGCTACACCGATTGCACGACCGCCGGTTGCAGCAGGAACCAATGTCACATAGAAGTAGAATTTCCCGTTGCGTTCAATGCACTGAGCCGCCCAAGCAGTATTCTCCTCCGCCCAGGAAAAGTCAGCATAACTGAGCACAGAACCGTGATCTGTCCAGTTTTGCATATCCGTAGTAGAATAGCACTTCCAGTCGGGCATCGTGAAATAGGTGGATCCGTCCAGATCGTGGCTGGTATAAACATAGAACGTGTCATGATAGATCATTGGTGCGGGATCGGCGGTGTAGTTCGTCTGAACAATCGGATTATCCGCATAAATCACAGGAACCGACGACATCACAGCGGAAATACCAGCTGCGGTCGCAATGATAACAGACAGTATTTTTTTCATTGATAACTCCTCCGCGCATTATTTTTCCTCATTATAGCAAACCTTACCGTGCATTTCAACCCATATTCTGTTGTTTTGGTGGATAATATGAAGAAGAACGCACAAAAATCGAGGAGGATACTGGATTGCATCCTCCTCTATCTGCATATTACACAGTGATAATCAAGGCAGCAGCTGCCGTTTGAGTGCCGCCAGATCAAATGCATTCAGCTGTGCATCGCTCAATACATCAATTGCATAACCCTGTTCGCATTTCAGTTCGCTTCGTCCAAGCAGATACTTCTGCATCATCACTGCATCTGCTACGGAAACCTGACTATCCAGATTGACATCACCCTTGCATCCCACCACAGACGCAGACTTCACATCAACCGGACGAATGAGAATATAGCAAAGATTGATCGCCTTATCCTCCGAGCGGACGTTGATCGTCAGTTTGCCGCCCGTAACCGTAACCTCATTGATTACAGCAGAGCCGTCCACAGGAGCATTCCGCATGATGACCGATTCGTTTTCCGCGCCAAGATTTGCATACGCTGTAGGATTCTTGGAACAGCCCCACGGATCTGCAAACGCAAGCTCTACGGAATAAGTCCCATCCGGAAGAGCAAACGCATAGTCCAGATGTCGGGCAATGTTATTTTCATACTGATTCTTGGTGTAGCGGTAGCTCGAAGTCTTATCTGCATCATCAGCCGTATGGAATTCGTCCGGCCAGGTATTCGCTGTATAGATACCGCTGGATTTTCCGGAGCCGTTGTACTGATCCGCAGGGTCATCAATCAGCCCCCACATACGTCCGGTAACCGCATCCGCGCCGTAAAGCTGTTCGGTCACGCTGTTGTAAATTCCCAGCTTATCACGGCCAGTGGTGGTATCGGTGAAATGGTCACCGCAGTCTACGAAATAAGCAATGCTGCTGTCGTAGGTATAAAGCGGGGTAACTGCCTCCATATAGAGGAAGTCGCAGACCTTGGCAGAGGCTTCGGTCGTGCCGTTGGCAGAAAATGTGACATCCAGCACCTGGCGGGTAACGCCGTCTGCCGTTACTTCATATATGCAGCGATCACGCACATCATCCGGTACAGTGATTTTCAGATCGTACACATCCTCGGTTCCGTCATACTCCAGTGTCTGTGCAAACAGAACAGCATCACCCACGCGGATACGGAGTGTCTTTCCGTTGTCAGACTTCCGGAGCTTTGCGTGCAGAACAATCATCGGTGCAGAATCATCCACTGCCATCCGATATGTAAACCAGCCGCCCTGATCCGCATAGCGGTAGGTACTGTCATTCGTCACGCCGACAGATGCAAGCTCGACCATCTGATGCAGATTATCGCTCTCATACTGTCCGTAGCCGGGCTGTACAGTATCTGTGATCGTTGTCTTGGAGCGCGGCAGACGTTCTTCCACAACGGTGCCATTCGGGATGTACTTCCAGTAGATGCCATAGCGCTGCTCATACTGCAGATAATGCGGCGTGAATGTCAGCCTTGTATTGGTGTCATTCAGTGTAAAACGCAGTGTCCCCTGCTCACGAACCAGATGATCATTGATCTGTGCCATGAACGTGGTCACCGACTGACCCTCTTTTGAGAGCGTGATTGTTTCACTGGCTACCTTCTTTTCCTTGGGGATCGTGACCCACATACCGGTGGAGTCGGTCTTCATATCCTCCTTGCCAAGCTCGGCACTCAGCACGAGCGGGCCATATTTGAATCCGTAGACATCCGGTGCATCAGGAAGCGAATACGCTCTGACCTCGGCAGGAATATGCAGCTTAATCTGATCGCCGTTTTTGAAATCACCTGTGATCTGTGCGTAGTCGTCTACGATCTTGTAGCTGTATTTTGCTCCGTTGACCTCTGCGGTCATCGTTCCTGCCGTCCAGTCCGGAATGCGGAAACGAAGATCCAGCGAACCGCTGCCGCTGATCGTAAAGGTTGCTGTATCACTGACCGGAATGTCCGTGTCCTGTGTGATCGTAACATTCTTCTCCGCCCAGTTCAGTACTGAGCTCTGATAAAGATTCACATAGAGGGTGTCGTCGTCATGCATATAAATCGTATCGCCCAGCTTTGTGAAGCTCTCCATACCGCTTCCTGTACAGCACCAGAATTTATCCCAGCGTGTGCTGTACACCTTGAAGTAACCGGTTGCCATCGGCTGGAAATAGGTCGTCATACCGGTTTCAGGGTTCTGTGAGGAGAGGATGGAATTATAGTAGGTCGTTTCGTAGTAATCCATATACTTTACATCATGGGTGATTTTGAAAAGCTCGCGGGAAAGCTTGAGCATATTATAGGAATTGCATGTCTCGCAGTTGCAGTTCGTACGCTCAGAATTCAGAACATCATCCTTACCAAAGTGCTCCCACTCACTGTTTCCGCCGGTGATGTATGTGTGATGGGTGGTGACCATATCCCAGAACGCTTCTGCATATTGCAGATAACGGGTTGCATCAATCTTCTCCCCGTTTACTGTCTTGCCATCGAGGACGATATAACGCTTAAGCGCACCGAGAAATTTCGGAATCGTGGTGTTTGCGTGCCGATTATTCAGAACATCTGTTCCGCCATTGAGGACAAGCTCATGCAGCGCAGTCTGGTCGAAATAATGTGCGGCAACCGCGTGACTATCCTTGCCAGTTATAGCGTAGAGATCATACATACAATCGTTCATACCACCGTATTCGATGGACAAAACAGTATTCTGTGTCTGTGTGCTCCAGCCGCTGCAGCGATTATATACCCAGTCTCCGAGATTGGAGCCGACCGTCTTTGCGGGTTCATATCCGGTCGCATTGTACACATCCACTATACCTGCGATCAGTTTGTGCATGGTATACCACGGCACCCACGCGTCATCGAAAATGTTCGCCTTGCCCTGTTCCACACGGTCAAACTGACGTTCCACGTTGCCATCAGACGGCACGGGTGCTGCCCAGAGGAATCCCTGTTTGCCGCGGGAATTCTGCTGGCAGATCTGCATCCCGTCAATGAGAATCTTCATCCGCGCAAACAGCACATCCTTCTGTTCCCCGGTCAGATCCGGGTGCTGATATGCCTGCGCCAGCGCAGTCAGATAATGTCCGATGCAGTGACCGCCGATATTCGTATTCTCCCAGCCGCCATAGCGGGTCGCCCCATTCATCGGAAGTCCGGCATTATCACGGAATCCCGCCAGAAGCTTTTCCGTGTCAAAGGCAAGCAGATAATCCATTTCCTTCTCGAACGCATTGGTGCAGTACGGGTCGGTCATCGTAACATTAGAAATTGCGAAATCTTTCGTTTCAATCGTTACAGCATCTGCCTTCAACTTTTCATAGGCGCTGCCATAGCTGATCAGCATGGCTGCCGCTGTAACTAGAGCTGCAAATCGGTTGCGCATTGGATGTTTCAAAATCATTCCTCCTGTCATATAATGGTTGCTATCATGATTCCAGACCTATCATTCCGTTTACTCTTTGTTTAATTATAGCATTATATACAATATTGTCAACCAATAA
>SVNN01000086.1 GCA_015066905.1 Ruminococcus sp.
AAGCGCCTCACAAACAGAATATGATTTTTTACGTCGCCTTATTGAGGAGAATCGAATTCCAGATGATGTGACCATTCAGGTTCTTTGTCAGGCCAGAGAAGAATTGGTAAAAAGGACCTTTGAGTGCTTGAAGGGAGCCAAGTCCGCCATCTTCCACATCTACAACTCCACCTCCCCTGCCCAGCGCAAGTACACCTTTAACATGAGCAAGGAGGAAATCATCCAGGTGGCGATTGACGGCATACGCTGCGTAAAGCAGTGCATGCCCATGGCAGAGGGAACTAAAATCAGATTGCAGTACTCACCGGAAAGTTTTTCCAATACAGAAATTGAATTTGCTGTAGAAATTTGTGAGGCGGTAAAAAAAGAATGGGGTCCCACTCCTGACAACAAGATGATTTTGAACCTGCCCACCACAGTAGAATGCTCTTCTTGCAACAAGCATGCCGACCAAATCGAATATTTTTGTACCCACATAAGTAATAGGGACTCTGTAATTATCAGCCTGCACAATCACAATGACCGTGGCGAAGGGGTGGCCAGCTGCCAATTGGCCTTGCAAGCAGGGGCAGACCGGGTGGAGGGAACCCTGTTCGGCAACGGAGAGAGAACAGGCAACCTAGACATTGTGACGGTTGCCCTGAACATGTATAGCCAGGGTGTGGATCCGGGGCTGGATTTTTCCGATATGCCCCATCTGGTGCAGAAATATGAAGCATGTACGCGGATGCAGGTTTATGAGCGTGCGCCGTATGCAGGTGCGCTTGTATTCGCCGCCTTTTCGGGCAGCCATCAGGACGCAATCGCAAAGGGCATGAAATACAGACAGAAGAAAAATCTGCACGAATGGTCAGTGCCCTATATCCCGATCGACCCGAAGGACATCGGACGCACCTACGACGCCGACGTGATCCGCGTGAATTCGCAGTCCGGCAAGGGCGGAATTGGCTATCTGCTGGAGCAGACCTACGGCTACAATTTACCTGCCAAGATGCGCGAGCATTTCAGCTATCTGTGCAAGAGCATCTCCGACAGAGAGCACAAGGAGCTGAAGGCGGAGGAGGTACTGGAGATCTTTGTGGGTGCCTATCTCGAAACACCGCATCCGATCAGCGTGACCGATTTCGACTTTATGCGGGAAAACGAAACTGTAAAGATCAACATTACATTCGCGCAAAACGGCGTGGAAACCGAACTGGATGCCGAGGGCAACGGTTCCCTGAACGCTGTGAGCAATGCGCTCAAGGCATATACAGGGGAGGATTACACCCTCCAGGTATTCACCCAGCACAGTATGCAGGGACAGGGTTCTCAGTCGGTGGCGGCTTCCTATATCGGTCTTGAAAACCAGCACGGTGAGATGTTCTGGGGTGCAGGTACGCACACCGACGTGATCAAGGCGAGTACGGAGGCACTGCTGAACGCCTTTTATAATATGACCAAGGGAGGAAACGGAACATGGGAATGACGATGACGCAGAAGATCCTTGCAGCGCACGCAGGACTGGATACCGTCGCCGCAGGTCAGCTGATCAGCGCGAAGCTGGATATCGTGCTTGGCAACGACATCACCACCCCCGTGGCGGTGAATGAATTCAAAAAAGCGGGCTTTGACGCTGTGTTTGACAAAGACAGCGTCGCAATCGTCCTTGACCATTTCGTTCCGAACAAGGATATCAAGGCGGCACAGCAGAGCAAGACCTGCCGCGAATTTGCCTGTGAACACTGTATCAGCCATTTTTACGATGTCGGAAAGATGGGAATCGAGCACGCGCTTTTGCCCGAACAGGGCGTTGTGACTGCCGGCGACTGCATCATCGGCGCGGACAGTCACACCTGCACCTACGGCGCCCTCGGCGCATTCTCCACAGGCGTCGGCTCGACCGATATGGCGGCAGGCATGGCAACGGGAACCGCGTGGTTCAAGGTGCCTTCTGCGATCCGCTTTGATCTTTCGGGCAAGCTCCCTGCAAACTGCAGCGGCAAGGATGTCATCCTCACGATCATCGGCATGATCGGTGTGGACGGCGCCCTTTACAAGAGTATGGAATTTACAGGCGAGGGTGTTCAGAATCTTTCGATGGACGACCGACTCTGCATCTGCAATATGGCGATCGAGGCAGGCGCAAAAAACGGCATCTTCCCCGTAGACGCACGCACGATGGAATATCTCAGCGGCAGAAGCGAGCGCAAGCCTGTGATCTTTGAAGCGGACGCAGACGCGGAATATGAAATGACGGTGGAGATCGACCTCGGCAAGATCGTTCCGACCGTGGCTTGTCCGCATCTGCCGGAGAATACCCGTTTTGCGAGGGATCTTGGTGAGATCAGGGTCGATCAGGTTGTGATCGGCTCGTGCACAAACGGCAGACTGGAGGATATGGAGGCGGCATATCGGATCCTCCGCGGCAAACAGATCGCCGACGGCGTCCGCTGCATCATCATCCCCGGCACAATGCAGATCCTCCGCGAATGTGTGGAGCGCGGCTGGTACACGGCGTTTATTGATGCAGGCGCGGTGGTTTCCACGCCGACCTGTGGCCCCTGTCTCGGCGGATATATGGGCATTCTTGCAGAGGGCGAACGGTGCATTGCCACCACGAACCGGAACTTCGTCGGCAGAATGGGTCATGTGGACAGCGAGGTATATCTCGCCTCTCCGCACACCGCCGCGGCAAGCGCGCTGACCGGCTATATCACGGAATATAAGGAGGCGTAAGCTATGAACACACAAGGCAAGGTTTTCAAATATCCCGACAACGTGGACACCGATGTGATCATCCCTGCGCGTTATCTGAATACGCCGGACGCAAACGAGCTTGCGCTGCACTGTATGGAAGATATTGACCGCAGCTTTGTCAGCAAAGTGACGCAGGGCGACGTGATGGTTGCAGGCTGGAATTTCGGCTGCGGCTCCTCGCGCGAGCACGCACCGCTTGTCATCAAGACCTGCGGTACGGGCTGTGTGATCGCCAAGAGCTTTGCACGGATCTTCTACCGCAACGCGATCAACATCGGTCTGCCGATTTTAGAGTGCCAAGAGGCGGCGGAGGAACTCTGCGCTGATGACGAGGTTTCGGTGGATTTTGACACGGGCGTGATCACTGACATCACCACGGGCAAAACCTATCAGGCGCAGCCCTTTCCGCCTTTTATCCAGAATATCATCCGCGCAGGCGGTCTTTTGAAATCTCTGAAAGAAGGTGAAACCAATGGTTAAAAACATTGCTGTGATCCGCGGTGACGGCATCGGTCCGGAGATCGTGGAGCAGGCACTGCGCGTGCTGGATGCAGTGGCGCTGCGTTACGGGCACACCTTTCACTACACCGATGTGGATATGGGTGGCTGTGCAATCGACAAATATGGCGATCCCCTGCCCGAAACCGAGCTGCAAAAATGTGTGGAATCCGACAGCGTTCTCCTCGGTGCGGTCGGCGGCGACAAGTGGAACGATGTTCCTGCACAGCTTCGCCCCGAAAAGGGCTTGCTCCGGCTCCGTGCAGGCATGGGCGTATACTCCAACAACCGTCCCGCAAAAATCTGGAAACAGCTTTCTGCGGCGTCCCCGCTCCGTCAGGAGATCGTGGACAAGGGCATTGATTTCATCATCGTAAGAGAGCTGATCGGCGGCATCTATTTCGGTGAGCACAAGACCGAGGGCGGCGTTGCAACGGACATGCTCCGTTACAGCGAGGCGGAGATCGAGCGCATCGGCAGAATCGGCTTTGAAACCGCGAGAAAGCGCGGAAAGAAGCTTTGTTCGGTGGAAAAGAGCAATGTGCTGGATTCCAGCCGCCTCTGGAAACAGGTGATGCACCGTCTGGCGGAGGAATATCCTGATGTGGCGCTTTCGGATATGCTGGTGGACAACTGCGCGATGCAGATTGTCAAAAATCCCGCGCAGTTCGACGTGCTCGTCACCGAAAATATGTTCGGCGACATTCTTTCAGACGAAGCGTCCATGATTACAGGCTCGATCGGCATGATCCCCTCTTCCAGTCTCGGCGCAGGAAGCTGCGGACTTTACGAGCCGATCCACGGCTCCGCGCCCGACATTGCGGGCAAGGATCTCGCCAACCCGATCGGCACGATTCTTTCGGCGGCGATGATGCTCCGTTACAGCTTTGATATGCCGCAGGAGGCAGATGCAATTGAGACTGCCGTTTCTGCTTATCTCGATGACGGCTGGCGCACGGCGGATATCATGAGCGAGGGCATGACGCAGGTGGGTTGCCGACAGTGCGGCGAGCTGATTATCCGGAAACTAAGAGAGGAGGGATGAAATGCTGCTTTCAGGCTCAGATATACTGGTGAAAACACTCATCGAACAGGGCTGTGATACCGTGTTCGGATATCCCGGCGGACAGATCCTGAACGTTTACGACAGCCTTTATATGCATCAGAACGAGATCAATCACGTTCTGGCGGCACATGAACAGGGCGCGGCACATGCCGCAGACGGATATGCCCGAACCACAGGAAAGGTCGGTGTTGTGATCTCGACCTCCGGTCCCGGTGCAACCAATCTGGTGACAGGAATCGCAACCGCCTATCTGGATTCGATCCCTGTCGTCGCGATCTGCGGCAATGTTCCCACCACGCAGATCGGTTCAGACAGCTTTCAGGAGATTGACATCACAGGCGTTACGCTCCCGATCACCAAGCACAATTATTTCGTCGGCGATGTTGAAAATCTGGCGGATACCATCCGCGAAGCATTTTCTCTCGCAAGATCCGGCAGACCCGGTCCTGTTCTGATTGACGTGCCGAAGGATGTCCAGACCGCAATGTGTGAATATGTGCCTGCACCTGCCGCTGTGCCCGAACCGCCATATGCGGCAAAGGACAGCAGAATTGAGGAAGCAGCGGCATGCATCAACGCGGCAAGGCGGCCTTATATCTATTTCGGCGGCGGTGTGATCGCTGCCGCGGCGCAGAGTGAAATGCTGGCACTTGCTGAAAAGATCGACGCACCCATCGGCAGTTCGATGATGGGGCTTTCCGCGATCCCGACCGACCATCCGCGCTATCTCGGCATGCAGGGTATGCACGGTCATTACGCCTCGTCGATGGCGATGCATCACGCCGATCTGATCATCTCACTCGGTGTGCGGTTCAACGACCGCGTGACAGGAAACCGTGCCAAGTTTGCGACGAGTGCAAAGATCATTCATATCGACGTGGATGGCTCTGAGCTTTCCAAAACCGTCCCTGCTGTATGCGGACTGAGAGGTGACGTCAGACTGACGCTCGAAAAGCTCCTGCCGCTGGTTACAGCAGATGAAAAGCCGGACTGGCAGAAGACGGTGGAAGGATTTCGCAAAACGGAAACGGAAACGCTTGACAACAGAACCGGACTGACCCCCAGAAATGCGATTCTCACGCTGAACCGTCATCTTGGCGGAAATACGGCGGTTGCGACCGATGTCGGACAGCATCAGATGTGGTCGGCGCAGAATCTGTTCTTCTCCACACCCCGGCGCTTTGTTTCAAGCGGCGGACTCGGAACAATGGGGTTTGGTCTTGGTGCGGCGATCGGCGCGGCATTCGGAACCGGAGAGCGCAGCGTGCTTGTCACAGGCGACGGCAGCTTCGGGATGTGCCTGAACGAGCTGGCAACAGCGGTTTCTTACAATGTGCCTGTTGTCGTACTGATTATGAACAACGGCGTGCTCGGTATGGTCAGACAGTGGCAGACGCTATTTTACAACAAGCATTATTCCAGCACGGTGCTCGGCCGCAAGACCGATTTTGTCGCGCTGGCACGTGCATTCGGCGCAGACGGCGAACAGGTTTCCACCGTGGAGGAGCTGGACGCCGCACTCGGACACGCATTCTCCCAAAACGGTCCGTATGTGATCGACTGTGCGATTGATAAGGACGAATTCGTCCTCCCGATGCTCCCGCCGGGCGGAAGCATGGATGATATTATCACAAAGGCAGGTGGCTGATATGAACCGATATACCGTGGCTGTTCTTGTAAAAAACAAGTTCGGCGTCTTGAATCGTGTAACCAGTATGTTCCGAAGACGTCAGTTCAATATCAGTGCGCTTTCGGTCAGCGAAACCGAATCAAGCGATCTGTCGCGTATCACCGTTACGTTCGACGGGGAAGAAACCTGCAAGCAGCAGCTGGTCAATCAGCTTTATAAGCTGCCCGACGTATGTTCGATCAAGGAACTGACGATCGACAACTCGATCAGCTGTGAGCTGCTCCTGATCAAGATGCGCAACGACCCTGCAACAAGAGATGAGATCCGCGCCGCCGCAGACGCATTCAGCGCGGCAACCGTGGATTATTCCAAGGACTACATCATGCTCCGTCTTGCAGATGATTCGAGAAGAGTAGATGACTTCATCGACATCATGCGCGACTATACCATTCTGGAAATCTGCCGCACAGGAACAGCTTCCCTGGAAAAGGGCAGTACAACCATTCGTCAGACGATCAATTTTTAAGTGCAGGAAAGAAGGAATTTATTATGGCAAGAATTTTCTATGAAGCCGACTGCGATCTGCAGAAGCTCAGTGGAAAGACCGTGGCGATCATCGGTTACGGTTCACAGGGACACGCACACGCGCTGAATCTGAAGGAAAGCGGCGTAAATGTGGTTGTGGGTCTTTACGAAGGCTCAAAAAGCTGGGCAAAGGCGGAGGCACAGGGTCTGACCGTTATGACCGCCGCGGATGCCGCAAAGACCGCTGACATCATCATGATCCTGATCAACGACGAAAAGCAGGCGGCACTTTACAAAGAATCTATCCAGCCGCACCTCACCGCAGGCAAGACGCTTGCCTTTGCACATGGCTTCAACATTCACTACGGCTGCATCCAGCCGCCCAAGGATGTCAACGTGATCATGATCGCGCCGAAGGGACCGGGACACACCGTCCGTTCGGAATATCTGGCGGGCAAGGGTGTTCCCTGTCTGATCGCGGTGGAGCAGGATGCAACGGGTGACGCGTGGGATCTCGGTCTTGCCTATGCGCTCGGCATCGGCGGCGCAAGAGCAGGCGTGCTGGAAACCACCTTCCGCACCGAAACCGAAACCGATCTGTTCGGCGAACAGGCAGTGCTCTGCGGCGGTGTATGCGCACTGATGCAGGCAGGCTATGAAACACTGGTCGAGGCTGGCTATGATCCGCGGAACGCTTATTTTGAGTGCATCCACGAGATGAAGCTGATTGTCGATCTGATCTACCAGAGCGGCTTTGCGGGAATGCGTTACTCGATCTCCAACACCGCGGAATATGGCGACTATCTCACCGGTCCGAAGATCATCACCGCAGAGACCAAACAGACGATGAAGAAGATTCTGCAGGATATTCAGGACGGTACCTTTGCGAAGGACTTTTTGCTGGATATGTCTGATGCGGGTTCTCAGGTGCATTTTAACGCGATGAGAAAGCGTGCGGCGGAGCATCCGAGTGAGATCGTCGGCGCCGACATCCGCAAGCTGTACAGCTGGAGCGACGAGGATAAGCTCATCAATAACTGACGGGAGTGTTCGATATGTCTAAGGAAAATGTTGTGACGGGCGTACAGAATGCACCGCACCGCAGCTTGTTTCACGCGCTCGGACTGACCGAGGAGGAGCAGGCAAGACCGCTGATCGGCATCGTCAGCTCCTACAATGAGATCGTTCCGGGACATATGAACCTCGACAAGATCGTGGAGGCGGTCAAGCTTGGTGTTGCAATGGCAGGCGGCACGCCTGTCGTATTCCCCGCAATTGCGGTCTGCGACGGCATTGCAATGGGGCACACGGGGATGAAATATTCCCTCGTGACGCGCGACCTGATTGCCGATTCCACCGAGGCGATGGCACTGGCGCATGGCTTTGACGGCCTTGTGATGGTGCCGAACTGCGACAAGAATGTGCCGGGTCTGCTGATGGCGGCAGCGAGGGTGAATCTCCCTGCCGTTTTTGTCAGCGGAGGCCCGATGCTTGCAGGCAGGGTGGACGGAAAGAAAACCAGCCTTTCGAGTATGTTTGAAGCAGTCGGCGCTTATCACGCAGGAACGATCGACGCGGCACAGCTGCACGAATATGAATGCAGAACCTGTCCGACCTGTGGCTCCTGTTCGGGAATGTACACCGCAAATTCGATGAACTGTCTGACGGAAGCGCTCGGTATGGGACTGCGCGGAAACGGCACGATCCCTGCGGTATATTCCGCCCGTATCGAGCTTGCAAAGCACGCAGGTATGGCAGTGATGGACATGGTGCGCCGGGATATCCGTCCGCGCGACATCATGACCAAGGACGCGCTGATGAACGCGCTCACAGTGGATATGGCGCTCGGCTGTTCCACCAACAGTATGCTCCATCTCCCTGCAATCGCGCATGAATGCGGTGTGGAGCTGAATCTGGAGATTGCAAATGAGATCAGCGCAGTGACGCCGAATCTTTGTCACCTCGCACCTGCAGGCAGAACCTATATGGAGGAGCTGGACGAGGCAGGCGGTGTTTACGCCGTGATGCATGAGCTTGCAAAACGGGATCTCCTCCGCCTTGCCTGTATGACCGTTTCGGGAAAAACGATCGGTGAAAATATCAAGGACTGCGCCAATCTCAACCACGCCGTGATCCGTCCGATTGATGCGCCTTACAGTGAAACGGGCGGGATCGCGGTGCTCAGGGGCAACCTCGCGCCTGAGGGCTGCGTGGTCAAGCGATCCGCCGTGCTTCCCGAAATGCTGGTGCATGAAGGACCAGCCAGAGTGTTCGACTGCGAAGAGGATGCACAGGTGGCGATCGAGGCAGGAAAGATTGTTGCGGGTGATGTCGTGGTGATCCGCTACGAAGGCCCGAAGGGCGGTCCGGGTATGAGAGAGATGCTCAATCCCACCTCCGCCATCATGGGGATGGGACTCGGCAACAGCGTCGCGCTTATCACAGACGGCAGGTTCAGCGGCGCGACCAGAGGTGCCTGCGTCGGTCACATCACGCCCGAGGCGGCATCCGGCGGTCGCGCCGCTGAACCTGCCGTCTG
>SVNN01000087.1 GCA_015066905.1 Ruminococcus sp.
AGTGTGTGATGCATTATGCCGGAACAAAATCCCTGTATGCAGAGAGCGAAACGATCCCGCTTTCCGATCTGCGTCCCGGCGATCTGCTTCTGATTCCCGGTGCACCCGGTCATGTAATTCTGACGGTCGATATGGCGACGAATGCCGACGGCGAAACGTGCTGGCTCTTTGCACAGGGCTTTATGCCTGCACAGAGCTTCCATATGCTTGAAAATGACGCACATCCGGATGATCCGTGGTATTACAGCAGTGAGCTGGAGGGGACGTTCCGTGTCGGTTCCTATTCCTTCAATCAGGAAAATATCCGCAGATGGCAGGACGGATTTTGATATATTTTGATCCGGATGGATTTTTTCCACAAAATACACTTGCATTTTTGGGGCGGATATGGTATAATTGTTGCATTATTATTGTGCAAGCGTGCAATCGTAATGAATCTCACGCCGGTAATCCGGCATTGGAGGAATCCGCATGATTTGTGATTTACATTGCCATACAACGCTGTCTGACGGTTCGCTCGGCATCGAGCAGATCATCATTCAGGCGAAACGCACAGGGATTGATATGATCTCAATTACCGATCACGATACCCTCTCTTCTTTTTCAAGAGCGGCTGTACTGGGTGAGCGCTACGGCGTCCGCGTTCTGCAGGGCGTAGAGCTTTCTGCCTGGGACAAGAAGCGAAATGATAAGGTGCATATTCTCTGCTATGCACCGAAAAAGCCCGACCGTCTGGAGGGACTCTGTCTGAAGTCCTGCGAGATCCGCAAGGCATGCGGTAAGGAAATGGTCGAAAAGGTGATGGAACGATTTCCGATCACGCTCGACAGCGTGCTCAAGCACGCGACCAGCTCCAAGAGTTTGTTCAAGCAGCACATCATGCGTGCGCTGATCGACTACGGCTATGCGCTGGAGTTTTATGGTGAGCTGAACGATGAACTGTTCAATCTCAAGAACGGAACCTGTCTGGTTGAGCGTGAATATCCCGATGTCCATTTTGTGATCGACCTGATCCATGCGGCACACGGTGTTGCGGTGCTGGCGCATCCGATGCTTTACAACAACCGCGATCTGCTTATCGAGCTGGCGGAAGAAGGGAAGCTTGACGGTGTCGAGGTGGATCATTACACCGCGTCTGAAGAAGACCGCGCGGATCTGCGCGCAATTGCAGAGCAGTATAATCTGATCGTAACCGGCGGTTCGGATTTCCACGGTCTTTACAACGCGAAGCCCACTCATCTGGGCAGCTGCCTGACGACGAAAGAAAATGTGGATCGTATCATCAAGCTGGCCAACCAGCGGCAGGAAGACAGCAAGCGTGCAAAGCAGCAGGCGCTGCAGGCGGATGCTGAACAAAAAGGAAAGGAATAAATTGTATGAAATTTGTGTATCAGCCGACGGGTGTATGCTCCCGTCAGATTCAGATTGAAGTCGAGGACGGCATCGTCAAGGATGTTTTGTTTATCGGCGGATGCAACGGTAATTCCAAGGGAATCTCCGCTCTTGTCAAGGGGATGAAGGTCGAGGATGTCATCGAGCGTCTGGAGGGAATCACTTGTGGTATGAAGCAGACCTCGTGTCCGGCGCAGCTTGCAAAGGCGCTGCGCGAAAATGCCTGAATGCTTCTGATTGAAAATACTGCGATTCGACTGCTGATCGGTGCGGCAGGCGCGATCGGACTGATCGCGTTTCTGCTGCCCGTGATCATCAGCGGGATCATCAATCTCGGCAACGGATCCGGCGCGATAGTATCGCTTGCGGTATTTCTGTTTGCCTGCTTCAATCCGCAGATTTCATCGCTGCTCTCGCAGCTTTGCAGCCATAAGGCGGGAAAAGGACTGTTTACCGTTGCTGCGGCACTGCTGGTGTTGTGTACGGTTTGCTGTTTGGTCATCTCCGGTTTTATGCTGCATAAAATCTATCACCGCCCCGAGCAGGAGCCGCAGGCGATGATCGTCCTCGGCTGTAAGGTCTACGGCGATCGTCCGAGCAGAATGCTCCGCCATCGTCTGGAGGCGGCGTATGCATATCTCACGGAACATCCCGACACGGTCGCTGTGGTTTCCGGCGGTCAGGGTGCGGATGAAGAAATCTCCGAGGCGCTTTGTATGTACCGCTATCTGACCGATAAGGGCATCTCTGCCGATCGGATTCTGATGGAGGATCAGTCTACAAGCACCGAGGAGAATTTTGCTTTTTCGCTGGCTCTGCTGAATGATTCCGGTCTGGATCCGACCCGTCTGGCGGTCGCAACAGACGGTTATCATCAGCTGCGTGCGTCGATGCTTGCCGGAGAGCTTGGCATCGAAACAACGGCGGTCCCCGCGAAAACTGAGCTGTGGCTGCTCCCGACCTATTGGGTCAGAGAGTGGTTCGGTGTCATTTATACCATCATCAAATAGAAAGTCCAATCTCACAGGAAGGCGTGAAAGAATTTGGCGAAAAAGAAGAATGCAAAAAAAGGAACTGCTTATGTGGATCTGATGCGTGCAAAGCGTAAGGATGAAGAACGCAAGGAACGCAAACGCAGCCGCAAAAAGAAGATCATCACCCGTACCGTCTGCATTGCCGGCAGTATTCTGCTTGTCGGTGGTGCAACATTCGGCACCATGAAATATATCAAGACCAGCGGTGTCATGGAACGCAGCCGCGTCTCTGTGACCAGCGAGCACTATGAGCTGAACAATGCGGAGATGGCATATTTCTATGTGCAGATGGAGGATTCTTTCCTCTCCAGCGGCGCTACATACCTTGGCTATATGGGTGTTAATCCGACTCTTTCCCTGCGCGAGCAGGAATATAACGGAGAGACCTGGTTCAATGTTTTGATGGATTCCGTCGAAAAGAATGTCACCCAGATGCTCGTGCTGCTGGAAAAGGCAAAGGCAGAGGGTATGACGCTGACGGCGGAGGAGCAGGCGAAGGTAGATCAGGAAGCGGACGCGATTGATCTTTCTCACTATGGGGAAGGTATCAAGCGCGAGGATGTGCGCCGCGCGATTGAGATGACCCGTCTTGCTGCAAAGTACAGCGAGAAGATCCAGGGAGAATGTGTGACCACGGAAGATCAGTGGATCAAGCATTATGAAGAAAATGAAAAGGATTATCTCTACTGGCAGCAGGCAAGCTGTACGTTCAGCTATGCTAAGAACAGCTCCGGCGAAGCGGCAATGACCGAAGCGGAAGCGAAGAAATATCGCGACGAGCTTTCTGCGTGCAAGGATGAAGAATCCTTCAACAAGTGGATCCGTCAGTATTTCAAGGATGCCGGCAAGACTGATGAAGAAATTGATAAGCAGCTGGCCAGTCTGGTTGCGGAAGGCAGTCTGGCGGCAAGCGGTGAAGAACGCTTTGCGTGGGCAGAATCTGCAAAGATCGGTGATACATTTGTAGTTGAGGGAACCGATGCCTACACGGTATACCAGCTGCGGAGCCTGCCTGCAAGAAAGGAATCCCAGACAGTGGATGTCCGCCACATTCTGATGCAGACCGAGAATTATGAGAACAAGGAAGCGGCAAAGGCAGAGGCAGAGCGTATTTATGCACTCTGGCAGGTCAAGCCGACCGAGGATTATTTTGCAGAGCTGGCAAACCAGTACTCCGAGGATCCCGGTTCCAATACACTCGGCGGTCTGTATGAAAGTGTGCAGAGCGGTGAGATGGTGGATACCTTTGATGCTTGGTGCTTTGATGAAAAGCGCAAGAGCGGTGATCACGGTATTGTGGAAACCAGCTACGGCTATCATATCATGTATTTTTCCGGCGAAGGCCTGCCGCAGTGGCAGGTAGACATCAAGGCTGAGCTTGAGAATGACGCATATCTTGCGGTGTACAATAAGCTCGCTGAGGAATATACCGTAACGATTGACGAAAAACTGATCTCCAAGGTGTGTCCCGACCGCTGATGTCTTTGATCCGAAAGGGGATTTCTTATGCAACTGAACTATCGAACCGGACTCTGTGCTCTGCTGGCGGCATTGCTTCTGACAGGCTGCAGTGAAGAGATTGCAGATTCCGCTTCCCAGACCGAGACGACGACTACCAAGACGACAACGACCACGGAAGTCACAACAACAACCGCACCTGAGGTGACTGAGATTTATAATCCGCTGACGGGTGAGGCAGGCTATTCTGAATCTGCAGTGGGACAGCGTCCGGTCGCAGTGATGGTCAATAATCTCAAAGCAGCCTTGCCGCAGTACGGCGTTGCACAGGCAGACATTCTTTATGAGATTCCTGTGGAAGGCGGAATTACCCGCCTGCTCGCGGTATACGCTGACGCAGCGGCGATGCCTGACATCTGCTCGGTACGCAGCTGCCGCTACTATTATGCGCTTCTTGCGCACAGCATGGACGCGATCTACTGCCATTGGGGGAGCGATCAGACCATCGCAATGGACACGCTCAACCGACTGAAGCTGGATCGCATGGACGGCGGCGGATCAGCAAACGGCGTGATCTATTTCCGTGATTCGGACCGCGTAAAAAAATATGCTTCCGAACATACAGGATATTTAAAGGGAAGCGCAGTGCCGGACGCGATCGACACCTACGGATTCCGCACGGAGTGGAACTATGACAGCCTGTTTTCGTTCCATCAGCCGGATGAGCCGCAGCAGCCTGCGGGTGATTCCTGTACGCAGATCAATCTGCCGTTTTCGGAAAGCTATTACAGCACGTTCACATATGATACGGAAACTGCGACCTATCTGAAGCAGCATTCCGGTAAACCGCATATGGACAGCCGCGCAGACAAGCAGCTTGCGTTTACAAATCTGCTCGTGCTGCAGACGCCGGTGCATACCCGCGCAGACGGATATCTGATGGATGTCGGTCTGGACGGCGGAAAGGGCTATTACGTTTCGGGCGGTGCGGCACAGGAGATTGTCTGGAAAAAGCCGTCGGAGGACGCGAAGATTGCACTGTATGATACGTCGGGAAAGGAACTGACGATCAACGCAGGAAAGACCTACATCGGTCTGATCGGTGACAACCGCAAGATTACGATCGAATAAAAAATTCATATCTGCTGTATATTCCATTCGTTTTGTGTCCACAATCCAATCGAGGTGATTGACATGAAACGAATGGAACGTATATTATTGATCGGACTGATCGGCGCAATCTGCTGGAATCAGCTAGACAAGCTTTCAGATACAACGCAGTCCCTGCGCGAGGAGGTGCTTCGCCTGCATATTCTCGCGAACTCTGACAGCAAAGAGGATCAGCAGCTGAAGCTGGAGGTGCGTGACGCGCTTTTAGCATCTTCTGAAACGCTGTTCGGGGATGCAGATTCGCTGGAGGAAATGATTCAGTGTGCGGAAGATTCTCTGGATGAGATTGAGCAGATCGCTGCAGATGTAATCGCACAGGCAGGCGAAACATATTCCGTACATGCGGAGGTCGTAAAAACCGCTTTTGAAGAAAAGACTTATGACACGCTCACTATGCCTGCGGGGGTGTATGATGCGCTTCGTGTGACAATTGGTGAAGCGGAGGGACAGAACTGGTGGTGCGTGATGTATCCGCCGCTGTGTATTCCTGCCGCTGAGACGGTTACAGCTGATACGGACACGGCACAGGATTATTTTTCTGAGGATGAACTCGATGTGATGCAGCATCCGCGGAGATATCGCATCCGTTTCAAGTGTCTGGAATTATTTGACCGTTTTCGCAGTATTTTCTGGTAAAAAATAAAAATATATCAGATATGCTTGACAAACGGAAATGAATCGTGTATACTATTTGAGTAAAACAAAGCAGAACGCTGTTCTCACCGTCATATCTTCTTATATGCCGGTCAATACGTCCGTTTTTTGAATGGGATTCGTATGAGTGCAGCTGTATATCTGCACTCATTTTTTGTTTTCAAATCTGACTTGGAGGTGCTGGCCATAAGCAAACAGGAGCATCAGATCAACGAAGAGATCCGCGACCGTGAGGTCTTGGTGATCGACGCTGATGGAACAAAGCTTGGCGTATTATCCGCCAAAGACGCACAGAAAATTGCGTACGACAAGGATCTGGATCTTGTAAAGATCGCGCCGCAGGCAACCCCGCCTGTATGCCGTATTATGGACTACGGTAAATTCTGTTTTGAACAGACAAAGCGTGAGAAGGAAGCAAAGAAGAACCAGAAAATTGTTGAGATCAAGGAAATCCGTATGTTCTCTGCAATCGACACCCACGACTTCAACACGAAGGTCAATCAGGCTGTGAAGTTCCTGAAGGGCGGCGATAAGCTCAAGGTTTCCGTAAGATTCCGCAAGCGTGCAATTGCACATCCGCATCTCGGCGAGGAGCTGCTTGAACGGTTCCGTGAGGCATGCGGCGACGCTGCTGTCGTTGATAAGCCGCCGAAGATGGAGGGCCGCAGCATTGTGATGTTCATGTCGCCGAAGGCGCAGAAGTGACCGACAGGTCCCGCTGAGATGCCGGCGATTCGCGCGGCACTCGTAAATTATCAAGGAGGACTACAAACATGGCTAAGGTTAAGGTAAAAACCCATTCCGGCGCAAAGAAGCGCTTTACTGTAACAGGTTCCGGCAAGGTGAAGTTCCAGCACACCAACAAGCGTCACAGACTCACCGCTAAGCCGCACAAGCAGAAGAGAATCGCTCGTAACGCAGGCGTTGCAGGCGCAACCAATGCACCGACCGTAAAGAAGCTCATTCCTTACGCATAAGGCGCAGCTGATTTGATTTCATCCTGAGCGGTTTCCGCTTAAATACTGATTCGGAGGTATAATACAATGGCAAGAGTTAAGGGCGCAATGATGACCCGTAAGAGAAGAAACAAGACCTTAAAGCTGGCTAAGGGTTACTGGGGCAGCAAGAGCAAGCATTTCAAGATGGCGAAGCAGGCCGTAATGAAGTCCGGCAACTACGCTTACATCGGCCGCAAGCAGAAGAAGAGAGATTTCAGAAAGCTCTGGATCACCCGTATTTCTGCCGCTTGCAAGCTCAACGGTATGAACTACTCTACCTTTATGAACGGCTGCAAGAAGGCTGGCATCTCCCTCAACAGAAAGATGCTGTCTGAGATTGCAATCAACGATGCAGCAGGCTTTACCGCAATCGTCGAGAAGGCAAAGGCTGCTCTCTAAGCGAATATTGATTTTTGCCTTTCCGTACACTGTGCGGGAAGGCAAAGTTATATCGCGAATATCATAGAAACGGGGGAAGGATATTGCCGTCAGAAGAAATCATTTCCTCAAAGGACAATCCGAATATCAAACTTTGCCAGAGGCTGATCAGTTCGAAAAAAGAACGGTATGCTGATGGCTTATTTGTGTTGGAGGGACTGCGCCTTGTCGAGGATGCGATCGCACACTATGCGCCGATCGAACAGGTGCTTGTCACAAAGTCTGCCGCAGAAAAACAGAATGCCCTGCTCGCACAGGTTGATTTGAAAGGACTCAGCATACGCATCATTTCAAATGAGCTTGGCGCGAAGATTTCCGCCACCGAGCAGACGCAGGGCGTATTTGCAGTCTGCCGCTTTTTGCCTTGTCCTGCGCTGGAGTCGGCGCTCAAACCGGACGGGCACTATCTCGTCTTGGTGAATCTGCAGGATCCGGGCAATCTCGGCATGATACTAAGAACCGCAGATGCAATGGGCATCGACGGCGTGCTGCTTTGCGGATGCTGCGATATTTACAGTCCCAAGGTCGTCCGCGCGACAATGGGGTCGTTGTTCCGTGTTCCGTTCTGGAACACCTGCAAGATCGAAACACTGCTGCCGCTTCTGCACGAAAAGAGGATTCACACCTTTGCAGCTGTCATCGACTCTGCCGCACAGGAGATCCGCAGCTGTGATTTTTCCGCTGGTTCTGCCGTGCTGATCGGTAATGAGGGGAACGGACTGCCTGACAGTGTATCTGCCGCGTGCAATACCTGTATGACGATTCCGATGCAGGGGACTGTCAATTCTCTCAATGCTGCTATGGCGGCAGGCATCATCCTCTGGGAGCTGCAAGGAGGAAAACGATGAACGAGACAAGATACTGGCTCTGGCTGTCGCTTGTATTTGGTGCGGCCAATCCCCGCGTGTGGGATGTGCTGGAGCATTACGAATCTGTACAGGATGCATTCTATGCACTGCGCGAAGGCGAGATTACCGGTCTGACGCCATCGGAGGAACGGAATGCACGCACCGCGCATCTGGAACAGGTTGATGCTGTGCTGGAGTATTGCGCGCGCAACCATATTTCTGTCACGACCTATGAGGACGCGGCATATCCTGCTTGCCTGCGGAATATTTATAATCCGCCGCTGGTTCTTTTTTCGATGGGACGTCTCGAGCTGATGTCCGACTTTCTTGGCATCACCGTTGTCGGTACGCGCCGACCGAGTTCCTATTCGATCCGGATTGCGGAGATGTTTGCAAAGGGTCTGGGGGAAAATGGCCTGACCGTTGTGAGCGGTTTCGCGCTCGGTATTGATGAGGTGGCACATGAAACTGCACTGGCTGCAGATAAGCCGACGATTGCCGTGTTGGGATGCGGTCTGAATGTCAATTATCCGAAAGAACACGCGGAACTCAAAGAACGTATGATCCGGAACGGACTGCTGCTGACGGAGTTTTTCCCAGGCACACAGCCGCTTGGTTCCAATTTTCCGAAACGAAACCGAATTCTTTCGG